>NZ_CCEJ010000023.1 GCF_000750955.1 Criblamydia sequanensis CRIB-18 | reverse complement strand
CAGAAGCTGACGAGAGTACAAAGGGTGGAAATCCTATATCAAGGACAAGAGATTATGATTAACTACATAATTTTAGGTTTAGAATGCCTGATATTTTTATGGATTATGGCATGGATTTACACGGTACAGATAACAAAAATTTATCGTCTGCTTAAATTAGAATCAACTAAACAAACAATAAAGGCTTTACAGTGGGAAATTTTCACATTTCTAGGATCATCCGCAGTTCTATTTTATGTACTACAACGGTTGCTTTTTTCTCCGGCAGTATTTTCGCTCCCTCACTAGCCGTCGCTTACGAGTATCAGTGCCAATCAAAAGAAGTGAATATCAACCTAAACGATGTTGCCTTTATTGTAAGACTTGAAAAGCTCTATGAGAAAGCAAAGCGATACCTCGACAAGCTAGAGCAAGGAAAGCTTATTGATGTCATGTGTGATATCAACATTGAGATCGAAAGTTACACAGAAAAAAAGATCGATTTAGACTCCCTGATTGACGTTATTGAAAGTGAAGCAAAGAAGCAAGGTGCCCATTTTAAAAAAGGGGAAATCAGCCAGATTAAGAGGGATCTAAAGAAATCATGGAAAAAGCGTAACCATAGAGCTTTGTATCTCTATCAATGCAATTTGTATGACATCGAGTTTGATCAAGCAGCCTGCGACCTCGACTATGAAATGATGGCTAAATCAGCAGAGCATCATGGCATGGAAGACGAAAATGAAGTCAAAGTGCCTATAAGAGTTTCAATTGGTATCACCGCTTCTCTTTGCGGTTATTTTTTAAGTTTTATCCCGCATCCTTACGCGCAAGCAGCCTCTAAGTTTCTTATCGCTACAGGTGTAGGTCTTTGTGTGGATGGAACAATTACCCGAATGGAAGAAAACGAAAAGAATCACTAAAACTTAAGGCAATGATGACTTATTTAGATTTTTGCAGCCTATGTAGAATATTTGGCTAAGAGTAAGGTGAAAAGGGCTCAATATTTTGATCTACGCGAG
>NZ_CCEJ010000022.1 GCF_000750955.1 Criblamydia sequanensis CRIB-18 | reverse complement strand
GGCATTTTAGCGCCCATACCAAACGCCTTTATAACCGATTTCGGTCCGTATTCAATTGATACGGCCCAATATTTTTCTAACACTGAGAACGCTGTGTTTTCAGCGACGGGTCTGCCTCCCGGCACAACTATCGACCCTGAAACCGGCGTCATTAACGGCGTTTATATTCAGGTAAGCGAAATTTTCTTAGTGACTGTGATTGTGCAAAACGGGTGCGGACTTGTAGCTCAATCATTTACAATTTCATTTAATCCTGAATGCCCGGGCGGTGTCCCAACTTCAGTCCCTATCCCTGATTTTTCAACGACAGCTCCCGGAGCTTATGTCTACGACGTATCAACATTCTTTACAAACCCTGTCGGCGCCTCGCCTCTTGTATTTTCAGCTGTCGGCTTGCCAATCGGAAGCTCTATTGATCCGATCGGAGGTGTGATTACAGGCATTAACTTGCAAGAAGGAATAGTCACTATTGTGACAGTGACAGCCGAGAACACTTGCGGATCTACAAGCCAGCCTTTTACACTTAGCTTGCTGTGTCCGGGAGCCCCCACATCCACCCCTATTCCTGACTTAACAACAGATGCGCCGGGCCTTGTGGTCTATGATGTCTCTCCATTCTTTACAAATACCGTGGGCGCATCGCCTATTGTATTTAGCGCGACAGGCTTGCCTTTAGGCTTCTCTATTGACCCTGTGACAGGTGTGATTTCAGGAATTAACCCTGAAGATGATTCCTCAAACTTAGTAACGGTTACCGCGACCAACAACTGCGGCGAGACAAGCCAAAGCTTCACGCTTACCCTTAATTGTCCGGGAGCCCCCACATCAACCCTTATTCCGGACTTAACAACGGATGCCCCGGGCCTTGTGGTCTATGATGTCTCTCCTTTCTTTACAAATACCGTGGGCGCATCGCCTATTGTATTTAGCGCGACAGGCTTACCTTTAGGCTTCTCTATTGATCCTGTGACAGGTGTGATTTCAGGAATTAACCCTCAAGATGATTCCTCAAGCTTAGTAACAGTTACTGCGACCAACAACTGCGGCGAGACAAGCCAAAGCTTCACGCTTACCCTTAATTGTCCGGGAGCCCCCACATCATTGTCCGGGAGCGCCCACATCAACCCCTATTCCGGACTTTACAACAAATACTCCGGGCCTTGTGGTCTATGAT
>NZ_CCEJ010000021.1 GCF_000750955.1 Criblamydia sequanensis CRIB-18 | reverse complement strand
GATACTAACAAAGTCGCTGAGCGTCTCCTAGTTAAAAATGGAATTAATGTTGCTGATACTGAATTAAAAGTTAGTAAACAAATTTGGTCTTCAACTAAAAATAAGAACTCTGTAAAAAATGCTTTTTCACACTGGAAAGATCATAAAGGTGAATTTTTGGAAATTCAAAATGCTAAACAGTATGTGGAGCTTGCTCATACAATAAAAGACCATCCCGGCGCCTTGGTGAAAATGCGTCCAAACGGAGAAACTCTGAAGTACCTTTCTGAGAAAAATATTTTTGTTGCTTATACAAAAGATGGTGTACCAAAGACTATGTTTCGTCCAAAACAGGGATCGGCCTATTGGCAAAATGGAAATTAAAGAAAAAAATGGATCAGTTATTTGCTTGCCCTTGCTGTGGTTATCTCACTTTATCAGATCCTCCCCCTGGCACATTTGAAATTTGCGATGTCTGTCGGTGGGAGGATGACGACTTTCAATTTAACCACCCTAATTATGAAGGGGGAGCAAATGAGGAAAGTTTAAATAAAGCTAAAATAAATTTTTTAAAATTTGGAGCTTCTTCAGAATCAAAAATTAAGAATGCTAGAGAACCATTACCTAATGAAATTCCACCAAACCCAGATTAAATGGAGTTTATAAATTTCTGAAAGCAATCTCGCATTTTTTAAATTATCAAGACTTCAAATTTGATTAGAAAATATAGGACTAATAGCTAAACATTTTGATGAAGAGTCAGGCCTCTATTATTTTGGCAGGCGTTACTATCAACCAGACATTGGCCGATGGATCACTCCTGACCCGGCAGGCTTCGCAGATGGCTAAACCTGGAGAACAAGATGTAGTTAGACTTTTGATAGAGTGTCCAGAAGAAAAAGGGAGTTCTGAAATTGAATTTTCTGATTGCTATGCATTACATTTGAGTATGAATTTTGGAATTGTTGCATCCGAATCCATCTTAATGCAGAATGTATAACTGATTCTAAAGAATTAATTACCATTCGTAATGAGTGGGTTTACGTAGGAGTTATGCTTGATAATCTTAAGTGCTTTAAAACAACTACTAACTCTACTAACAGTACTATTTTAATTTTTGCTCTTTCGTTTAATGAAATTTAATTATTTGCCATCCATTGAAATCATTTGGAGAGTAATAGATTTTTGACTAAAATTTTTAAATTTTCATTTGCATAGCTTGTGAAACTCCAAACTTCCTCTATCAAGGGGAT
>NZ_CCEJ010000020.1 GCF_000750955.1 Criblamydia sequanensis CRIB-18 | reverse complement strand
AAGGAAGGAAGGGAGTCGGTTTCCCCAAAGGCAGTATAGCGATACGTCTCTACTGGTTGTAAATGATGAACGAGCGTAACGATATTACCGAAAGCATCATGAATAGGGGTATAGACTTTGTCATTTAATTCAAGGGCTACGCTTGCGCCAATTTCCAACCCTCTTGTTAACCCAAGCACCCTGAATTGGATGAGTTTATCGTCATCGAGTGTATGAAGATAGTAGGCAAGCCAACTGCATTAGAGAGAATCGATTCTTTTCTTTCCCAGAGCTCTTAGTTTTTGTGCCTCAGAAATGGTCATTCCTCCATATTAGGACGTTTGGAAAAATCATTAACAAATGTTTCTTATCCAAAAGGGATCTATCAACTGATCTCAATCATTCTTATATTTAAGAAGTAAAGGTTTATTTATTAACCTCTTTTAATTTTCAAAAGCTTTATTTAAATGAACGAACTCACTATATTTAAATTTAAGAACTTCATTGTTAAGTATTATTTGAATTACTGATTCATCTTCCCCTTTTTCACAATCTAAAATAGCAATTAAAGATTTGCCGTACTCCAAAAATACAACCATTTTTTTGTAGTCCAAATCGCTACTTACAATAATTTAAATTTACTTTCCTCATTCATAATCTAAACCCATCGATTAGGACATTTGTAAAAATCAAACTTCTAGGTTTAATAAAATCATCGAACTTATTAAGTGATTTCTAATTCCGACTATCAAATCTTTTGATACTAAATAAAACTCTGTATCTAAATCTTCTTTTTGAAAGGATATCTTTAAAATACTTCCTTTTAAATACTCATACGCTGGAATTGATTTGAACGAATAGCGATCAGTGTTTTCATATCCCTCTTTTACAACCAACGTCCCTGTTTTATAAGACAACGGTATTTTCAAATGTTCTTTAATAAGCCATTCATTTTTGTTAGTATAGGCATCAAATGATAAAAATTTCCTAGTATGTTCATCAAATGATATAGTTAGGGTATCATAAATTAATAGAAGACTTCTATCTGAGGAAACTTGAGAAGTTTCATATTCAAGAGTATAGTTTTCTTGATAATAACTTACTTTTCCTGATTTCTCAGGCTGGCCTTCAACAATCATCAACTTAAGCATATATCCTGCTTTACCAGTAGTGAAAATGGAGTATACTTTTATCAGCTTCTTTATAAATTATGTTTAGTTCATAATTTTTTTTGTTTTTAACAAAATTCTGAACAATTTTTATTGTATCTTTTGCATTTTGTGGATCTACCCTTCTTTCTCCTACTAAAATTGCTTCTGCAAGAATATGTCGAGGTACAAATCGATTAGGATTATTCATGTGTTTTGTAGTTGTTTGAGTAAACTTTAGTTCTTTTGCAAGATTTTTAACTGAATCGAATCTCTCATAATTTTTTCCTCCATCTTTTAGCAAGATGCGCTCAGCGACTTTGTTAGTATC
>NZ_CCEJ010000019.1 GCF_000750955.1 Criblamydia sequanensis CRIB-18 | reverse complement strand
AGAAAAATTTTGAAATAGCAGCCGTACAATTACTTAAGATAATTCCTGACCACTGATCGTTACACACTCAAAGTAGCTTAAATGGCTTTTGAACCTGTGTGCTTTTTTTAAAAGAAAAACTTCTTATAGATTAAAGTTCCCCTAAATTATCCCATGACCTATTTTGCTAAAGTTTTCTTCAATTAAAGAATTTTACTCAAGATATATTCAGATGATATCCCAATCAAAATTTATAAAACTCATTCAATAGTCTTTGATGATTTGTGAGGCATCATCATTTTTATATTTGCTGCTAAAAAATAAATCTATTCATAAAAAACGATTAAATATACATTGAACTCGGTTTTGAAAAATTAAATTTGGATTTTTTATGTTGTATTTTAATCAAACAAGGGCAGCGATTCTTTCAAAGATTATTCTCCTGCTATTCACAGCATCTATTAAAGCAGACTGTATCGATACAGAAAATTATTGTTCGCCGCTTGAATATGATAGCTATTGCAATTCAACAATGTATCGGGGAAGCTTTTCTATCAGAGGAGACTTTCTTTATTGGCAGCCAGTAGCAACAGGAATGGCCTATGCCCTAACAAGAACAAATCTAGATCTTCCTTTTGGTCCTTTCGGTCCGGGATTAGTTCCCGATAATCTTTCTCTACAAAATGTGGATGTCGATTATGGGCCAGGATATCGAATCGGCGCGAGATATACTTTATTTGAAAACGAATGGGATATCGATGGAGAGTACACGCGTTTTGAAAATTCAGGCAGTGATTCTGTATTAGCCGGCAATGGAACATTGATCGATACTTTATGGGATGCCATCAGTTCAATTAATACCACTCAAGCTAGTGCTGATTTAACAATAGGAATCAAAGCAGCTAATATTTGCATGGGTAGGACAATCTCTCTTTGGGATTGTTTTTCAATGAGACCGAATTTCGGTGTTCAATGGTATGAAAGTAATAGCAAAGAAAAGATTGAATACATTGGTACAACACTAATTTTGGACGTCCCTTTTGATTCAAGATCTGATATCGAACTGTTTTGTAACACCAAAGCAGTGGGCCTTGTGGCAGGTTTAGATGCATTTTGGAAGCTTCCTTGCAATTTTGGATTATTTGGTAACGCAAAATATGGTATTTCAAGATCTAGATTCTCAACTGGGCAAAATCAACTAGTATTTATCACAGGACAGGACGATGTAAGTCTAACTTCTAGCACTAGTTTCAGAGCCATGATCCAAAATTTTCATCTCAAAGGAGGCTTAAATTGGAATACTCCATTGAATTTAGTTAATTGTTGCATGAATTTGGATATATATGTTGCCTATGAGATGTCCGTATACCTGCAAGCTATTCAAATAACTCGTGTTCTTTCTTTAGGAACAGGATTCTCTGATGCTAACACAACAAACATCGGAAATGTAGCTTTTCATGGATTGACAACAGGAATTAAGGTTTCCTTCTAAAGCTCAGGCCAAATACCTAAGTTCTAGTCTTGAAGTTTGCGAGAGAAACCTTAACTGAACGAATATCTGGAATTACAAGCAGCAGGTGATAAATTGAAACAGGGCCGGTAATAAAGATATACAATTATCCGGCCCAATAAAGATTGACTCCTTTGCTATCTGGCGAGGCATACCAAGCTTGAGTCTTTGAGACAACAGTTTCTATAACACTACAGTGGTAGAAAGATAATGCCCCACCAAGGAGACCAGGATAAACAAACCTCTCTCACCGGTCATCGAGTGATAATCTCCCGATCAATAAACTATAAGGATTGATAATGCGATTAGAAATCACGCTTGAGTTTCCATATCATATTGGAACGGCAATCCCACATTTCCACTAGTATTTGCCTGAACAAAAGATAGCAGCAATAAAAGCATTCAAGTGAAGAAAGTATAGAAAATCATTCGTTTTTTTCAGCAGATCAATTACAAATAAAACCTAAAGAAAAAAAAGAAGTGATAGAGGTGCCTTAAGGTGTAGTAGCTACGTCCGCATTTTTTTAAGAAGTCATCTATCTTGGCTAA
>NZ_CCEJ010000018.1 GCF_000750955.1 Criblamydia sequanensis CRIB-18 | reverse complement strand
ACCTTTCTTAAGAAAGAATCCCACGCACTCCCGGTAAAATCAAAAAACTTGATTTTACCAAGCTCTTCAAAGGGTTCATCGACCGCTTTTTCAATCGCACTTTCTTCCGGTGTTTTAACCTGATGAGGCTCTATATGATGTTTAGAAGTAATTGCCTCACATTCTTTTACAGGCCTCACTTGCATAAAACCTCAAAAGTGTTTAGTAACTACGAGATTAAATGAATGGATCAAACGGATCAAGCCTCATAGGATCAAGGGGATCATATAGAGGCCTGGCTTTTGGTTCTTGCTGTGTCGCCGGAGCTTGTCTTGCAGGTCTTGGAGGCGGCCCTAATTGCATAGGTATGGCTTTAAGCTCTTCCCCAAATTCTGAAGCTCTTTCTGTCAAATTAGCGAGCGATTTAGTCTTTTTAAAAAAGTCCATGACAGCTTCTCGGGATTCCCAGCTTAGCCACCAATCCGTGACATGTTTTCCACCGGGATTCATCGACAATTTAACCACCTTTGGCGATCTAGTTACGGGCGCGCTTTCTATCATCATTTCAGGGTGATGAGGCAAAACTAGCTCATCTCCAGGTCCGCCAAATCCGGCTACATTTATGTGGATTAGTTTATTCCCCTGGTTAGCACGTATATCTTCAGCTGTGTTATAGCCGCTAAAAAGTGCTCTCACAAGACCTTCAACGATGTAATTAAGCTTGATAATATAGGGAGCCCAAGCTTCTAAGTATTTATACTTAAATTCTTCGACTTCCGTAACCTTTTCAGCAAACCCTTTATAAGTCTCATCAAATGCCGGGTCTCTTCTTCTGGCTATTTCCAAAATTTTGGCGGTAAGTTTTTGTATTTGCGTGATTCGATCTTCTCGTTGAGGAATGCCGGGAGGAAGTAAATCTTCTTCAAGATCCGTTAGTTCCTCTCTTTTTGCTTTTAGCTCCTCAATACTTGCTTTCAATTCTTCAGTGCTATTTGCTAACGCCCTTAAATCTTGAATCCTGACTTCCAACTCTACTATTTCTTTAACTTTAGCTTTTATAGTCTGAATTTTGTCGTCGATAATATTTATTTTTTCTTTAATGGCATCAATTTCATCATCTTTTTGGTTTATCAATTCCATCAACTGGCCGCTAGCCTCTGTTTCTTTTCCGAGGTTTTGCACTAAGTCCATTCTTTTCTGATCTAAATCTTTCTTCTCTTTTCTTAGATTCGAGATCTTTTCTGATTCAATTCCGATAATTTGTTTTATCTCATCTTCCAATGCTTTTATTTCTAGTACCTTAGGCTTTAAGATCTCCAACTCTTTTCTTTTTTTACTCATTATGGCTGCTTCATTTGATCTTAATTTTATTTCCTCCATGACCTTTTCATGAAAATTGGCTAAGTTTTGATCCATGATGATATTAATTTTTGGATGCTGTCTTCCAAGCCAGCCTGTTGGCGCAGCTCCAAAGCATTGACCCTTTGCAATAATATCCTTATCCTTAATTTTTTTTATGTCATGAAGATACAGATAAGCTGCTTCAATAGAGGCATTTAAGTTAGTATTATCAGCAAGACCGGTGCTTAAACCTTTACCCGGGTTATTATAGACAAGAACATTAATGCCCTCCAAAGCATAGGTTAGAATTTCATTTATATGCTGTTCATAAATGTCCGTTTGATTTTGAGTAAGAATAATGGTTTTTCTTGTTGTCTCTAAAGGTTTTGCATCAGCAATTTGCAAAGTCATTTCAGGATCTTTGACCCTATTTTGCAAAAAAAACATTTCGGCTTGAGGACAATCATTTCTCCTTGTCAAGTAATAGGTATCTCCTAAAAAGACAAAATCCCAACCTGTTTGATAAAGATATCTTTCGAGCTCAATATCTTTATGCTTTTCAAAATCGTCTCTTTTAAACTCGATCGCCGGAATTTCTTGCTTAAAATTTAGAAAATTATCTTCCCATTTACCTTCGCCATCTATTTCAAAATCTCTAAATATTATAGCGGAATCATTATCACTTGCGCCTTCAGAATTACGATAAGTTGTTTTTAAAAGCCTATTATAAGACGTCAAATCAAGAGCATAATATTTGCCTGTAGTTTCGTCCTTTACTATTTTTTTACTAAACCTAAGAAATGTTCCTTCAGCAGCCTTAAGGGTTTTTTTATCGTCTAAATCAACTTTATCTTTATCAATTTCATGCATTGTTATAGATAATTCGCCTTCGACTAAAACATTGACTCTCTTAGCTTTATAAAAAGAACTATCTTCCGGTATGTCAAATTTTAAAACCTTTCTTTTCCCTCCCATCTCCTCCAATCGATGTAAAAATTTTGAAGCGTCCAGATAATGGGCATCGACTTTTTCATGGGTTTTGCTCGTAAATTGCAAATGCTCAGCACCAAATTTATTTAATAAATTGTGTCGCTTTTCTAGTCTTTGGGGGTCCCATTCTTTCAAAGATCCTCTAATAATCACATTCGAGTTTAATGACCCTCCCAAGAACTTTGTAAAATCCAAGAATCTCGCAATTTTTCTAAAAAAAGAAGTCCACTTATCGCCGGTAAAGTCATAAAATTTAGTTTCAGCTAATTCTTCAAACGGCTTTATAACCGCTTCTCCAACTGCTTTTTCTTCAGCAGATTCAGCAATCTCTTTGTGAACCTCAATTTTATGATTATTTGTTAATGGCTCCCCTTTTCCTAGCGGTTGTACTTGCATAAAACCTCTATTTGTTTTTTAGACTGGCTAATAATATTATAAATTAAAAACAATTTAATGATAATTAAGATGGCTTAATAATTATCTTAAAAAAGATTAATTAATAATTTATTAACATTATGGAATATTTAGTTTTTATTAAGAATTAAGAGTAAGAATGGAATGATTTTGTCATTCATTAAAAGAATGGATTAGGTTGGGACTAATCCGTTTAAAACCACATATCGTCCATTTGGTTTGCAAATTTTTGAAAGCGCCAATCAGCTTCTTGTTCTTCGTTGCTAGCTTCTCTAATGTATTGGCTATCATCTTCATTTACTCTCAAAAATTCTCTTAAGAATCGTGGAATATACGTGCCCTCCTCAGGTTCTGAGTTGATTCTTTGGTGGGTTCTAAGGGTTTCG
>NZ_CCEJ010000017.1 GCF_000750955.1 Criblamydia sequanensis CRIB-18 | reverse complement strand
TTTTCTTTGAGAATTTGATCTTGGTTCAGATTGAACGCTGGCAGCGTGGATGAGGCATGCAAGTCGAACGAAGTATTTGGGTAACTAGATACTTAGTGGCGAAAGGGTTAGTAATACATGGATAACCTGCCTCTAACTTGGGAATAACGGTTGGAAACGGCCGCTAATACCGAATGTGATGAGAGAAGGCATCTTCTTTTCATTAAAGTGGGGGACTTTTAGCCTCGCGGTTAGAGAAGGGTCCATGGGATATCAGCTAGTTGGTAGGGTAACGGCCTACCAAGGCTAAGACGTCTAGGCGGATTGAGAGATTGACCGCCAACACTGGGACTGAGACACTGCCCAGACTCCTACGGGAGGCTGCAGTCGAGAATCTTTCGCAATGGGCGAAAGCCTGACGAAGCGACGCTGCGTGAGTGATGAAGGCCCTCGGGTCGTAAAGCTCTTTCGCCTGGGAACAAGGGAATCCGGCTAATATCCGGAAGACTTGAGAGTATCAGGTAAAGAAGCACCGGCTAACTCCGTGCCAGCAGCTGCGGTAATACGGAGGGTGCAAGCGTTAATCGGAATTATTGGGCGTAAAGGGTGCGCAGGCGGAAACACAAGTCGGGTGTGAAATCCCGGGGCTCAACCTCGGAACGGCACTCGAAACTGTGTTTCTAGAGGATAGAAGGAGAAAATGGAATTCCACAAGTAGCGGTGAAATGCGTAGATATGTGGAAGAACACCGGTGGCGAAGGCGGTTTTCTATTTTATTCCTGACGCTCATGCACGAAAGTTAGGGGATCAAACAGGATTAGATACCCTGGTAGTCCTAACTGTAAACGATGTGTACTTGGTGTAGCTGGTCTCAACCCCAGCTGTGCCGTAGCCAACGCGTTAAGTACACCGCCTGGGGAGTACAGCCGCAAGGCTGAAACTCAAAAGAATTGACGGGGACCCGCACAAGCAGTGGAGCATGTGGTTTAATTCGATGCAACGCGAAGAACCTTACCTAGGCTTGACATATAGTGGACCGCTTCAGAAATGAAGTTTTTCGTATGAACCGCTATACAGGTGCTGCATGGCTGTCGTCAGCTCGTGCCGTGAGGTGTTGGGTTAAGTCCCGCAACGAGCGCAACCCTTGTCATTAGTTGCCAGCACGTAATGGTGGGAACTCTAATGAGACTGCCTGGGTTAACCAGGAGGAAGGTGAGGATGACGTCAAGTCAGCATGGCCCTTATGCCTAGGGCTACACACGTGCTACAATGGCCGGTACAGAGGGCAGCGAAGCCGCGAGGTGAAGCAAATCCCATAAAGCCGGCCCCAGTTCAGATTGTAGTCTGCAACTCGACTACATGAAGTTGGAATTGCTAGTAATGGCGTATCAGCTACGACGCCGTGAATACGTTCCCGGGTCTTGTACACACCGCCCGTCACATCATGGGAGTTGGTTTTACCCGATGTCACTGACTTAACCGCAAGGGGAGAAGTGCCTAAGGTGAGGCCGATGACTGGGATGAAGTCGTAACAAGGTAGCCCTACCGGAAGGTGGGGCTGGATCACCTCCTTTAAGGACAGGAAGTCATCTACTATAAGTAGAGACAACCGACGGTTGGGCAAACGCATCAGTTTGTTTTGCACATTGTCTTCTTATCGCTGTCAAGCAAATGCTGCACATTGTCTTCTTATCGCTGTTAAACGATATCAAAAATATTAGGCTAATTGCGAATTTCAATACGTTATCAAACGTAGTTGATTAGATCCTGAGAGTGCAGAATTTAGGGGGTTTAGCTCAGCTGGTAGAGCGTCTGATTTGCATTCAGAAGGTCAGGAGTTCGACTCTCCTAACCTCCATATGCGGTTATAGCTCAGTTGGTTAGAGCGCGACACTGATAATGTCGAGGTCCCAAGTTCGAGTCTTGGTAACCGCATTTATATACCCGTGCTACATGCCGGGAAGTTATTTAAAAGGCACATGACATCAAGTAAGTAAAAGAAACAATAAGCGGCATTTTTTATTACAATTTTTTCAAGACGTATAAATTACGTCTTAGGCAAATTCGCTAACAAAAGTGGACGCTTGAGAATAGAAAGCTTAAAAAAATATAACGGCGTTTAGTAGATTTGTTCAAATTTTTTGGTCAAGCTACTAAGGGCTGCTGGTGGATGCCTTGGCATCAAAAGGCGATGAAGGACGCGAAACCTGCGATAATCTTCGGTGAGCTGGAAAAAAGCGTTGACCCGGAGGTTTCCGAATGGGGAAACCCAGTGGGGATAGTTACCCACTATTGCAATCTGAATTCATAGGGTTGCAAGGCAATACCCGCCGAACTGACACATCTAAGTAGGCGGAGGAGAAGAAATCAAATCGAGATTCCCAAAGTAGCGGCGAGCGAACTGGGAAGAGCCCAAACCGAAGTCTTTGGCTTCGGGGTTGTAGGGCTGGCTAAAGGATTATGAAGGCTTAGTCAAACATTTTGGAAAATTTGACGACACAGGGTGATAGTCCCGTAGACGAAAAGCTAACATAACAGGGCCAGTTCCTGAGTAGGGCCGGACACGTGAAACCCGGTCTGAATCTGGGGGGACCACCCTCCAAGGCTAAATACTCATTGATGACCGATAGTGAACCAGTACCGTGAGGGAAAGGTGAAAAGAACCCCTGTTAGGGGAGTGAAATAGAACCTGAAACCAGCAGCTTACAAACGGTCGGAGGCCTATGACCTTTTTAAGGTAATGGCTGACGGCGTGCCTTTTGCATGATGAGCCAGCGAGTTGCGCTATATGGCAAGGTTAAGGGATTTACATTCCGAAGCCGAAGCGAAAGCGAGTGTTAAAAGCGCGAAATAATGAGTCATATGGCGCAGACACGAAACCAAGTGATCTATCCATGGCCAGGTTGAAGCACGAGTAACACCGTGTGGAGGACCGAACTAGTGAACGTTGAAAAGTTCTTGGATGAGCTGTGGATAGGGGTGAAAGGCCAATCAAACTTGGAGATATCTTGTACTCTCCGAAATAACTTTCGGGTTAGCCTCGATCGTAACTCTAAAGGGGTAGAGCACTGAATTCACGCGGGGGCCCACCGGCCTACCAAAGGAAATCAAACTCCGAATACTTTAGAGCAGATCGGGAGATAGACAGTGAGGGATAAGCTTCATTGTCAAAAGGGGAACAGCCCAGACCGTCGATTAAGGCCCCTAATTCTATGCTAAGTGAGTAAGGAAGTGAAGTTTCAAAGACAGTTGGGATGTTGGCTTAGAGGCAGCCATCATTTAAAGAGTGCGTAACAGCTCACCAATCGAGAAACTTTGCGCCGATAATTACCGGGACTAAGCATAGAGCCGAAATCACGGGTTTGCCGTAAGGCAAGCGGTAGGAGAGCGTAGTATGTGCGCTGAAGGTATACTGTGAAGAGTACTGGAGCGCATACTAGTGATTATGCATGGCATGAGTAACGATAAAGGCGGTGAAAATCCGCCTCGCCGAAAATCCAAGGTTTCCAGGGTAAAGTTCGTCTTCCCTGGGTTAGCCGGTCCCTAAGCCGAGGCCGAAAGGCGTAGGCGATGGAAAGCAGGTTAAATATTCCTGCGCCACCTAAGATTTATGGCAATGGACTGACGAAGTGAATGAAGTACGCGGACGATCGGAAGTGTCCGTAGAGATGTGAGGAAGGCTGATAGGAAAACCCGTCAGCGGAATTCCAGGCATAGCTCAAGGGGAACCCACGGGGGAACCGATGGTATGGAAGGAGCTTCCAAGAAATAAGTTCTAGCTGTCGATGGTGACCGTACCAAAACCGACACAGGTGGATGAGATGAATATTCTCAGGCGCGCGAGTGAGCCCTTGTTAAGGAACTCGGCAAATTATCCTCGTAACTTCGGGAGAAGAGGAGCCATTGATGGTGATTCCACTAGCTGGATGAGCTGTCGGTGGCCGCAGAGAAATGACCCAGGCGACTGTTTAACAAAAACACAGCACTATGCAAAGACATTAAGTCGAGGTATATGGTGTGATGCCTGCCCAATGCCAAAAGGTCAAAAGGAGGAGTTAGCATTTCGGTGCGAAGCTCTGAATTTAAGCCCTGGTGAATGGCGGCCGTAACTATAACGGTCCTAAGGTAGCGAAATTCCTTGTCGGGTAAGTTCCGACCTGCACGAATGGTATAACGATCTGGGTGCTGTCTCAACAAGGGGCTCGGTGAAATTGTAGTAGCAGTGAAGATGCTGTTTACCCGCAACTAGACGAAAAGACCCCGTGAACCTTTACTGTACTCTGATATTGGCTTCTGACTTGCCATGTGTAGAATAACCAGGAGACTGTGAAATCGTGTCGTCAGGCACGGTGGAGTCATCGTTGAAATACTGGTCTTGGTAGGTTGGGAGTCTAACGAAATTCCGTGAAACCGGAATTCGGACATTGTCAGACGGGCAGTTTTACTGGGGCGGTATCCTCCTAAAGAGTAACGGAGGAGTCCAAAGCTTGCCTCATCATGGTTGGTAATCATGAGAAGAGCGTAAAGGTATAAGGCAAGTTAACTGCGAGACCTACAAGTCGAGCAGATACGAAAGTAGGGCTTAGTGATCCGGCGGTTGAAAGTGGAATCGCCGTCGCTCAACGGATAAAAGGTACTCCGGGGATAACAGGCTTATCGCTACCAAGAGTTCATATCGACGTAGCGGTTTGGCACCTCGATGTCGACTCATCGCATCCTGGGGCTGAAGAAGGTCCCAAGGGTTTGGCTGTTCGCCAATTAAAGCGGTACGCGAGTTGGGTTCAAAACGTCGTGAGACAGTTTGGTTTCTATCTGTTGTGGGCGTAGGATACTTGAGAGGAGCTGCTTCTAGTACGAGAGGACCGAAGTGGACGAACCAATGGTGATCCGGTTGTTCTGCCAAGGGCATTGCCGGGTAGCTACGTTCGGAAAGGATAAGCGTTGAAAGCATCTAAACGCCAAGCCTCCCTCAAGATAAGGTATCCCAATGAGACACCATGAAGACTACGTGGTTGATAGGTTGGGTGTGTAAGCGCAGTAATGCGTTGAGCTAACCAATACTAATTGTCCAATGGCTTGACCTCCTTTTTTTTAAAGACTGCTAAGAGTAAGACCAATTGACTTAGCAGGTAAAGTGGTCAAAAGTAATACAAATCACAAATATACAAGCGCCGAAAACTTTTTAAGCATAAGTTTTCAAGCGTCCGCTTATGTTAACGATAAATGATGTCGTGTAGCCAATTTTTTCTGGTGACCATAGAGAGAGGGAAATACCTGATCCCATTCCGAACTCAGAAGTCAAGACTCTCATCGCCGATGGTACTGCACGCAAGAGTGTGGAAGAGTAGGTCGTCGCCAGTTTTTCTTTCGCCCTTACAGTTCTCTGTAAGGGCTTTTTTTT
>NZ_CCEJ010000016.1 GCF_000750955.1 Criblamydia sequanensis CRIB-18 | reverse complement strand
TAATTAATTTGTTTAAAAAACAACTATTTTATTAACCACTTCTACAAGTAATTTGCCTAATAGGATTAAAATTTGACATTTAATTAATTTAAGAGGAGATTTGGACGAAAATGAAGGTTATTAATTTTTTTCAAATAAAAAACCCATTAATTTAACTAATAGTTTTTTTTCATCAGCTTATCTCGAAAAGCTTATGGGAACCTTTCCAAAGTTTATTAGCTAAAATTATCATCTTGTTACTACAAACAATTTAACTAAAGTTTTATTAAAAAAAATAATTAGTTTAAGTTTCCTTTAAAAAATTTAGCAAATCAGAATTAACTTCATCTTTATTTATAGAACACATTCCGTGGGAGCCGCCTTTATAAACTTTAAGTTTGGCGTTTTTGATTAATTTTGATGAAAGTTGGCCGGAATTTTTTAAAGGGACGATTTGGTCATCATCGCCTTGCAAAATTAGAGTGGGAATGTCAATTTTTTTGAGGTCTTCTGTAAAATCGGTTTCCGAAAACTGTCTAATACAATCATAGATTGCTTTAAGACCGCCGAGCATCCCCTGAAGCCAAAAAGAGTCTCTAAGGCCTTGGGAAACTTTTGAACCCGGGCGGTTAGCCCCATAGAAAGGTGCGCTGAGATCCTTAAAGAATTGAGCCCGGTCCGAGAGAACCTTAGATCGTAAGTCATCAAATACGGTTATTGGTAATCCATCGGGATACGCCTCAGTCTTTAACATAATCGGCGGAACGGCAGCTATTAAAACAGCCTTAGAAACACGCTTAGTTCCATAACGGCCTAAATACCGAACCACTTCTCCCCCTCCCGTAGAATGACCGACTAAAACAACGTCTTTTAAATCGAGAGCATTGATTAAAGCGGCTAAATCATCGGCATAGGTATTCATGTCGTTGCCGCTCCAGGGTTGGCTCGATCTTCCATGCCCTCGTCTATCATGGGCGATGGTTCGATAGCCGTGCGAAGAAAGAAAGAGCATTTGATCTTCCCATGCATCGGCAGTTAAGGGCCAGCCATGGCTAAAAACAATCGGTTGCCCGGAGCCATGGTCCTTAAAATAAATCTCGATATCCCGATTATTTTCTTTTCCGACGGAAATATAACTCATGAGGTTAATCCTAATACACTTTAAGGAGTTAGAGATGGCAAGGTTAAATGGGCAATTCCGTTTCCGAAGGACCAGTCCTCCCGGCCAACTGTTACAATCGTGACAAAAATGTCCTCTTTTCGAACTTTGGGGCTTTCCCCTAAAACTTTTACAAGCTCGCGATAGAGCTTTTTTTTCATCGCTTCCGTTCGAGGGCTTGAGGTGATATAAATCGCGATTAAGTTATCTGATCGTTTTACACCCCAGATGGTTTTATCAAAGTGAAAATGATCTTTTTTATATTCTGATACCAGTTGAAATCGATCATTCGAGGGAATTTTCCAAGCATTTTGAAGGGCTTGATGAATGCCGTCTCTAAGATTTCTAATATACTTAGGTGTTTTCCCTTTTAACAAATGGATATGAACTAATGGCATAAAATAGTTCCCTGTAATTGAATCCCTCACTTTTTTAAATAAAGAAATTTTTTAAATATTACCACCAAGAAAAATTTGAAACGGCAGGAGTTTATCGTTGCGAGTAATCAAAAAAATATCTTTAAGTTAAAAAAAAACAAATGAGGGTTCCAGTGTATATTTATTCTTTTCCTTTAGCTTTAATGACCCTTTTTAATTTCTTTCCCTTGTTAGCCTTGAAAGAATTACCCAAAGAAATGCGGTCTATTATGCATCAAGAGAAATATAAGCATTCCATTTGGGGAATCTATGCCAAAGATTTAGTCACAGGAGAAATTCTTTATGACCTTAATTCCAATAAACTCTTTTCTCCCGCTTCCACTTCTAAATTATTTTCTGTAGCCGCTCTTTTAGACGCTTTTGGAGATGACTATCGCTTTGAAACGCCTGTTTTTGCAAGCGCCCCTATAAAAAATGGAAAACTCGTAGGCGATCTAATTCTAGTAGCTCAAGGAGACCTTACCTTTGGAGGAAGACAACCGGATAGAGACACCCTTTCATTCACAAAAATGGATCATATCATTGCCAATGACGTTCCGGGAGCCATCATTACAAAAGAAGATCCCCTGGCGGCCATTAATGATCTGGCCAAGCAAATCCGTGATAAAGGGCTTTCAGAAATAGAAGGAAACATTCTTATTGATGTTCGTCTTTTTGAAACGACAGAAAAAAGAGGGATGACTCTATCCCCTATTATGATCAATGAAAATCTAATTGATTTTGTTATTAATCCAACCGAGATTGGGGAACAAGCCCATCTATTTTTTAGACCCGTAGTAAAAGGTTATAGTGTCGATAATCAGATTAAGACAGTTGCAAAAGACGAACCTTTAGAGATCGTCATAACTTCAAATGAAGACGGACAGAAACTTCTTTTAAAAGGTTCTGTTCCTTTAGATCACAGGGATGTTGTAAAAACTTTCGCTATAAAAGACCCTAAAGCCTTTGCAAGAAGCGCTTTTATTCAAGCTTTGGAAAGTGTTGGGATCAAGGTTAAGCAAACGGATTCAAGAGAAATTAAGCTGCCTGAAGATTATAAAAATTATCAGCAAATGGCTTTATGGATCTCGCCGCCTTTAAGCGAATACGGGAAACTAATCTTAAAAGTCAGCCATAACTTAGGCGCTGACTTGGTGCCGCTCTTGCTTGCTTCAAGAAATAGAGAAACCACTTTTTCTCAAGGAATGGAACTTATCGGCGATTTTTTGACACGAGAAGTAAAGTTAAGCCCCAATGAATTTGTGTTTATCGATGCGGCCGGCGGAAATGAAAATCGATTGACGCCAAGAGCTGAAGCTAAACTGTTAGATTATATGTACCATCAAACGGCTACAAAATTTGAACGTTTTAAAGAAGCTCTTCCAATACTTGGTGTTGATGGCTCTTTAGAAGATTTTGGAAAAGATTTGGAAGCTAAAGGCAAAGTTTTTGCAAAACCTGGAACCGGCGTCTCTTTTAATTTAGCCACTCAAAAATTTTTCTTAATCACTAAAGCCTTTTCAGGCTATATCCAAGGAAAAAATAATCACTTATATGCCTATATGGTGGTCGTCAATAATGCGGCTATGCCAACTTTAGAGGATATTTACGAGATGTTTGAAGACGCATCTAAACTCTCAAACCTGATTTATCAGCATACCGATGACAAAAATTAGTTATTCTTTTGGAAGCCATTTTTTTAAGCTTTCCGGGATTAGCCCTCTTAGCCAAGCCTCCACTAATAAGTGATTTTTGTGGTAAAAAATCCCTAAAAATAAGACGAGAAGCCCGATGAAACTAAGAAAGATCGGAAAGCTTAATGAATCTTGAAAATAGGAATTAAATAAGGAAATAATATAAAACATCACCCCAAGAACTCCGAAAAATAGAAATACGGTTCTTTGTAAAAGGACGGAGAGAAGCATAAGACCTAAATTAATCAGCAAATAAATGAATCTCATGGCTTCCGATGAGGATTCAAGAAGCGATAAGCCCCCCCAAAAGCTTAAAAGGCCAAAAAAATAGGGCCAAAAAGCAAAGTCCCTATTCCCCTTTAAATCAATAGTGTAAGCGATAGCTAGAATAATTAAACCAAAGACAATAGAAATCTTTTCTCGGATATCCGTGTAATATCTTGCTTCCCCAAATAAAAGAGGCACGCTATCCATTGACATAAACCAAAGAGCAAAAAAGATAGGCATCGTTAAAAAGGGGAAACGATAAAAATAAAGAGCAATAAGGCCGCCAACAAGGGTTGCTATTTCCATTAAAAAAAAGCCGCCTTTTATCCATGAAAAAAAGTTTTTATATTCGCCCGGCGGTTCCGTTATCCACCATCCAAACCATGTTTGAAATCCATAAACAGCAAGCGGTATCAAACAGACAGCTAGAGTAATAAGAAGGCCTCCGGGTGTTTTTAAATCTTTCTTATTCCAAAAGAATGAACCAAGCAGCAAAAGGGATATAAGGTAGACGCTTGAGATTATAAATATACCTTTTCCCCCGAAGCGATCCCAGGTTTCTCCAAGGAACCAAGATAAAGCGAGTAAAATTAAAAATGCTCCGAAATAGTAAAGAACCATCGATAGATTTAGCTTATTTGTGGAAGGGTTTGTGTTTAACTCCTCCCACAACTTATCTACAGAATCTCTAGGAAGACCTATTTTCGTTGCAGCTGAAATCAAATCCTGCTTTTCGATTTTCATAGTCTAAGCGCCTTAAAATGACTTTTATTAGATTTTTTTTTCTATCTTTACGAAAATGAATTTCCTAAACATACTCCCCGGTGAAATTTCTAAATAGGAAAATTTATGCAGCACGATGTAAGAGAGGCCCGAGCATTTGGAACTCAATTCTATAATGTTGGGGTAATTCCAGATGAGGGAATTGCCGTCAATCATGAACAACCAATAGAGGCGGCTTTAGTGATTCTAAGCCAAGGTTCAGGTATTCCCATAGATGAATTAAGAAAAATGAATGTGGAAGGATGGGTGCCTTCTGAAAATGGGGTTCCGACTATCAATAACAGAGAAGAATTAGAAAAACTCTACGACATAAAAAATAAAAAAAGTCCGCCCTCGGAAGAGAGAACCATTCTTGATGAGATGCTAGAAAAGCCAAGGCTCCGCAATTACAATTCTACGATTCAAGAAATTCGAGAAGCTACCATTGAACAGGTGCGCTTAATAATGTCTCATGAAGTGATCTCAATTGAAGAGCTGCATGAGTTTTTTGATTCCCCAAAAGTTTTAGACTTCATAAAAAAAATCGGTTTAGTAAGCCCTGATTTAGCAACTCTCCTTCTCGTTCACCTAATCTTATATGGCAAATCTGTGTTGACCCTCGGAACGGAAAAGCACCTACCTCTTGTTGAAAAAGCGAATCTCCTTGAGGTTATAGGCTGTCTAATGATGACAGAAGAAGGCGGAGGCTCAGATATAGCCGGGACAAGAACAACTGCTATATTTGATAATGAAACGAGACAATTTACCATAAATACTCCTTCAAGAAAAGCGACTAAGGCCTTTATAGGAGGAGCTGCTAAAAATGCCAACCGAACCGTTCTTTTTGCAAGGTTAATTCTTAAAGGTAAGGATTATGGAGTCCATGGATTTGAAATGGAAATTAGAAAAAATGGTGAACTTATTCCCGGGATTAAAGTAAAGGATATGGGGAAAAAATTGGGGCTAAATGGAGTTGATAACGCGTATGTGACTTTTGAAAATGTACGTATCCCCTATAATAGTTTATTAGATAAGTTTTGTGAAATTTCAAAAGAAGGTGAATATATTGCTAAAGAAGGCAATTTAGACCCTCTTACCCTCGTTACAAGGTTCTTGCTTGGTCAGTTTGTAAGCGGCCGACATACCATCGCCTATAATTCAGGGAACTCATTCTCTTTTTTGACAGCCGTTTTTGGCTGCTATCCGCCGTCGATGAGTAAATTTAGACACTCTAAAGAAATGGTGGATAATTTAGCTTTCTCTTTCGCGCATGAATTCGCAAGGCCCATCTATTTTGGAAATAATCTTAAAAATCATTTTAATGCGTCGGTCATGAAAGCCGTCGCTTCCCAAATGGCCATGGAATTTTTTGATAAAATCATCAATTTGTATGGCAGATCTTCTTCCCCACATCATTATGCTATCGTAAGAGAACTTGCCGAGTATCAAGCAGGCCTTGACGCTACAAAAACTTATGAAGGCGATAATAACGTCCTTCTTCAATTTGTCGCCGGAAAACAAATCTTAAAGCTTGCCTATCAAGAATACCTTGAATTGACAAAGCTTGATTTCTCGCTTCCTTCACTTCAAAAGAAGCTTGCTATTCTTTGGAAATATATTTCTCAAAATTTATTTACAAAAGAGCTCCCCTACTTTCTTTTAAAAGCTAAGATGCTTGAATTGCAAAAAAGTATAGCAAATAAAATGCGTGCCAGCGGTGGAAAACCGGAATTAGTGAAACGCATCTGGGACACAAGCTGTCAAGAAGAAGGGATAACGATTGCCAAGATCCATGCAGAGACTTTAATCATTAAAGAATTTTATAAAAAAGCAAAAGCGCTTGATGAGGAAGAAAAATCTACTAGATGGATGCATCTATTTGAAATTTACTCTTGGAATATATGCAAGCGTTACGTTCCTCATGTTAAGATTCCGGATTTATCCGATGCGTATGAAAACTTGATGCCGCAAGTTTTAGAGCTCTTAAGCCGTTTCGATTTAAAAATGGAGTGGCTTGACGCAATTATTCCAAAACCAAGTAAATCCATTCCTTTTGATAAATTCGACAATGTCGCTTATGAGTTAAGCATGAACTTATCTTGCGCTCTTTAATTTGTGAGAAGACAACGATTTTAAAAATCGTTGTCTTCTTTCAAAACTAGTCATTAAGGCTTGTATCGACAATGAAATTGCTATTATTAGCAATAGGCATGTAGGGAGCAGCTTGCCATAGGTCAGGACAGGCATTTGATTTGCATCCAAAAAAGTAATTGATACCGATGCAAATATTCGCTGCGTAGCTTTGAAACCTAGGAGATGCGCTATTATGATGCGGCCCCATATAAGCGCCATGCCCTTCCACGCTTAAACAAGAGCTTAAAGGTGCGCGAAAGCAAGCACCCACAATGTATTTACCGGCTTTACTATCAGAAAATAACAAGCTTTTTTTAAGAGGAACCCCTCCCCATATCATTACTTCAGCGCTAGTTTCAAAGTAATGCTTCCAAAAAAGATTGATTTGGCTAACTGCTCTAAAAAATACCGGAATTAAAAACGCACTTTTTTGATCGGTTCGGATATAAGCTGAGCCCCATAACCCAAATTCATCACCGGATGGAAATAGATAGCCTGCTTGCAGCCTTACTTGCCCAAAAGAAGGGTTTAGGCCAAAGACACCGAAATTTCTATTAAACATCCAGTCGACAATAGCACCGGCTTGTATGGGACAGTGGCAAGGATTTTTGTAAAAAAAGCCGCCGGAAATAAAACCTTGCTCTTGAATACTTGCGGAATCACTTAATCCAAGAGGGCCTCTGCCGGCCCAATCATAAACCCCATAACTTCCTCCAAGCTGAAGACCAATGCCGTCAAAAATAGCGGTTCCAAAATTAACTTCAATTAAACCGCCTGTATTACCATTCCAGCTGCCTTCCGATAGGCCTCTAAAATCATCATAGGCGATTCCAATTTCACCCGTAATAGGAAAAAGAAAACAACAGTCTTCTTCGGCATAGTTATTTTGAGAGAATAAAATAATTATAAAAATCGTGCTTATAAGATGAGACCACTGCTTCATAAAACCTCCAAAAAAAAAAACACAGTACCTTAAAAATCATATAGTCAACAAAGAATTTATTTCTAATTATGATTCTTTCAAATTTTGTCCTTATAGGGTCTTATGTGGAATTTTTTTTGGGCATTTTTCATATCCTTGATTTTTGAATTTTCTTGCCTAACGGATGAGCCTTATCTAAAAAATATTCATCAAATCACCTTTGATGAAATGGGGTTTGAAAGAGCAGGTGAAGCTTACTTCTCACCTGACGACTCAACTATTCTTTTCCAGGCTATCCCAAAAGGGAAAAAAGAATATCAAATCTATCGCATGAACTTAATGGATGGACTCCCTTTAATGGTAAGCACCGGAAAAGGCTCTTGCACTTGCGCTTATTTCCATCCAACCCAGGAGAAAATCATTTTTGCATCTTCTCATTCAGACCCTATGGAATTTAGAGAGGAAGAGGCTCATGAAAGCTATAAATGGCATCTGACCCCTTATATGAATATTTATGAAGCCAATCTAGATGGATCCGATTTAAAAGCTCTGACTGGAGGAGAAGCCTACCATGCAGAATGCGCCTACTCCCCTGATGGAACGAAAATTGTTTATGCAAGCAATGAAAGCGGCAGCATGAATATTTATGTGATGGATGCGGATGGGTATAATGCAAAAGCTATCACCCATACGGAAGGCATTTATAATGGAGGCCCTTTTTTTTCACCTGACGGAAAAAAAATCATTTTTAGAGCGGATAGGATGCGTCCTGATTATTTGCAAATTTATATGATCGATCTTGAAACCCTTGAAGAGGAACTTTTAACTGATAATGAAGCTATTAATTGGGCTCCCTATTGGCATCCGGATGGAGATAAAATTGCTTTTACAACTTCCTTGCACGGACACCATAGATATGAAATTTATCTTTTAGAACTAGCAACCGGAAGAATGCAAAGACTCACCGATTACCCCTCATTTGATGGGCTTCCCGTATTTAGCCATGATGGTAAAAAACTAATGTGGACTTCCAAGAGAAGCCCTAATCGCTCTTGTCAAATCTATATCGCTGATTTCATAAACCCTTTTGAGAGTTAAACTATGGTTTTTAGAAACATTTTACTTACAGCCCTATTAATTACGCTCGCATCTCTTTATGGAGATAACCAAACCTCCACTTTAAGCCCGGTCCTTCCTCAAACACCCCTTCCTTTTAATGTTAATATTGAACTTGCTAATTTAACTTTGCCAAATGGCTGGCATTCAGGTTCTTTTGGAACTTGGGATGGCAAAGTCTTGCTTTTTGCCGGAAGAACGAATGGCTTGCACGGGTTTGATGATGATCCAAACGTCAATAACTTTCCTCCAAGCCAGCAAAATACGATGGTTTATGTGATCGACTTTGCAAGCCAAACCATTTGGCAAAGGTCTTTATATGACCCGGCTTCCGGGTTAACCCAAGCTCAAATCGATACCCTTTCTGTTACAAGCCCTCAATGTTATCAAAGCGGTCACACTCTTTATATGACAGGCGGCTATGGCATTGATACGGCGACCGGCACCATGGGCACAAAACCTGTCTTAAGCGCCCTTGATATTCCGGGGATTGTACAGTGGGTCATAGAACCTAAAAGCAGAACGTTTGCAAAGTATCTAAGGCAAACCACCCACCCGCTTGTTCAAGTGACAGGAGGGGAAATGTTCCAATTAGGCCCTCACCAACCGACTTTACTTATTTTTGGACAAAACTTTACAGGAGAGTATAGAGACAATTCGAATGGGCAATACACAAGACAGGTGCGTTCCTTTCATATTTTAGATGATGGCAAGCACATTTATGTGGCGCCAAGTGAAGAAGAACCTCTTATCAACCCCGCTTATCGAAGAAGAGACCTTAATGTCGTTCCCATCATGTATCAAGGAAAAGGAAAATCAAAGCCAAGACCTGGCTATTTGGCCCTATCCGGAGTATTTACAGAAACAAGCGGCATTTGGACGGTCCCTGTTTTTATTTCCCCGCAAGGCAAAAGCTTAATGCCCGATCCTGAGGACCCAAACACTTTTAAACAGGCCATGAATAATTATGCCTGCGCCAATGTCGGTCTTTTTTCAGAGAATAGCAAAGACATGTACATCGTACTATTTGGAGGCATCACCTATGGATACTTTGAAAATGGCGTTTTTCAAACAGATTCTGAGATCCCCTTTACAAATGAAGTGACGACAATTAAAATGAATAGACGCGGTGTATTTACACAATACTTGATGGATAATCAATACCCGACTATCCCTTCCACTTTTACAAATCCCGGAAATCCCCTTCTCTTTGGCGCAGGCGCTCAATTCATAAGAAACGAGTCTCTTCCAATCTATCAAAATGGGGTTCTTGCGTTTGACAAGCTGAGGGATGGTCCTATCGTTATCGGGTATATTGTAGGAGGCATTCAAAGCACTCTTCCAAATACGGAAACTAACGCCGATTCTGCGGCCTCCCCTTATCTTTTTCTTGTGACCCTATCCCCGAGATAGCCTATTTCACTTTTGGAGGCCTTCTATGAAGGTCTCTAAAAGGCGATTAAAAGCTTCCGGTTGATCTACAAATAGAGCATGGCCCGCATCATCTATAATTTCTAAATGGGCCCTAGGAATCAAGGTCTGAAGTCTTTTCATGTAGTCTAATCTGGGGCCATTCACTGTTGTGATTAAGGTAGGGGTTACGAGTCGACTTAAGTCCTTTCGAAAATCCTGAAGCAGATAATTATCCATAAAAGTCATGGCGGTATTTGTCGGGGTTCGAAGCGCCGACTCTAAAAGTTTTTCTAGATAGGACTCTTTTTGAGGCTTCTTGAATATGCTTTTTATGAATTCTTTTGTTTTTACTTTGCGGTCTGTTTGCAAAGCCATCCAATAATCAATTGTAGACTGATAGAAAGGAAGGCTTGGGTCTATTCCTGCTAAGCCATCCACTAAAACAAGTCCCCTAAGTCCTTTTCCCCCGAAATGGAGGGCATAATTGACAACCTCTGGGACGGCAAGAGACCACCCGACTAAGATAAATGGCTCTAGCTTTAGCTCATCCACCATCGCTTTAATATCTTTTGCGATAGAGTAAGCATAGTGTCCTTCGGTTGCCTGCTCAGAATCTCCTTGGGATCGAATGTCTATAGCTGCCACCCGATACTCTTTAGAAAAGAAATCAAGCTGCTTATCCCATATCCAGGCGGGCATGAGGAAGCCCGGAACAAATAATAAGGAAATTTTATCAGCTTCTAAATTCTTTGCCAGATAATGAATCTTTACGCCTTGGCTCTTGATAAAGCCTTCCTTACTTCCGCTCATCCTCTTTCCTGACTGACATCTAAAATTTCATTCAAGAAGTTATGCGATTAATTTTCCAGAAGAAAGAAAAGCATAACTATTAAAAAAACAGTTATGCTTTTCTTTAAAAAGTTACGGTTATTTTGGGATTTCAAAGGATTGATGCCAATGTTTTTTCATTAACCCGTTTAAAACAATGTACCAAAACAGTTCGAGGGTAATTTTGCCATGTTTATAGCACCAACTAAGCGTGTGCCCTCTATCTTTAAGATAGTGCCTAAGCAATTTGTGAACAGCGTCATATTGAGCCTTCAATTCAGTTGAAGAAGCTAAAGCAAATATAGCGGAAAGATGAGAAGATCCAGAAGAAACCGCCGGGGCCAAACTAGTAGCAACTGCCTGGACTCCTGCAGAAACTACCGAAGCCACACTAGTTGCAACTGCCTGGCCTCCTGCAGAAACTACCGGGAGCACATTAACTTTAGAGACAAAAGATCCGAGAGCTGCTCCCCTATTAAAGAATAAGAAATATGCGGCTGCGCTAACACCAAATGCACCAAACCATAAGTACATCCCTCTAAATAACGTCTGATTAAAATAAGAGCATCTATCAAAGAGAGTTCTTGAATCGATACCTGTCATATAAAAGAAAGCTCTTTGTACTCTAGAAAATAAATCAGTGATAGAATGGGAATTCTCAAAGGCGCTTGGAGCTGAGGATTTAGCTTTGTTTAAAGCCTTGGCCGACTCTCTAGTTTCTGAAGAGTTCTCTTGTCCTTCAACAATTTCAACCTGAGTCTCTCTAACCTCTTCTTTTTCAGTGGATTCTTCTTCAATTTCTTGAATCGGCGTTGGAACTGGAAGCGCAACAGTCACCCTGTTTTGTAGGGCAGGAAC
>NZ_CCEJ010000015.1 GCF_000750955.1 Criblamydia sequanensis CRIB-18 | reverse complement strand
GAAAGCTGTAAATTTTATTTATTGGAAGATATATTGTCAATTTCAACTTTTATAAAAAAATTATTACACACAATTAACTAACCTAACACAAAAAAATATTATCATTTATTATGCATCCTTCCTCTAACTTGACAAATATCTCTGAAATACTCAAAAAGAAGTTATTCCCTAAGGGCGTTTTATAAGCCTTATCATTCCTTTTGTTTAGACCCTCCTTACGTAACGCCATTCACTTAATTATAAAAAAATTTAAAGGAGATACGTATGAAACACAAAAATCTTTTGAAATTACTCGTTTTGGCAGGCTTTATTCAAGCGGAGCTTGGAGCTGAAAACTGGTGGTTTAAAAACGAAAATCCTTCTAAACAATCTACCGTCAAATTTTCAAACCCGGAGGGTGAAAATGGTGCGACTGTCACAATCGACCAAGATGGTTCAAAAATAATTAAAGCCCCTGATGGCACAACAGTCAAAATTAAAAGGGATGGAACTAAGCTGATTCGTTCAGCGGATGGAACTCTCATTGAAGAAAGACCTGACGGTGCTAAGTCTGTTAGAAAAGACAACGGAGACTATGTTAAAATCAATGCAGACGGCTCTAAAATGATTAAAGCAAAAGATGAAGATGCCACTATCCAAGTTAAACCTGATGGAACAGCCATTATTCAAAAAAGCGATGGCACAATTGTTGAAAAAAATAAAGATGGCACAAAAGTGATAAAAAAACCTGACGGTACTTTCATTCAGATGAAAGCTGATGGAACCAAAACTATCATTGCGCCAGACAGCACCACCATTCAAGTAAAAAAGGATGGCACTCAGTTAATTAAAAAGCCTGACGGCACTTCTTTTGTTAGAAAATCAGATGGCTCTAAAACTATAAAAACTCCGGACGGAAAAATTATCGATCTAGAATAAAAATTAAGATTAGGGTTTTTGGGAGAATAAAGAAATGGCCGACCAATCTAAGTCTTCTAGGCCATTCTTTATTCCCTTTTCTAGTCTTTCCCTAAGGGCCTTCGCAAAAGAAAGGTCAAGACCGGATTTTTCCGCCAGTCCTAAAAACAAGCTTAAATCTTTCAACCCTAGTTTCATTTGAAAGCCTGCCGGGATAAATTCTTCTTGATTAATGATTTTTCCATAATTTTTAAATACGGGTGAGGGAAAAATCGTTTCAGTCATAAGAGCTAGGAATTCTTCAGGTCTGCCCCCATTTTCTTTAACTACTGAAAAAGCTTCAGATAGCATTTCAATTACGGATAAAATGAGGAAGTTACCCGATATTTTAACCATATTAGCCGTTTCCGGATGCACACCGAAGTCATAAATTTTTTGCCCTATCATTTTTAAGTAAGGCTCGGCTATTTGTTTAGCTTGGGACTCCCCTGCAAGACAGACCCAAAGCTGCTTTTTTTCGGCTGCGTCAGGTCTTCCAAATACTGTTGCTGTCAGAAGAGTTGCTTTTTTTTCATGATGTCTTTCAGCCAGTTTTTTAATCGTCTCAGGGCTGACCGTGCTCAAAGAAACATGAATACCGCCCGGCTGAATGGTCTCTAAAAGGCCTCCATCTCCTAAAGTCACATCGATTAATGCTTCATCATTAGCAAGCATTGAAAAAACAAGATTTGTCTCATTAAAGAGATCTTTCGGTTGATTAACAGCTTTAGCTCCCTTTAGTATGAGGGGCTCAAGCTTGGGTTTTGATCGGTTATATACTCTCAAATCAACCCCGCCTTCTAATAGATTTAAGGCAATCGGAGTTCCCATTTTCCCAAGACCAATAAAGCCAATAATCATTTCCATTCCTCTGAATAGGTTTAAAAGATCCTACTACCTGCAAATCTTTAAATAATAATGTTAACGTTTCTCTTCTACAAAATAAACTATTCATTCAATATAGTCTTCATACAAAAAGGTTTTCAAATGTTAGATGTTAAAAATTTGGGTTTACTTTTGATCATCAATGGAATTTTTTGTTTTCCTCTTACAACCGGTCTTTTTCAATTTTATAGATTAACCGGACACGAACTTGATTCTCAAAAAAAAGGAGAAATGAGGTGGTTTGTTTATATCACTTTAATGGCTTTAAGCGTTTGGTTTTATTTAATATATTCTGCGCTTTTTCGCTGGTAGTTTTAACACCTCAGCCGGCATATGGACTTATTAATTTTGATTCAAATGACATCGTTTTTGGTTTAAGGATACAAAAACTGGTAAATAGAGTTTGGAAATATTATGAAAAATCAGATGGAGATAGTCTACTTGATACAATAATAGATCTTAAAGAAGAAATTGAGTTTTATACAGGAAAACAAATAAATATAAGTAAAGAAATTGATAAAATCGAAACAGATCTTAAGAGGAATCGTATATTTCCTCAGGAAACATTCCAAAAATTTAAAAATTTAATTAAAAAGAGAGAAAATAAAACACTTCAGCGAAATTAACAGATGGAAGCCTATTTGCTAGATCAATCACGGATGGATTTTCTTGAGTATGAAACTTTACAACTTGCTGCAATGAGATATGAGATTGAAAAAGAACAAAATGAAATTCCTTTAAAATTTGTAGTCGGCGTTTCCTTGATGTTAGGTGGTGCTTTTATTATGTTTGCAACACCTGTATGTCCTATGTTTGGTACGCAGGAGAGGTTATGATGAGTTCCGGGCTAGGAATGTTACTTGATCAAGGATTGGATATTTACGAAAAAGAATATTAATTTATGGGCTGGCTCTTGTTTAGTTTTTTTTAAAAGCAAGCTTTCCGGCTATATAGCAAGCTTGCACAAATAAATCCTCATTCAAAATAATAAAGTCCGCATCGGCGCCGATATTTAGAGTTCCCTTATAAGAATCTATTCCAAGAAGCTTTGCAGGTTTTAAGCTTGCGCATTCTATAGCTTGAATAAGGGTGCAGTGGGTCGCTTCTTTAAAGTTTCTAACGGCTGCATCCATGCTAAGAATGCTTCCGGCAAGGGTGCTAGTTCCTTTTACAAACGCCGTCGTTTCATCGACCACAACCTCTTGGCCCCCCAAAAAGTACTCGCCTTGCGGCTTTCCAAGAGCCGCTATGGCATCCGTCACAAGAATAAGCCCATCAGGATTTGCTTTCCAAGCCAAATGAACCATGGCAGGGTGAACGTGGACTTTGTCCACAATAATAGAATAAAAAAGGTTTGGATTTGTAAGAAACGCATTCACAATCCCGGGTGTTCTATGATGCAAAGGCGGCATGGCGTTAAATAAATGCGTCGCCATGGCAATCCCTTCTTGAACTCCTTTCTCTGTGGTTTCATAGTCGGCGTTAGTGTGCCCTGCAGAAACTATGATATTTTTTCCTTTAAGGTAAGAGATGATGCCGGAACTTTGAGCCAATTCAGGAGCCAAGGTTATGATCTTGACATGGTCCAAGTTTCCATAAAAATCATCTATAGAATCAATTTGTTCAAAAGTTCGAATCAGATGAGGGTTATGGGCGCCAACTTTTTCAGATGAAAAAAAAGGGCCTTCAAGATGAATGCCAAGTATTTCGGCTTGAGTTTCTTTTCTTTTGGGCTTTATCTGATGGAGATTTCTTTTATACGTTTTAGAGTCTAAAGAAATAAGGGTGGGTAAAAAAGCTGTGACACCATATTGAGGAAGCATTTTTGCAACTATTTCGACTTTTTCGGGCTCATTTGAAAAGTCAACTCCGAATCCTCCGTTAATTTGCAAATCAATATAGCCGGGAGCTATTATTTGTCCCTTTAAATCAATTTCACGATCTGCTTTTTTTTGGGGCGCTACAATTTTACCATTGGCTACCCACAAATCTTCTTGAAGAAGCTTATGAGAGCGCAATAAAAAGCCATTATAGTAACGTGTGATAGCTTGCTTATCCATGATTTCTTCATCCAACGCGAAGGTAATTGAAGATACGAAACTAAATATAAACGCCATCAGAAAAAGTTGCAGCATAGACTTTCAAGACTCATTTTTTAAATTTTTATTGAGTATTTTTTATGATGGCAGATTCAGCTTTTTTTTCGAAAAAAAACAAAAAGATTGTTTGAAATTAAAAAAAGGTGTTACACAAAAACATCTATAGAACATCACTTAGAAAAAATCTTCAAAATAAGTTATGAAAAAAAATGAAAGAAAAAAAGAAAGCTCCTATTAAAAAAAATAAAAAAATCGAAGATCTTAGCCTTAATACTGTAAGTACAGAAGATCATTTTCTGACTACTAATCAAGGGCTTCGCATTAATGATAACCAAAACTCCTTGAAAGCGGGGGTACGCGGTCCAACTCTTTTAGAGGATTTTATTTTAAGAGAAAAAATCACACACTTTGACCACGAAAGAATCCCTGAAAGAATCGTTCATGCAAGAGGAGCCGGCGCCCATGGCGTTTTTCAGCTCTATAAACCTTTAAAGGCCTATACGAAAGCTAAGTTTTTAAACGATACCACCATTCAAACGCCTGTTTTTGTTCGTTTTTCAACCGTTGCGGGATCAAGAGGCTCTACAGATCTTGCACGTGATGTAAGAGGCTTTGCCGTAAAATTTTATACTGAAGAAGGCAATTTTGATTTAGTTGGAAACAATATTCCCGTCTTTTTTATTCAAGACGCAATAAAATTCCCCGATCTTATCCATGCCGTGAAGCCTGAGCCTCACAATGAAATCCCGCAAGCTGCATCAGCTCACGACACATTCTGGGACTTTATTTCACTTATGCCGGAAAGCATGCACATGATTATGTGGGTGATGAGCGATCGGGCAATCCCAAGAAGTTTTAGAATGATGGAAGGCTTCGGAATCCATACTTTCAGGTTAATAAACGAGCAAGGGAAATCGGTTTTTGTTAAATTTCATTTCAAACCTTTGCTTGGAGTGCATTCGGTCGCTTGGGATGAGGCGCAAAAAATATCAGGAAAAAATTCCGATTTTCATAGGCAAGATCTATTTGATGCCATTGAAAGCGGCATCTTTCCCGAATGGGAGTTTGGCATTCAGATTATTCCTGAAGAAGATGAGCATAAATTTGACTTTGATTTACTTGACCCGACAAAGATTGTTCCTGAAGAATTAGTCCCAGTTACACCGATTGGAAAGCTGACTCTTAATAGGAACCCGGACAATTTTTTTGCTGAAACCGAACAAATCGCCTTTCATCCCGGACATTTAGTTTCAGGCATTGACTTTACGAATGACCCCCTTTTGCAAGGAAGGCTGTTTTCTTATACCGACACCCAGCTATCGCGTCTTGGAAGCCCTAACTTTCACGAAATCCCAATTAATAGACCGATAGCGCCTTCACATAATAACCAAAGAGATGCAAAGATGCGTCAGACGATCAATAAAGGTCGCGTCGCTTATGACCCGAATAGCTTAAGCTTCGGCTGCCCTTTTCAAGCTAAAATTAAAGAAGGCGGATTTGCCTCTTATACCGAGAAGATCGATGGCAGAAAAATAAGAGAGAGAAGCCCAAGCTTCTTAGATCATTTTAGCCAAGCGACGCTATTTTATAAAAGTCAGTCGGAACCTGAGCAAAATCACATTATAAATGCTCTAAGCTTCGAGCTTGGTAAAGTAACGGTTGAATCTATAAAGATACGAACGTTAGGTCTCTTAAATCAAGTTGATAAAACTTTAGCAGAAAAAGTAGCCAAGGCTTTAGGCCTTAAGGTGCCGACAAAGCCTGAGACTCTTATGAATCATAGCTTTGGGGCCGATGCAGACCCTAAAAAATTTCAGTCGCAGAAAGGGAAAAAAACGATTGAAAAGTCTGAAGCGCTAAGCATGGCAAATACTCTCAAACATTCGATTAAAACAAGAAGGATTGCCATAATTACAACGGATGGCTGCGATGAAAAGTCAATCGAAGCCATGAAAAAAGCTCTGACTGAGGGTGATGCAGTAGTCAAAATCGTGGCTCCTACCCTTGGAAAAATCAAGGGGAAAAATGGAACCTTTATTGACGTTGATGAAAGTTTTTTAACCTTTAGCTCAGTATTATTTGATGCTCTTTATTTTCCATCCGGGGCAAAAGCTGTTAAAACTCTTCTTGACCATATGGAACCTTTAAATGCGCTTGATGAAGCTTATCGCCACTGCAAGCCTATTGCTTTTGATGAGGATGCTTTAGAGTTATGGAACGCTTCTTATTCAAGTAAAGACCTTCCTAAAAAAACAGCTCCGAAAGAACTTGCTGCTATCGGTTTAATTCTTAATGGATCTCCCAAAGAATTTATAAAAGCCATTGCAAAGCATCGTTTTTGGACGCGTGAAAAAAAGCCTGTTTAAAAAGTTTGTATTATCACGCTTGAAAATAGATTTTCAAGCGTGATAAATACCCATTAATTTTGTTTCGACTTTAATAACACCAAAGCTTCTTCATCCGATAGAAGATTGCCAAAGGTAGAATGTTTCCACTGTATTTCGGCAAGTTCATGGCAAAAATTAGCCACTCTCTCATCAGAATAGCTATAACGTAAACCTGTAAAAGGAATTCCTCTTGCCTGAACACTTGTTTCAACATCCAATAAATGCTTATGTTTGTCGTTAATAAAAAGAATTCTATCAGGTTTATAGCCGATTTTATCCAGTATTTTTATTACGGCTTCCCCTTTTGAAGTGCCGGAAGTGAAGAGAATTCCCTGCTGATAAAGAAGCCCTAAGTTTTCCTGCACAAAATAATGATCCTCGGAAGCGGGTGCCGTTTTAGATAAATCTATATTTAAGGATCTCAACTGATTAATGGTTCTTGCAGAAAGACTCAAACTTTGGGTGGTTAATCCCATAATTGCCGTGTTTTCTTTTTGAATCTCTTTAATAATTTGATCCGTGTCGTCTTCCACAAGCTTAACTTTTGTAACATGGCGAATCGATTCCCATTCAGCTAAAGCTTTGTCTAAAGCAGTCTTTGGGTCCTTATGGACTTTTGAATATTGGCTCAAGCGGTAAACAAACCAGGCATCCGTTCCTAGAGTTTGAGTTGGAACTAAGAGGGTATCATCGATATCTAAGAGAACAAGCGTTCTTGGTTGAATGTGTTCTTTTATTTTCTTGAATCGATCCGTTTCTATTATCTCAGCTTTTAAGCTTAAGACAATAGCATTAATCGAAAGCAAAAGAGTTATAAGTATATTTTTCATCTCGGAATCCCATTTCATTTTTTTGATGAAACTTTAGCGATAATAATCGATTTTTTCAAAAACTTTCTGGGGGTAGAAAACACTCGCTCAAAACATAAAAATTAATTTTAAACAATGTCTTAAGTTATTATCTGCAAGTACTATAAAATACGGTAATCCTATTTTCGAGCTCGGTCATTGCAGAAATTAAACAAATGGCTTATTCCTTAAGAAAAGACCGCTAGGGTTGGGAACAATTTAAATAATTGAATTTTAATAATTTATAAGGATCGTTATGGCCGGTAAATTCTTTTTTAGTCTGGATTCGATAAAACCTAAAAAAGCAAATAGCTCAGGCAGTCTGACTCTTGTGACCTCTAAAGATGTTCCGGGGTTTGTAAATATTGCTTTTTCTCAGCTGAATTTAAACCAAAGAGGGTCTCTTGAACCTATTTGGCATCCCAACGCCAATAAAATCGGTTTTTGCACTGAAGGGAATCACTTGGTTACAATTAGAACCCCGACAAGCGCGGAAGTTTTTACCTTAAAAAAAGGGGAAATGTTCTTTATCCCTAAAGGCTATATCTACCATATCGAAAACATCGGCGATCGTACAGGGGTCATCAACTTTGCGTATGATAACGCTAATCCTGATACCATGGTTCTTTCAAAAGCTATCTATTCTCTCTCCGATAGTGTTTTTAATGATACTTTCGGGACGAATTCAACTTTTGCGGATGGCTTAAAAAAATCAAAAAGCGATGAATGCATTAAAACACTTCCCCCTCTCAAGCAAATTCCCAAGCCAACTACAAATCGTTTTAAATTTGATATTGAAGCTAGCAATAAAGCGATCTTAACCAAAGGGGGCTATCTTCAAATCGGCACTAAAACTACTTTGCCTTTATTAAATGGGCTTGGAATTTTAGGTTTTGGCTTGAATAATCCGGGGGTTGTCGAACCTCATTGGCACACCAACGCAGGCGAGCTTGTTTACATAGTTAAAGGTAAAACTAAAATTACAGTTCTTTCACCTGACGGATCTTTAGATGTCATGGAAGTAAAAGCAGGAGAAGGGGCTTTTGCTCCGGCCTCCTATTTTCATAACATTGAAAATATCGGGTCGGAAAATGTCGAGGTAATAGCCTTTTTTAACCATGAACAGCCCGATTATATTGGCATCGGCGAGGTCCTTGGTTCCTATCCTAATGAATTGCTATCTTCTGTTTTTGACACTTCACCAAGCTATTTTGATTCTTTTAAAAAGCCTAAAGAGCCGCTTGTAATCGTTCCAATTTAAAAAGGGCGTAGACTATAAAATGCCTCTCCCGTTATATAAAGTTTAAATTTTATTTTACAGGAGAGAAAGATGCGTTTCCTTTTTAAACTTACAAAATTGCTTTATCTCTTTCCTTTCTGTTTTCAGACCTTGAATGCTTGCACAGCGTTTCAGCTGACCTCGCAAGATAACTCTTTAGTTTATTGCCGATCCATGGAGCTTGGCGTTGACTTAAGATCGAATCTTCTTTTAGTGCCAAGAAATACAAGTTATCAGGGAACTGCGCCAAACAATAAACCCGGTTTAAACTGGAAAACCAAATATGGTTTTGTGGGCGTCAATCAATGGCTGTTTCCAAATGTGGTTTCAGATGGGATGAATGAGAAAGGGCTTGTGGTCGGCATGCTTCTTTTACCGGGATTTGCCGAGTATGAAAAAGAAGACCCAGAAAAGCTGGATAGAACCATCGGCGCCTGGGAGCTTGGAGCTTTTCTTCTTTCAAATTGTGCTACAGTAGAAGAAGCCACTTCTCTTTTGGATAAAATTTTAGTCGTTCAACAACCGATACCCTCTATCAATTTTTCTCTACCGTTGCACTACTACATAGCGGATAGTAAAGGAAGTGTGATTGTCGTTGAATATGTCGGCGGTAAAAAATTCATCCATGATAACCCGGTCAAAGTATTAACCAATTCCCCTCCCTTTGACTGGCATATCAAAAACTTATCGAATTATGTAAATCTATCTCCCTTAAATATTCCTGATTTTACAAACTCAAAAAAAGACCTTATCAAGGCTATTGGCGAAGGTTCAGGGCTGCTTGGAATACCCGGGGACTATACGCCGCCGTCTCGTTTTGTTAGAGCAAGCTTATATTCAGCCTGGGCAACTGTTGCTAAAAATGGAGACGATGCCGCAAGGCTTGGGTTTCATATCTTGAATACATTTGACATCTTTTTTGGAATTATTCGAGAAAAACCCTCTGATATACATGTAGGCTTTTCTAAAGAACTTCTAAACCACATCATCGAAGCTAATAAAGGCGATCCTTCCATAAATATTAATAAAACGATTAATACCGATTTCACACAGTGGATAGTGGTGCATGATCAAACTCAATTAAAAACCTATTTTAGAGACTATTTCAGTCTCGAAATTCAAGCGGTAGATCTAAAAAAATTAGATTTCTCAAAGCCCGGGATAAAACAAAATGAAGTGACAAGAGATTTTATTGTGAACGATATTACCGATAAATTTACCCCGATTAAAAAATAGATTTTTGATTGAGTAAATGAATAAGAAATATTTATTTTCCTTATATGCGCTGCTATTAGCAGCAATCGCCTCTCTTGGACTTGTTTTTTTGTTTCGCGATCAAATCGCGCTTCTAAACCCTAAAGGTTTGATTGCCGAAAAACAAAGCCATTTGATGCTTATTTCAACGCTGCTTATGTTGATTGTTGTAATTCCGGTCTTTTTATTAACCCTCTATATTTCAATAAAATATCGAGCCGGAAATAAAAAAGCTTCATACACACCCGAATGGGACCATAGCTATCTTGCTGAATCCGTTTGGTGGGGGTTTCCTTGTGTAATTATCGCAATTTTATCTTTTATAGCGTGGAAAAGCAGCCACGAACTAGACCCATACAAACCTTTAGAATCAGATAAAAAGCCCCTTACCATTCAAGTGGTGGCTCTTCAGTGGAAATGGTTATTTCTTTATCCCGAACAAAAAATTGCCTCTCTTAACTTTATTCAATTCCCAAAAGATACCCCTATTAATTTTGAGATAACCTCTGATGCACCTATGAACTCTTTTTGGATACCTGAACTTGGGGGGCAAATATATGCCATGCCCGGGATGAAAACAAAACTTCATCTTATTGCGGATACAGTCGGCGAATTTAGGGGATCTTCTGCAAACCTTAGCGGCGAGGGCTTCTCTTCAATGGTATTTATTGCAAAAGCAAGTACAGAAGAAGACTTTGAGTCATGGCTAAAAAATATTGACTCCAGCCAAACCCTTGACGTTAGTGAATACAATGAGCTTGCAAAACCAAGTGTAATTACGCCAAAAAGCTTTTATAAGTTAAATAACGATAACCTTTTTAACTGGATTGTCATGAAACCTATGAGGGAAGACCCTTTACATGAATGAAGATGGCTCTTGGACAGACTGGTTTGGAAAATTATCTATAAAAGCCTTTCAACATGATGGCATCGAGGCAAGTGTTAGCATTGCCATCATAGTGACCGCCATTATTATTTCAGGGCTTCTTTTCTACTATCAAGGCTGGAAAGGCCTTTGGTATCGTTGGATCACAACTCTCGATCCCAAACGAATTGGCATCATGTATCTTGTGGTTGCTTTGTTAATGCTTTTTAAAGGCATTGTCGATGCCAGCATGATCAGATCCCAGCTTGTGCTTTCAGTCGGGGAATCAACCGGCTATCTAAAGCCTTCTCATTTTCAGCAAATTTTTACTGCCCACGGCACTACCATGATTTTTTTTGTAGGCATGGGAGTCGTTTTTGGATTATTGAATATCATTGTACCTCTTCAAATCGGAGCAAGGGATGTAGCTTTTCCTTTCCTTAATTCTTTAAGTTTTTGGCTTTTTTCAGTTGGCGCCATTTTAGTTAATTTATCTTTAATGATCGGGAATTTTTCAGGAGCCGGTTGGCTTGCTTACCCTCCTCTTTCAGGGCTTCGATACAGCCCTGATGTCGGAGTGGATTATTGGATATGGAGCATTCAAATTGCGGGTATCGGCAGCTTGCTTTCAGGCATTAATTTTTTTGTGACCATCTTAAAATTACGCTGTCCCGGCATGACCCTTATGAAAATGCCTTTATTTACTTGGAGCGCACTCACAAGCATGGTGCTTGTCATTTTCGCTTTTCCCATTTTAACTGCGACTCTCGCAATGCTCTCTTTGGATCGAATGTTCGGAATGCATTTTTTTACAAGCGAAGCCGACGGGAACCCGATGCTTTTTGTTAATTTAATTTGGGCTTGGGGCCACCCTGAGGTTTATATCCTCATCTTACCGGCTTTTGGAATTTTCTCTGAAATTGTAGCGACTTTTTCTGAAAAAAGGCTCTTTGGATACGTTTCTATGGTTTGGGCGCTTGTCGGCATCACCATTCTCTCTTTTATCGTATGGCTTCATCATTTTTTTACAATGGGCGCCGGCGCTAATGTCAATGCTTTTTTTGGAGTCATGACTATGTTTATAGCCATTCCAACAGGAGTTAAAGTATTCAATTGGCTTTTTACTCTCTATGGAGGACGCGTTCATTTTAAAACACCCATGCTCTGGTTTCTAGGTTTTATTTTTATTTTTACAACAGGCGGCATGTCCGGGGTTTTAATGTCCATTCCACCGGCAGACTTTCAAGTTCATAACAGTTTATTTTTAATTGCTCATTTTCACTCCATGGTGATCGGCGGGGTTTTATTCGGTTTTTTTGCAGGCTATACTTATTGGTTCCCTAAAGTTTTTGGGTTTACTTTAAACGAAAGACTTGGCAAGCAAGCTTTTTGGTTTTGGTTCCTTGGTTTTTTAATCGCCTTTATGCCTTTATATGTCCTTGGATTCATGGGAGCAACAAGAAGGATCAACCACTATGAAGCCTCAACCGGATGGCAGCCTCTTTATATCGTTGCGGCCATCGGCATTCTCTTCATTATTATCGGCGTCATCCTTCAAAACCTACAACTTCTTGTAAGCGTCTTAAAACGAAATGAAAACCGTGATTTGACAGGAGATCCCTGGAATGGGAGAACCTTGGAATGGTCGACTTCTTCACCGCCCCCTCTCTATAATTTTGCGCATCTTCCAAACGTGACTCAACGAGACGCTTTTTGGGAGAATAAACATCTTCAAAAAAACCAACACGTAGAGCATTACCAAGGCATCCATCTTCCTAAAAATTCTTCAATGGGTGTTTTTATCGGTTTTTTTAGTTTGCTTTTAGGCTTCGGCCTAATCTGGAATATTGGCTGGCTTTCACTATTAAGTTTACTCAGCATTTTAGCTTTAACCATCACCCGCCTTTCGTTAAATCAGATCGAATATGAGTACCCGGCAAGTAAAATTGCTAAAATTGAATCGTCAAGAGAAAAAAAACGCCATGGCTATTGAAACGACCCTTGAAAATTACGAAACCTATGATAGAACGCTATTCGGGTTTTGGACCTATCTCATGACCGATTGTCTTTTATTTGCCACTTTTTTCGCAACCTATGGTGTTTTGCATCATAATATAAATGGCGGTCCGTCTGCCAAAGAAATTTTTAGTTTACCTTATGCTTTCTCTGAGACGTTAATCCTTCTTTTAAGCAGTTTTATTTCAGGCTTGGGCTTACTTTCAGCTTATAAACGCTCAAAAAACCAAGTCCTCATTTTCTTAAGCCTCACCTTTCTTCTTGGGTTTGCATTTCTTGCCATGGAAGGTCATGAGTTTTCCAATTTAATTCAAGAAGGCCATACCCCTAGAAAAAGCGCTTTTCTATCTTCTTATTTTACTCTTGTTGGAACTCACGGTCTTCATATTCTATCGGGACTTATTTGGATTTTAGTTCTAGGATTCCAAATTGTCTTTCAAGGCATCACGATCAATACCTTTAGGCGTCTTAGCTGTCTAACTTTATTTTGGCATTTTCTTGATGTGATTTGGATTTTTATTTTTACAATTGTCTATTTGATGGGAGCGGCTTGAAAATTGGAAAACGAGAAAACAATCAAAATTGAAAAAGAGGGGTCGTTAGTTAGCTATAGTATCGGCTTTATTCTCTCTCTTATTTTAACCTTTATTTCATTTTTTTTGGCCTTTAAAAATATTTTAAAAGGTGAATTCCTTTTTTTAGGCCTTTCAATTTTAGCCATCCTCCAAGCTTCTATCCAGTTATTTTTTTTCTTGCATGTGGGAAAGGAGAAAGCTCCTTATTGGAAGGCGCTCGTTTTTCTTTTTATGCTTTCAGTGACCTGTATAGTCGTTATCGGATCCCTTTGGATTATGTATAGTCTCGACTATAGAATGATGGAGCCCAAATGATTAAAACTTATTCCATGTTAACAAAACCCGGGATTATTTTTGGAAATGTCGTTACTACCCTTGGCGGTTTTGCTTTAGCATCCAAAGGCGACATTGATTTTTTTAAGCTTTTGACAACTCTTTTAGGTCTCTCTTTTATCATTGCATCAGCCGGTGTCTTTAATAATTATTTGGATAGGGAGGCCGATGCAAAAATGGAAAGGACTAAAAACCGCCCTTTGGCAACTGGCCTTATCCCAAATCCTAGCGCTTTAGCTTTTGGTTTATGGCTTCTTTTAATCGGCATTGTCATTCTTGGAATTTATACAAATGCTCTAACTTTGGGGCTCTCTCTTCTTGGCTTTTTTATTTACCTCGTTCTTTATGCTTTTATGAAGTATCGCTCTTTTTATGGAACGTTAGTTGGAAGCGTTGCCGGAGCCATTCCCCCACTTGTCGGCTACACCTCTATTAGCAATCAGATTGATATGGGTGGTATTTTTATCTTTCTATTGGTGGCGGTGTGGCAAATGCCGCATTTTTTTGCGATTTCAATCTATCGGCTGGAGGATTATAAAGCCGCTGACATCCCGGTATTGCCTTTACAGAAAGGGCTTGAGAAAACAAAAATTCAAATGTTTTTTTACATTATAGCCTTTGTTTTTGTATCCCTTATGCTAACAGTAAGCGGCTACACAGGCTATACCTATGCGTCCCTTGCCCTATTTCTTGGAGCTCTCTGGCTATGGCTTTGTTTTCAGGGATTTAGTACCGAGGAATCAAAAGACAAGCGATGGGCAAAAAAAATGTTTATTTGCTCGCTTGTTGTGATTTTTACTTTATCTCTTGCTATCCCTTTTGATGTTAGAGCTGCCTCATAATTCCGATTTTAGAAGCAAAACCCAACGTTAAATCTAATATAGGGTCCGGCCAGTGCAAAATTGCTGGTACTTCGATGAAAGGCTCTCGCATTAACTGCCACCGTATCTGAGATTGGAGGTGCTGTAACCGATTCACTTGTGACTTCCATCGATTGTATGGCGTTAATGTAAACTCGCACATCATAACCTGCTTCCAAATCTATCATATAATTGCAGAAGCGAAAAAGATAAGCGAAACCAAGGTTTGTTTTAAGTGCCGCAACCACATTCGTCCTATCATGAATGCTTAAGGATTGTTTATTTGGAGGATCTATCTCAAGAGGCGGAAGCGCCGGTGTCACAGAATAGAAATTAACATGGTTTCTCGCATTTCCCGCAAGAAGCGATAAAGCCCCTCCGCCAACTAATCTAAAGCCATAAAAAAATCGGGTTGTGAAATCAACCCCTATTTGAGGGCCGATTCCGACAAAGGAATTTTGCTGTTTAAATTGACGGGTTACGGTTTCATCCAAATTTGAAAAATAGGTATTTAAGTTCTGCTTAATATAAACGGTATCAAGCCCCAAAAACAAATGGGTGAAAAAGCAGTCGCAAGCGTTAAAATAAAACCCTCTATTAACTGAGAGAGCATCATAATGAAAAAATGCTCTTCCTTCGGCTCTTGTATAAATAAAAGCATCCGGACCCACATCGAAAATAGGGCCAATAACTTCACCTGTATTAGCTCTTTTTGAATCCTCATCATTCGAATAAAAATGGGCAAAATTGATATGGGTGGCCTGGCAAGTTTTATAGCAGAGCATTCCAAATCCAAGTTCAAAACCAAAATCATACCCCGGGTCGACATCCCTTATTTTCCAGTCCGGAGAAAAAGTCGGAACAGGAATTATTTCAGCGGCATAATGGTTATTGCTGCAGGAAGGTTGTAAATAGAGAGCTTTAAACTCAAGACTATAGCTGCATGAAGGTCTTGGAATTGGAATTTCTTGGGTGACGCAATCGTAGGCTTCTACAAAATTGTCATCATCAACGAAAGTCTCATAATCGCTTGGACTCGCGTAGGGAGCCTCGTTATCGTAAGGATCAAAATAATAGTTTTCCGATTGAAGATAGCCTGCACTAAAAAGCGCGAGACTCATAAAAAATAATTTTGTTTTCCAAAGGCGCATTTTAAGACTTTCGTTAAGGTTCATGTGAAAAAAACACTATAAAACCAAAGCTATTTATTCAATTGATTTTCGCTTTTTTGTTTATGAGCCTCGGTAAAAGCAAAAAGAAGCTCTGAAAAATTAATATAGTCTTGGGAAATAAAATAATGGCCCGCAAAAGGAAAATAAGCTGCCCAGGCATAAGGGATTTGAGAAGCTACAATCCTCACGTTTTCTATTGGGTCAATTCTATCTGCTAGACCCCCTGTTACTAAGGTCGGGCGGTTAATCTTGGCAAGCTCATCAAAAATTTCATTATTTTGATCCCAATTTTCCATCGCTTGTTTTTGTCTTTCAACGGTTCTCGGAGGTATTTCAAAATCATTAGGGCTTTCACCATCCATTACGGCCACTTTTAAGCGTTTATTAAGCTCGCTTGCTGCAAGTTTGCCTTCTTCGCTATCCGGAAAAAGAAGAGATAAAATCTCTTCTTTTGATTCGGCCTTTGTTAATCTTTTAAAATCATCCGTGGTTCTCTTAGCTATATGCGAGCCCCCTGGATTTGGGGAAGATAGAATGAGGGTATCTACAGATTCAGGGTACTTCATAGCAATGGCCATAGCGATTCGAGAGCCCATTGACCAACCGAGAATATGCGCTTTGGAATATCCTAAGGATTTGATTAGTTGAACCGTGTCATCTGCCATTTGAGAGATAGACGTATGATTTTCAACCGAGTCGCTTGAAAGACCGGCTCCTCTATTGTCAAATAAGATGAGGGTATATTTTTTTTCGAGTGTCTCTAAAAGCGCCGGGTCCCACTCCCCCATTGTCCCTTTAAAGCCCATAATCATGATAAGAGGCTCGCCCGTGCCTCTTGTATAATAAGCAAGCTCAATGCCTGAAATTTTCTCCCTCTTGACTTCTACCGATCTCTCGCAAGAACAAAATAAAATAAAAAGACCAATAAAGCATAAGAGGGGTTTATAAGGCATAAAGTTCCTTTTTGAGGTTTGGAACTTCTATATCTTTTCTTGGGATAAAGAAACCATATTTATTTTAAAAATTTAAATAGAATTGTTCAGAAACTCGCTTTGATTCTAAGAATGGGCTGGTTTTATGCAAATTTTTTGATAAATTTGGAAAGCATAAGACAACCTATGCATGAAAAATTTAGGAAAAAGATGCAAAAAACAGCTATTTTAATAAGAAATGGAGTTTCGAAAGAAATCTAATGGCTTTTCTTTTCTACAAACAATTCAATGGTCATTTTTATAAGAAGCTCGGCATTAAGAAATAGCTTCTCTATAAAAGGGTACGCTCCCAAAAAATGTAAGTAAGGTTGTCGGTTTTTAGATGGAATAGCTAATACAAAATTCAAGCTATGCAGGATATGCATAGCTTGAGAGAAGTTTTAAACGCTATCTTCGCTATTGATAATCGCTAAATCGCAAGCTGTGATAGTTGTGTCAAGTTGAGAAAGTACGGAGTCAATTTCCGGCATCTCTTCGCCTAAGTCCTCGGGAATTTGTCCCTCAGGAAGATTTTCTAATTTATTCATCTCAACTTCTGAAATAAATTCTTCTCTAGCTTCTCGATAATATTCAAGGCTATCTTTGAGTTCTTGAAGAAAAAGCCCTTTTTCAAGTCCTTCGGGATTTTCAGTTTTAATGCTTGGTGTTGTTTTTTCACGATCCATCACCTCCGCATACTCGGCAATCATATCCTGAGCTTCTCTTAAAGTTTCGTCGGCAAGAACCGGGTACTCTTCGCCCACTGCGAGCATGGTCTCTTGCATTTCGTGTCTTAATTGATAGAGCTTCTCATCAATTTTTTCCAACTCATCAAGAGCTTTTTTATAGGATCCTGATTTCTCTTTTAATTCCTGTACATTTTCCCTATAGGAATCAATTTCCGTAATATCTATATAAATATTTTTAAATAGATTATCGCAAAACGTTAAATAATCAATTGTCGCAAATAGATCTTTCTCGCTTAATTCTTCTTTTGCGGATTGTAAATCTTCTAAAGTTTCTGACCATTCGCTTTGAATGATGTCAAACTCGCTTTTGATATCATCTAATTCTTCACTGTTTTGAAAAGAAGGATCGGGCATTTAAGACTCCATAGTTCGATCATTGCGGCAATTAGCATTAGAATCTAATGCAAAGAGGGTTACTCGTCAATAAACATTCCGATTTGTTTTAGGACTTGCCATTTTTCATCCAAATCAAGAGGCAAGGTAAAAAACCCATGAATCATCCCCCTATAGCATAGTTCAAGAGAGGGGACCTTCGCCTCTTCAAGTTTCTCAGCATAAATTCTGCCCTCATCTCTGAGAGGGTCAAATTCTGCGGTCACAACCAACGCCTTCGGCAACCCTTTGAAATCTGTCGCATGAAGAGGCGCCAAATAGGGATCTTTCCTTGATAGAAAATCTTTACAATATTTTGAATAAAACCATCGGCAATGATCGGTAGTTAAATTATACCCTTTGGCATTCTCCTCATGAGAGACGGTATTAAAACTCGTATCCATCATGGGGCATAAGAGGATTTGCCCTTTTAAATGGGGTCCGTTTCTATCTCTTGCCATTAAAGCAATAGCTGCAGCCAAGGTGGCGCCGGCGCTTGAACCCCCGATAAAAACCCGATCGCTTTGAATCCTTCTTCTTGGAAGATCTTTAAAAACGGCAAGAAGCGTTTGATAAATGGTATCAATGGCAATAGGGTACGGGTTTTCCGGCGCTAAAGGATACTCAATTGAAATCACACTACATTTTGAATAGTGAGCGATTTCCCGGCAAAAAATATCGATCGTTTCCAAATCTCCGAATACGAATCCTCCGCCGTGGAGGAAAATGAGCAAAGGTTCATTGTTTCTTAAAAAATTAGTATAGGTTCTTACAGCCACCTTTTTGCCTTCAGCTAAAAGGACATGTTCATCTTTGATCTGAAGATTAAAGCGCGGGGCTTTTTGATTAACGAGCTTTTGGTTTTCTCGAAAATTTCTTCTAAACTCGGGCAGGTTTATCGAATCATAGCTCTGTATTGATTGAGAGCCTCTTAAATAGTTTTCAATTAAAGGAGACAAAGCGGCCTCCCCTTTTAAATGTAAAGTACAAAAACAGACAGCTATCCATAAGAGTTTCATTTTTCTTGATCTAAAAGTCTTTTATTATGACGTGCAGCTTCCCAATTGATGTGATCTATTAAACATTCAATAGCACCGCAACATCTTTCTTGATTTGGTTTTAAGTCGGAGAACTTTATTTTAAAATCGCCTTTATCGCTTTTCTCTTTTTGCAAATGGGGATAAGGGCCTTCATATTTCCAAGACGAGCCATTATAAAGAATGTCTAGCATAATAGAGGGGTTTAAGTCAGATGAGCCAAGCACAATAATTTCGCGGCTGGATTTCTCAAAGCTAAGCATAAGCCCTTTTCTAACGGTTTGTTTTTCAAGCGCATCCCTCATAATATTAATTGTCAGAAGACCCAATAATCCGACCTCTTTTTGTACACCTAATGGATCACTCGAATACATATTAGCTCTTAATTTTATCTTTAATAATTCTGTTGCAGAGAATACCCATAGCTCTTAAAAAAAACAAAAACAAAATGATTTTAGAAAAAATGGAGCTCATTATGCTAGCTTTAAGCCATGAAGCAGGATTTAAAACCGTAACTGCAATTTCAGAGCGCCGGCATGAAGAAAGTGCGAAGGAAGAAACAAAAAGCCCTAAAGAAATCCTTCACTTAGAAGCGTTGATCCTTTTTTCCCATAATAAGAAAGATGAAGCTTTAAAATTACTTTCAAAAGAATCTTTAGATTATACGCCCGCCTGGATGCAAGAAAGGCCCGATAACATTCAAGATTTTTTTGATAAGATGACAATCGCCCTTCTTTCCAGCAAACCCCAAAAATTAGCTTTTCTTGGACTTTTTGATTCGCTAGGAATTAAAGACGCTAACCAATTCTTAGATGAAATTTCAAAAGCCGGCATAGAAAAAGACTTAGCTATTAAAAAGCAGCTTCTAGAAGTTTTAAAAACCTATGAAACACATAAATTAAGCGAAAATGAGCTTATTTCCTATAAAATATTTCTTTGGTTTTTAGAAAATGAAGCAGCCTCTGAAAAATTCTGTTTTCATCCCTTTAGAATTAATCAATTGAATGGAACTCTTCAAAACCTAATGGAAGCCTTTACAGAGTTCCATAAGCTTGAGGTTTTGGAAGATTTTGAAAATTATCTAATAAAACTAAAAGCACTCCCACATCAAGTTCAAGAGGCTATGGATTTAATGAGCTACCAAAAAACTTTAAGGATCATACCTCCGACAATGGTCCTTATAAAATCTGCGAATATCGCTATTGAAATGGCTTCTCCTGTGGAGGAAAACATTTTTTATAAAACATTTGCGGAGGCTTTAAAAAGAGGAAAATTTCAAGATTCTTCAACTTGGATTGCTAAATTAGAAGCCATTCTTAAGGAAAAAGTGATTCCTATTTTTGAAGAGCTTAAATCGCATTGTCTTGATCTTGTCAAGGATTCTGATTGGAATTCTGGGGCCTCTTCTCTTCCTGATGGAAAAGAGTATTACGCCTCGAGGTTACGCTTTCATACCACGACTTCCCATTCAGCTGAGGAAATTCATGCCTTGGGAGAATCCGAGGTTGTAAAAATTCATAAGGAGCTAAGAGAACTTTTAGCTGAAGAAGGCTTTTCTGATGAGAATAAAAGCGTATGCGAGCTTTTGCAGCTTTTTGGCAAGCAAAAGAATTTTTATTTTTCGAATGATTCTGTCGGCCGGGAAAAATGTTTGCAAAAATTTCAAGCCATTTTAGACAGATCAAGGGTCTTTTTTGAAGACTATTTTGATAAAAAACCTTCTTATCCTCTTGAAATTAGGCCTGTCCCAAAGGAAAAAGAAGAAGGAGCCCCGGGAGCTTATTACTACCAACCAAGTCTTGATGGAACAAGACTTGGCTCTTTTTTTGCAAATTTGCGGAACATGAAAGAAATGCCAACTTATCTTATGCCCACCCTCACCATTCACGAAGGAGAGCCCGGACATCATTTTCAACTCGCTCTTCAAAGTGAAATAAATCTTCCTCTATTTCGAAAAATAGGAGAGTATACCGGCTATGTAGAAGGCTGGGCTCTTTACACTGAAAAGCTTGCTTATGAGGAAGGTTTTTTTGAAATCAATGCCGATAAGATTGGCCATCTTACAGATGAGCTTTTAAGAGCTGCAAGACTTGTTGTGGATACCGGCATCCATCATTACAAATGGACTCGAGATAAAGCTATCGACTACTTAAGTTTTGCAACAGGTTATGAACTAAGTGCCAGTGTGACAGAAGTGGATAGATATTTTGTCCTTCCAGGTCAAGCTTGCGCGTACAAAATAGGTCAATTAAAAATCATGGAACTTCGAGAGAAAGCTAAAAAAGAGCTGGGAAGCCATTTTGACATTCGCGAATTCCATAATGCAGTTTTAGAATTGGGAGCTGCTCCCCTAGAGATCCTTGAAGAAGTGATCCATGACTACATTTCTAAAATAAAAAAAAGAAAACTTTCACTTGTCTAAAATTAACATAAAGTGTTTTTAAACTATGCCCAGTCCATATTCCATAGAAGTTGATCGTTTAAGCCATGCTTATCAGATGAAAATGGCGGTGGATCAAATTTCTTTTAAAGTAAAAACCGGTTCTATTTTTGGGCTTCTTGGTCCCAATGGAGCCGGAAAAAGCACCACCATTAAAATGCTGACAACTTTATTGCCTGCAACCTCAGGAACCGCTTCTATTGTAGGCTATGATATTGTAAAAGAGCCTGCAAAAGTTCGGGAAAATATTGGTTATGTGCCGCAGCTTCTTTCAGCTGATGGAGAATTAACCGCTTATGAAAATCTTTCTCTCTCGGCTAAACTATATGGAATTTCAAGAGAAACGAGAATTAAACGGATTAGGGAAGTTCTTGAGTTTATGGGTCTTGCTGAAGTTTCAAATGACCTTGTAAAAAGCTTTTCAGGGGGTATGATAAGAAGGCTTGAGATAGCTTCAAGCTTATTGCATGAACCAAGAGTTCTATTCCTCGATGAGCCGACAGTAGGACTTGATCCTGCCGCAAGAAAGCTTCTTTGGAGGCATATTCAAGAATGGCGCACCCAATTTCAAACCACCATTTTAATGACCACTCATGATATGGATGAAGCCGATAATCAGTGTGATATTGTAGCTTTCATGTATCAAGGACATATTGTCGCTATGGACAGCCCGCAAAAATTGAAGACAAGCCTTGGACCCAAATCAACGCTTGACGATGTTTTTATTTTACATACGGGGTCCTCCATAAAAGAATCCGGAGATTATGCCAATGTCAAACAAACCCGAAACACCATTTCACACTTATAAAAAGATTTTTTTGAAAAGGATGGAGCAAATTGGAGCCATCGTTGAAGCGGACATTCGAAAATTAAGCCATGATCCTTTTGAGCTTTTGACCCGAATGATTCAACCGGCTATCTGGCTTCTTATATTCGGCCAGGCAATGGCTAAAACAAAAGCTGTACCCACAGGATCCCTCTCTTACTTAGACTACATCGCGCCGGGTATTTTAGCGCAAAGCATTCTCTTTATCGCGATTTTTTATGGCATTGCCCTTATTTGGGAAAGAGACATGGGGATCTTGCATAAGATTTTAGTCACACCTGCCCCTAGAAGTATTTTAGTGATAGGAAGAGCTCTTGCTGCAGGAATTAGGGGGCTCTCGCAAATTTTTATTATTTACGTCATATCCTTATTTCTTGGCATCCATATACGCTTTGATCTTACTGCCCTTCTTGGGGTGGTTGTAACCGTAATGCTTGGAGGAGCCATTTTTTCAACATTTTCTTTGATCATCGCAGCTATTGTAAAAAAAAGAGAGCGCTTTATGGGGATTGGCCAGGTTCTGACAATGCCTTTATTTTTTGCAAGCAACGCCCTTTACCCGATTGAGATGATGCCTGATTGGCTTAAAACCTTATCCAAAATCAATCCTTTAACTTATCAAGTGAATGCCTTAAGAAATTTTATGATAACCGGCAGCTCGACCGTCTATGAACTTGCCAATGACTTTGCAGTCTGCATTTTGGCGTTTTTAATTCTCGTTGTGATAGCAACTAAAATCTATCCGAAAATCCTTTATTAGAGTTTTTTGGCATAATATTTTTTTAGATCATTCAATTCATCAAATCCAAGGGACCTATAAAACTGATGGGCGGGCTTCCTATGCATACCGCTTGTGAGCTCTAAATAGGAGCATCCCTTGGACTTAGCATACTCTTCCGCAACTTTTATAAGCGCCTCCCCTAATTTTAACCTCCGATGGGCTTCATCAATTACAAGTGAAAGGATCCGAGCGCTCCTTCCTCTTCTGTGAAAGCTTTCTGTGACGGCAAGGGATAAAACTCCAACTACCTTCCCGGATCTTTCAATCACCCAAGCTTTTAAATGAGGCAAACTGCTATAAGCCTTAATATTATCTTCCATTGAGCCAGCATCGATCGGATAGCCCAATTGGCCTATAAGGGACACTAAAGGAACAAGATCACCTAAACCAATTTCACGAATGCCATTAGAAAGCTCAAAAAAATGACCTTCTTTTCGATTATCCCAATCCTCTTTGGAAAGGGCTGTCAGCACATGATCTTCCCATCTTTCATTAATTTTTAAATAGTTTTTGGCAAAGCCTTCTATTCTAAAACCAAGACGATTAAGAAGACTTGCGCTCCTCAAATTACCCGGCATGTAATTCGCCATAATACGATGCAAACCGATGTCCTCTAGAATAAAAGGGATCAACTTTTTCAAGGCCTCATACATGACCCCTTTCCCTTCTTCCTTCAGATCGATTTTATACCCTAAATAGCAGGCTTGAAAGGAGGCTCTAAATATTTGCGTAAAGTTGCAAAGACCAATAAGTTTGTCGTATTCATTTTTTCGGAATATTAAAAAACGAAGTGATTTGCCCTCTTCTTGCTCTTTTTTCCAATTTCTTAGAAGAGTTTCATAGTCTTCACTCTTGGTATGGGTGATCGTTTCCCACTTCGATAAATGGGCTTTATTTCTCTCATCAAAGGCATGGAGGCATTCCTCATCGTTTGAAAGGGGCGTTCTTAAAAGCAAATGATCAGAAAAGATTTCAAAATCCATATAGAACTCATTTATTTAAGGGAAAACGGTTGAAAAAGCCTTTATAGCTTTTTTAAAGGAACTTCGAACATTTTTTCCTTGGGGATGCAAAAAATATTTGTTTCCTTATAAGCCCCATGCAGGCTGTTATTTGGATTATTTTTAAAATTATTCGGATTAAAGCCCGGGGCTAAATGTTCATAAACATCATAGTCAAAAGATTGGATCTTTTCAATAACACCTTTAGAATATTTCTCAATATGATTTTCTACATAGAGAAGAGGCCTTAGCTTTTCGATAGTCTTTTTCCCGCCCTCTAAAACCCTGGTTTCATACCCCTCTACATCAATTTTTATTAGATCAACTTTTTTTAAATTCAAATGATCGATTGGGACTTCTTCAACCGAGTTAAAAAAATTAAGCCCTTCTTCTCTTTTTTCAACACTGACACCCCCGAAATTACCGGGGGTTAGATAATTGACAGGGACAAGCTTAACACGCCCCATAACATCTCCTAAGGCCATTTGACAGGCGAAAACATTTAACACATTGTTTATTGCAATATTTGCAAGAAGCAATTGGAAAATCAGACGCTGCGGCTCAAAAGCGATCACGACTCCATTTTCCCCAACAGCGTCAGCAAAGAAAAGGGTGTGCGTTCCTATATTGGCTCCAATATCAAGACAGCTCGCTCCTTTTGGAATAAATTTTTTTAAAAAATCTAATTCCGATTGATACCATTCGCCATAGAGCTCTAAACTCTTTCCTATGATGGTGTCATTTTTATTATACAGCATCTTCCCGTACCGAGTCTCGGTTAGGCGGTTAACTTCCATGGTCTTCCTTTTTTGCAATCACGTATTCAAGAACCGGTTTTCCACCGATTAAATGTTCTTGTATGATCCTCTCTAAGACTTCTTTAGTACAGGACCGATACCATACCCCCTCAGGATAGACAACAGCGATAGGACCGTCACGGCAGATTCTAAGGCAATTGACTTTGGATCTAAAAATCCCCCCTCTATCCTCCAAGTTCAACTCTTTTAACCTTCTCTTCAAATAGTCCCAGGCCTCGAGCCCTGCTTCTTTTTCGCAGCATTTAGGCTTGGTTTGGTCGCAGCATAAAAAAATATGCCTTTTAATCACATCAATCCCAAGGTTTTCAATTTTTTTTTCCAAGGAAGACATAGGGGCTCTCACTATAATTGTTAATGAGCGGTGAAGGATTTTGACCGCAGTTTATTCTAAATTACTAACATGGCCTTTTTTATACCATTTTTTACTTTCCCGGAGATTTTCAATCTGATATAATAGCCTTTTTTTAAATTTATATTTTGAGATTTTTTATGATTCAGGTAGGCGGTCTCGCTCTCTCCTATCACGGAGAAGATTTATTTAAAGATGCGTGTTTCAGCATTCAACCGGGGGAAAGATGTTCACTTGTTGGACGAAACGGCGCCGGAAAATCCTCTCTTTTTAGACTATTAACCGGAAAAGAAACCCCGGATAAGGGAACCATTGCGAAACGAAAAAACTATGAAATAGGGATGCTTGACCAGCATATTGTTTTTTCCAAGCAAACCCTAATTGACGAAGCGGCCCTTGGGCTTAGACCCGATGAACAGGACTGCATTTATAAAGCCGAAAGCATTCTTTTTGGCCTTGGATTTAAAGAAGCCGATTTAGAAAGAGATCCAAGAGATTTTTCAGGCGGCTATCAGCTTAGGCTCCATCTTGCAAAAGTATTGATCAGCGAACCTGATTGCTTGCTTTTAGATGAACCGACAAACTATCTTGACATCGTCTCAATACGATGGTTTACCAAATTCTTAAGCGAATGGCGCGGCGAATTTATCCTAATTTCCCACGATCGGGAGTTTCTGGATACCGTTTCTACCCATACCCTTGGGATTCATAGACAAAAAGTCAGCAAGGTAAAAGGCGGAACGATCCCCTTCTTTGAGCAAATCATGCAGCAAGAAGAAATTCATGAAAAAACAAGGGTCAACCTTGAGAAGAAAAGAGATCACCTGCAAGGGTTTATCGACCGTTTTGGCGCGAAAGCCTCAAAGGCCACTCAAGCGCAATCCAAGCAAAAGATGTTAAGCCGAATTCCTGTAATGGAAAGTTTAAAGAATTTATATCAGCTTGATTTTCAATTTAATGAAGCCGCTTTTCCCGGGAAAAAGATGCTTGAGGCCAAAAATCTTTCTTTTTCTTATGACAAAAAAGCCGAAACTCCTTTGATTCAAAAGTTCTCCCTTCTGGTTGAGAAAAATGAAAGGATCGCCATCATCGGAAAAAATGGCCGGGGCAAATCGACAATTCTTAAGCTCTTAGCGGGTGAACTGGAAGCCGATAGCGGAACTTTCGATAGGAGCGATAATCTCTCCATCGGTTATTTCGGACAAACCAACATCGATCGCTTGCACCCTAAGCATACTATCGAAGAAGAAATCGCAGCAGCCAATCCGAAACTTAGTTTGACGCAAGTAAAAGGCATTTGCGGCCTTATGATGTTTAGCGGGGATAAGTCTTGCAAAACCAATTCTGTTTTATCAGGAGGCGAAAAAAGCCGCGTCCTTTTAGGGAAAATTCTTGCAACCCCAAGCAACTTGCTTCTTCTTGATGAACCGACCCACCACTTGGATATGGAATCGATTGAAGCCTTAATTGATGCGATCGAAGATTTTGATGGCGCTGTCATTATGGTATCGCATAGCGAATTGATTTTAAAAAGAATGGCTCTTGATAAAATCATAGTCTGCCATGAAGGCCGCCAAGAGCTTTTTTTGGGAACCTATGAGGAATTCTTGAGTAAGAAAGGCTGGGGCGAAGAAGAATATTAATACTAGGAGGCCTTGATTCCAAGCTCCTTTAAAAGTTTAAGGACTTCATTAACCTTATCGCCTTGGATTTCGATCGTCTCTTCTTTAAGCGCGCCGCCGCTCCCAAGCTTCTTTTTTAGAAGTGAAGCGAGATCCAAGAGTTCTTTTTCCGGCTTGTTCAAATTTAAAATTACTGTCAAAATGCTTTTTCCTCTTTTGACAAGCCGGACTTTAACAGGTTTAATATTTTCAGAAGCAGGTTTACTTGGCACCCAAGAGCCATCTATTGTAAAGGGCATAACGATTCTTTAATTATAACTGATTTGGATTTTCAATGACTTTTTTAACCGCTAACGAAGAAAACTCCGACACAAGCGATGAAATCAAAATAACCATATAAAGCTGCCCTACAACCCCTTCTAAAATAGCTAAACTTCGCGCAGCTGAGCTGACAGGAACAACGTCTCCATACCCTAGAGTTACAAGGGTTACAAAGCTAAAATAGCTTAAAACAAACTCATTTGGATTGTGATCGATCGCAAAGGAATTGGGGTCAAGGATATGAATCATATTATAAAGATGGCCCCAAATTAAACCAATCAGTAAATAAATGGCGACGGCTGCTGCAATGCGGTATTGTAAAAGGGTATCCCCTCTTAGAAATCGTCTAAACATTAAAATCCCAAATACGAAAAGAGTGCCGACCGCAAAAATATTTTCGAAAAAGGAAAGGGCTATATTTGATACGTCATACTGATGCCAAGCCCTTGAAAAAACAGCTAAAACGCTAATCAAAACTGTAATTAAACGATAGAGCCTATTGGATGAAATAGCAAAAACACCTGTAATCAGCACAATCAAAAAGATCGATTGAATAAGAACTTGCGAGACGATTTTTTCAATGATAAGCCAAGGGGCTAAAAAAATTGCAAAAGACAGAAGAGCTAGAAGCAAATAGGGCCCTCTTCCGGTAGACCAAAGATCCGTAAGGCTTTCTTTACAACTTTTAACCATTTTTTAGTCCTTGTAAAAAAATTAAAAGGAATTTTATATGTTTTTATTCTACCTATGCCCCATAAAAGGTCAACCTTAAGATTTAAAGAATGATTCCACTTGGAGACGACAACTCGCTTAGGAAATCAACACCGATTGTTACCTACGCTTTAATTATCATCAACATCCTCGTTTTCTTTTTGGAAATGAAGGGAGGCGAGCCTTTTATTTTAAAATGGGCTTTTACACCTAATCGCTTTATAGAAAATCCCTATTCAAATTTTTCAACGATCTTTACTGCCATGTTCATGCATGCCGGACTTGGACATTTAGTCGGGAACATGCTTTACCTATGGATTTTTGGCGATAATGTTGAAGATCATTTTGGAAAACTGAAGTATTTGATTTTTTACCTCGTTTCCGGAATGGCGGCAACTTTCGCTCAATTAATGATTGACCCGAAATCCAGCATCCCGAATCTAGGCGCCTCAGGAGCTATTGCAGGGGTTTTAGGGGCCTATATCTTACTTTTCCCTAAGGGTAAGGTAAATGTTATGATCGGCTATTCAGCGGTACAGCTCTCGGCTTTAATGGTCATTGGATTTTGGTTTCTTTTGCAATTTATGGGCGGATTTGGAGCTATAGCCTCAACCCAGGAAGGAGAAGGGGGGGTGGCTTACATGGCGCATATCGGAGGATTTATTGCAGGCCTAGCCGTCGCTTTCCTCTTTAGAGCTCTTGCAAGAAAAAGGCCTTAATCCTTTTCTAAAAGCTTTAAAATTTCTTTTCGAATAAACCCGCTAAAAGGTTTTATGAAAAACCAATAACGTTTAAATTTTTTTTTGGACTCTTTGTCTAAACATAAAATTCTAGTTTCGGTAGAAACTAAGGTCTCATTTCCGATCGGTTTAAAAGAAAAATTCCATGCCATTTTGGCAAACGAGCCCTCATTAAATTTTTCAAATTGTTCTTTTGTGACCTTTTGCAGGTCTCCTCTTAACTTCCATGGACGCCCGATAAGCCCAAAAACGATTTCGTTCGGGCTTTCTTCGCAAAGCAAAACAAAGCTCTCTTTTGGATTTGTTTTAGTATTTAGCCCCCTTAGCCAAAATAGAATCGATAGACTTTTAGATCTTGATAAATCTATTTTAGACAATCGTTCATACAAAAGGGATGCCGGAGCTGAAATCTTCCTTTCATGGACTTCTGAAAAATCAAAGTTCGGTAAAAATTCATCAATTTTCATCCTTCCCTTCTTGACAAAAAATTAGTAAAAACCCTAAGCTTTCCCCCACATTCTTTGTAAAAGTTTTCTTTTTCAAAGAATCAAATCAGTTTCAAATCTTTAACGGGTTTTTTCTTTTTGCAGAAAACTGCAAAAAAAAAAGCCATGATAAATTTAAAAACATTTCTCCCTGACCTATCGACAACTTCTGCAAAAAAACGCCTTCTCACGCTGCTGCAATTTTTTCTTATTATCTTTGTTTATCATACATTAAAAGATTTGAAAGATTCCCTTGTCATTACAGGAAGCGATGCCGGAGCCGAGGTCATCCCCTTCATTAAAATTTGGGGCATGCTTCCCTTAGCGTTTATAGCCAGCTACTTTTTTTCTAAACTATACAATAAATTCGGCCGTGAAAAGACTTTTTATTTTTTCACTTTCTCCCTTCTTAGCCTATACCTTGTTTTTGCCTGTTTTCTTTATCCGATAAGGGAAACTCTTTTTTTAAATAATCTCTATACTTTTCTCACAAGAGTTTTACCAACAGGCGCTAAAGGCTTTATTGCCATGATCACAAATTGGCATTACACCCTTTTTTACCTCGCGGCGGAACTCTGGTCTCTTCTTATTTTATCGATTCTTTTCTGGGGGTATGTCAATGAAAACACCTCTTTAAAAGAAGCAAAAAAGTTCTACCCTCTTTGCATGTTCGTTGGAAATTTTGCAGGGATCCTATCCGGTCAAACGTCCCACTATCTATGCCACACGCTCACCCATATTTATTCCTGGGAAGAAACACTTAAAATTATGATTCTTATGGTCTCTTTTTGCGGGCTTATAATTATGGGAATAAACAGAACCCTTTATTCCAAGGCCGAAAATTTAAAGCAAGATTCGCAAAATAAGCTTAAGCAAGCGCATTCTTTTAAAGATAACTTGCTTGCCATCTTTCAATCCAAACCCCTTTTTTACATTGCAAGTTTAGTCGTTGGCTTTGGTTTAACAAGTAATCTCATTGAAGTTGTTTGGAAAGAGAGTATTAGAAGCCTTCACCCTTCTCCACAGGCTTATAATGCGTATATCAATCAACTCACTTCCTATATCGGCTTTTTTGCGGTCTGCATGGCTTTTTTATCGAGATTTATCTTTAACCGCTTCTCTTGGTCTAAAGTCGCTTTAATTACGCCTGTTACTTTGCTTATGACAAGCTTTATCTTTTTCAGCTCTCTTATGATGCCTGGAGACTATCTTAACGCCTTTTCAAGTTTTTTAGGGATGAGCCCGATTTTACTTATTGTAACCTTAGGATCTATGCACTATGTCCTCGGATTAACTGCTAAATACACTCTTTTTGACACAAGCAAAGAGATGGCTTTTCTCTCTATTGAATCTGAAGAGCGGCTTCGTGCCAAATCTGTGATTGATAGCATTGGCTCGAGGTTTGGAAAATCAGGGGCTTCTTGTCTTTATCAATTGCTTTTACTAACTTCAGGAGCTGCTTCCTCCCACATTTCTATAATTGGAATCTCCTCTATCCTTGTGATCGGCTTCTCTATTTTTGCGACTAAAAAACTTGGGGCTCATTTATCCCGAACAAATGAGTATCAAGCAAGCTTAAGCTCTTAATCTAAAAATTTATTACTTCGGAAGAAATTATGTTTATAGAAGATAAAAAACTTTTCGATGAAATCGTTGGAAAAAACAAGTTAAAAAACCCCTCAAGAAACCTTACAGGGGCTCTTATTGACACCAAAATAGGACCGCTTTTAGCCATTGGCGATGATCAGTTTCTATATTTTTTGGATTTCATCAACAGGAAAGAAATTGAAAAAAAAGTATTTATCTTTCAAATGAAAAATAATTTTGCGGTTTCTTACGGGGTAAATAAAGCTATCGATTCCATAGAAAAAGAACTCTCTCTTTATTTTCAGGGGCGATTGAAAGATTTTAAAACGCCTCTTTGTCCAAGCGGCACTGACTTTCAAAAAATGGTTTGGAAGGAATTAAGTAAAATTCCTTATGGAACCACCCTCTCCTACGCTGAACTTGCCGTATCCCTTAATAAGCCAAACGCCTTTAGAGCTTGTGCTAATGCAAATGGAGTCAATCAAATAGCCATTGTCATACCGTGCCATAGGGTTATTCAATCAAATGGAGGCTTAGGCGGCTATTCAAGCGGGATCTCAAAAAAGAAATGGCTTCTTGAACTAGAAAAAAATTATTCTTAATACTTAATAAAAATTGGAACTTATATGATCAGATTGTTATTTATTTTCTTTTCTTTCATTCTATTCTCTTCGTTACACGCAGAAAAAAGTTTTCAAAGCGGAAAAAATTGGATCAACGAGATTCATCGGGATTATAAACTTGGAAAGTATGAGCTTTTCTTGAAAGAACTTCACGAAGCTTATTTAAACAACCCCCAGGTGCTTGATACTAAAATCGTCCAAAATTTGTTCCGGGAAATCGCAAAAAACGAGAAAAATAAGCCAACGATTGATCTTATCCATGAACTAAAAAAAGGTCGGGACTACTCTCTTTTACAAGTTGCAAATGCCAATAAAAATGAATTTATTTCTACCCTTATTTTTGAAATGAAAGAATTTGAAGAGGCCAATAACGGCAATCATTTTAAGGATTTGCTTTCTTTATACCTCATTAAAACTGACGGCGAAGATCTCGAAATTGCAAAACAGTTTTTAAATAAGCTCTCCCTGATTTCAAGAGCTTTTGCACACCATGAAAAAATGAAGACCGTAAATCAGTTTATCGATATTACCGATGAAAAGAAATACCAGGTGGTTCAAGCCTTTGACTTACTCTATAAAGTCCCCAATCTTCCTCTTCCGGAGGAGATGAAGGCCACCCTTAAAAAATGCTTTTCAGATTTTATCAAGAATCAAGTGATCTCGCATAATTTTGATTACTTAAAAGGGCTTGCTGAGGGAACTTTTAAGCCAAGAAATGAACCTGAAAATGAAGTATCAAAAATCATACAACTTTATCTGATGAACCAAACAAAGCTTAAAAAGAGCTAAATTATCTATACTTTAACTCGGTCATATAATTACATAAATTATAATAATATTGTATAATTGTATAAAAAAGCGTTAATTAACATTTCATATCTTATCAACGAAAGGTAAGAGGGGGGAAAATGAATCCTATTGATAAATTTCCTATTAACCCGATACCCCTAAAAATTGAAGCTTCAAAAACAGAGGATCAAGAGCGAGTTGAAAAAATCGTTGAGAAGTTGAAAAAATTTCGCTATGCGCCAGAAAAAATTGAAGAGTTTTTAAAGACTCCCTCTTTTTTAAAAAACATCAAGGGTGTTGAAAAAGCGAATTCAGCTTTTGAACTTCCCCATTACCTAATTTCTGAGGCTCTTCAAACTTCATTCGGTTTAGAGGCTTCCCAATCTGAAAGTATCTCATTTGAGATTCTAGGCGAAAGAAGATGGAAAGATTTTCTCCCTCTTTTAGATTATATTTCAAAACTAAAAGATCCGATCGAACTTGAGCAACTCCGATATTTTTTAGAAGTTCCCGATTATAAAACTCTATCCGACGAAGACTTTCTTTACCTTTTAGAAACAGGAAAAGAAAGAGTTAGAGATGAAAACTTATGGCAAATCTACGTTTTACGCGTAAAGGATTTTGCGTCGACCTATAATTATGATACTGACCAAAAAAATTATGGACTCATTCTTGACCATGCCACGCAAATCGGCGCCAAGGCCCTATCGGATAAAAAACTTAGTTTAAGCCAATTATTGAATTTTTTTGCATTAGAGAGGCAGTTTGCCTCCAAGGTATCCGGAAAGGGCGACTGGCGCATGTTTGGCCAGAAAAGAACAGACTCCTATTACTTCGTAAGCACGCCATGTACGCATAGTTATAGCTCTCTTCCGGAAAGGCTTATAAAGCAATTGGATAGCTTTAACGATTTTGCAACGTTTGAAGGAGAGATAAAAGGAAAACCCATTAGGCTCTCAACCCTTGGAAAGAGTCTTGGGGGCGATAAATTCGAAATTACTCATACCCCCCCTGAAAATATTAGTGCGATCATGGATCATATTTCCGACCTTTTTAACGAAGCTTTGATAGAAACGGAAGAAGCACTCATTTTTAAAAAACTGGGAGCCATTTTTTGGTGGTTCTGTCAAGCAAAGCCTTATTATAGGGGAGATCCAAGCATTGCCGAAATGTTGATTCGCTCTTGCCTTGTTTCAAAAGGACTTCCAAACCTTCCTTGGAAAGAAGGGATTATACCTTGGCTTGAAGCGCAAGCAGAACTTAAAGTCGAAAATTATTCAGAAAATTTTATCAATCTTTTTCAGTTTCCTGAAGCTTGAGGCTGTATCAAGGACTAAAGAAGCCCATCTTAAGCCTTGTAAAGCGGATGTAAGATAGTGAACCCTGAATTACCCAAACGATATAAAAAGGTTATATCAAAGCCTTATTAATTTAGAGAAAGAACTTAAAGCTCGCCCCAAATTAAAATGCGCTTAAAAGGCAAAAAGAAAGGCTTTTTTTCACCGAAATAATCTTTGATCTTGGTGATATAGCGATTTAAAAAAAGTTCGAATTTATCTTTAGGTAGTTCGCTTTCATAATAAGTTAGAAGTGTGCCCCTTACCCATTGGATCACGCTATCTGTTGATTCCAGTAAATGAGAGTAAACTTGAATTCTTACGTCCTGTTTTTTAAAACCGGATCTGAATAATAGATCGGAATATACCTCTAAAGGTAAAACCGAGGGCTCTTTTTCCTTATCCAAATAAGGGCTGAATGAAGGTTCAAGGGCTAATTCCTTAGCTAGTCGATGAGTTGGGAAGTCAAAATTATCCGGCATTTGAATCGCCACTTGCCCTTTTTCTTCAAGCATCCCGGGAAAACTTTCGAAAAGCTCAATATGATTTGGAACCCATTGAAGAGCCGCATTTGAAAAAATCAAATCAAATTTTTGATTCGGTTTAAAAGCCTCGATTTTTTCTAATTGGAAATGCAGGCTCGGTGTTTTTTTGGCGTAGGAATTCTTTAGCATCGCAAGAGAAGAATCAATTCCAAGTGTTTTTTTTGACGATAAGTGGTCATGGAGCATTCTTGTCAACCCGCCATCGCCGCAGCCTAGATCTAAAACGCTCATATCGGGTTTGGGGTGGATCATCTTAATCAAGTCAAAAAAGGGCTGGTTTCTTTCTTTTTCAAACTTTTTATACTGCTCAGGATTCCAACAATCCGTTGGATTTGGAACATCATTTTTCATACAATTATTTTTTCCGGTTAAAGTAAATTTTTTTACAATAGCACAGAATTTAAGGAAAAGTTTATTCTTCTTTAACAAAATAAAAAGCCGGCCAGATGGGCGCATGAAAAAAAATAAAGATTTTCAAAGATGTTCTTGGGTTCAACCCGAAGATGAACTTTCCACTTCCTACCATGATTGCGAATGGGGCGTCCCCGTTCACGACGAAAAAAAACATTTTGAATTTTTAATTCTTGAAGGTGCCCAAGCCGGACTTAGCTGGAATACCATTCTTAGAAGGCGGGAAAATTATCGAAAAGCCTTTGCAGGCTTTGACCCTAAAAAAGTCGCTAAGTTCGATAGTCAGAAAGTCTCAGAGCTTCTAAACAATGAGGGCATCATTCGTAATAAGCTTAAAATTGAAGCCGCTATTATTAACGCCAAATGCTTTCTCGAAGTTCAAAAAGAATTCGGCTCTTTTGATAACTACATATGGCAATTTGTTAAAGGAAAGCCTATTCAAAATTGTTTTGAATCAAGTAAATCGCTTCCCGCGGAAACAGAACTCTCTAAAGCTTTGAGTAAAGACTTAAAGAAAAGAGGTTTTAAGTTTGTTGGACCGACCATCATGTATGCCCATATGCAAGCGATAGGCCTTGTTAATGATCATAGTACGGATTGTTTTCGCTATAGCCAGGTCGCTAAGCTAAAATAAAAATTAGAAAATCCTTAACATGCTAATTATCTATACTTTATATTTTCATTTGATGTAAATAAACAATAAAATTACTTTGAAGTTAATTTCAGTTCACTTCTAGAAAAAGTTATTTTAATTCATCAAACGGCAAAATAATGAATAAATTACTTCCGAAAGGCGCTAAAGCACCGGAATTTAAGCTCTTTGTCACACCGGATCAAACTATTGCTCTTTCTGAACTTCTTGGCAAGCCCGTGATTTTAGCTTTCTATCCTGCCGACTGGAGCCCTGTCTGTAGCGATCAAATGGCGCTTTACAATGAAATATTGCCAGAATTTAGAAAATATAAAGCAGAGCTGCTAGGCCTTTCTGTAGATGGCAATTGGTGCCACGCCGCCTTTTCTCAAAATCGAAATCTTCATTTTCCTCTGCTCTCTGATTTTGAACCCAAGGGCGCTGTCGCAGAAAAATATGGCGCTTATAGGAAAGAAAGCGGCATTTGTGAAAGAGCCTTATATGTTATCGACAAAAACGGGATTGTCTTCTGGAGTTATCTCTCCCCTATGGGTGAAAATCCCGGAGCTGATGGAATTCTAGAAGCCTTAGAACAACTTCCTAAATAGGAGGTCTAAAAAAGTGTCTACTTTAAAAGTTCCGGTCACTAAAGCCGATCATATTTTGGGAAACGATAAAGCTTCCATCACTTTAGTCGAATATGGGGATTTTCAATGCCCCCATTGCGAAAGAGCCCATGTTGTTATGCAGCAAATTCTTAAGCACTTCGGCAACCAACTTCGTTATGTTTTCCGTAATTTTCCTTTAACTGAAATCCACCCTTTTGCTGAAAAAGCGGCTGAAACAGCAGAATTTGCGGCTCAATTTAACCGCTATTGGCAAATGCATAATCTTCTTTTTGATAATCAAAATCTATTTAGCGATTCTTTGTTTGAAGAGCTTGCCGTCGCTTTAAAGCTGCCTAGCAATGAATTAAATGAAGCGCTTGCTAAAAAAACTTTCGAGTCTAAGATCAAAAGTGATTTTCTTGGAGGGGTGAAAAGCGGCGTCAACGGCACTCCCACTTTTTTTATCAATGAACACCGCTATAACGGTTCCTTTGAGTTTGAGGATCTAGCGTCAGCAATTGACGCCATGCTTTTGAACCCGTGAACTAAAAAAACTCGCAAGGAACATAAAACTTGCATCTTGCGTTCTAAAAATAGATTTACGTGTTGAGATTTGGTCCCCATAAGGAGTTAAAGAATAGCTCTTGCTATAGAAGATTCTTCGAGATCAATTTCTCCTTCAAGTAGGTTGAATAGCTCATCATTAATTTCATTTTTTTCCCACATTTCAATTAAGTGCTTTCTTTTTCTGGAAATTATCTTAAGCCTTGCTGATTCAATAGGGTGTTTTAATTTATCTTGCCTAGAAGAAATTTCAAGCATTTGGTGGCGAAGCTTGAAATAGGTAAGAAGAAAAAGATAATCTTCTTCTTCTATTAGCTTTGATTGACGAAGGTTTTCAATTTCGCTTTGAGCGGTACGAATGAGTTTTTTTCTGGGGATGGTCGCATCCTTAATTTCCTCTGTTTCTTCAACATGCAGGCTTTTTAAAAGCAAAGGCAAAGAAAGCCCGGCAATCAGCATCGTATAGACGATAATAAGAAAGGTTAGAAAAATAACAACATCTCGACCCGGCAGATCAGTCCCATCCGGCAAATAAAACGGCAGCGCTAAAGCGGCAGCAAGAGAGACAATTCCCCTCATACCACACCAGCTGATAATTGCCGCATCCCCAAAGTTTGTTTGGCAAAACTGGCTGACAATATTTCGGCTCATGCAAATGGCACGGTTTCTTGCATAAACCCAAATAAAACGTATCAACATCATGGCAGCGGTAATAAGAAAGGCATAAAAAGAATAGAGAAACGCTTTAGAAAATGTAAGCCTTTCAACAATTCCTTGAAGCTGCAAGCCAATAAGAATAAAAATAAAACAGTTTAAGATGATAATAAAAACATCCCAAGTCACCCAAGCAATAATTCTCGTTATTGACATAAAGTGGGTGATCAAAAGCCTTGAGCCAATAAGTCCATTGATCACAACCGCCAATACACCTGAGACTTCAAAAAAATCGGCCGCACTGTAGGCAATGTAGGGGATTGCAAAAGAAAAAACTACTGCTAAGATAGGGCTAAAGAATTTACTCGAAAATAAATTTAAAAGATAACCTGAAAGAATACCTATGGCAATACCTCCAATTGCCATTTGGACAAATTCAAAGCTTGCTTCAGTGACAGAGAAAGAGCCTGCAAGAAGCGCGATAACAGCAAGTTTATATAAAACAAGGCCTGTCGCATCATTAATAAGACTTTCCCCTTCAAGTATAGTGAGAAGGCGGCTATTGATAGAAAACCGCTTTAAGATGGCGGTTGCGGCTACCGCATCCGGCGGCGATACAATTGCTCCGAAGGCAAACGCTAAAGCCCAGGGGTATTCCGGAAAAAGCCCTTTAAATATAAGGCCTACAATAAAAGTTGTAGCAAGAACAAGTCCTAAAGCGAGCCAAAGAATATCATAAATGTTCTTAAGAAATTCTTTGTTTGAGATGCTATAGGCAGCATAAAAAAGAATAGGAGGCAAGACGATGATTAGAATCAAATTGGGGTTAAAGTGAATTTCCTTTAAACCGGGAATAAACCCTAATGCCGCACCCCCTAATACTAAAGTTATTGGATAGGGAATGCGCCATTTTAAACCAATACCAACTAAAATAATTGCAATACTCATTAAAATAACGAATATTGGCCATCCATTCATAGAACCACTCAAAAAAAAATGTACTTTGACTCGCTAAAAAGAAAATAAGCTTTTATAACCCTATATCATAAGCGCTTTTTCCGAAGTATCTTCTTTAACAGATACTCTAATGACAAGCTTTGCCTTCGCCACACTTCTTATTTCCTTTATTCTTGCTTTATTAGTTTCATTTTTTTCGAGCACTTCAAATTCCGAACCCGGACCTGTTTTGTAGACAAAATATCTCTTAGTTTGTCCTTCTTCATCAGTCCATGTGCTTGATTTGTGATAAGTCCCTTGCTTTACCCTTGCCAAATGAGTCCTCACAAGATCTAAAGTGTTATTAAGATCAGGCATGGTTTTAAAGATCACATCTATGACGTATTTGTTATCCGAAACTTCCTCGACTGCACCATCTGAGTTTCCCTGTGTGCCACATTGAGTGGGTGCTAGGGTAACGTCAACGCTATGCATAATCGCCTCCAATTTATATGTTATTTTTTGTTCTTAAGTTTATCTTATTTTCTGATGAAAAATCGAATTAAAAATTTTAGCTTCTTCAGTTATAGCGTTTTATCGATTATATATTCCTATGATTTAAGAATATCTCTTTATAAATCATAAAAGCTGAAAGCATGATAAACAGGAAATAATATTAAAAGAAGTAAATGTAAAAAAAAATAAAAGCATTTAAGTATGGAAATCTAAAGTTGCTTTTTTGATTGCCATTTTAAACTGTTACTTTTCTCTAAAATTCTTCTTTTAAAAGAAGTGGTATCTCATATTGATATTTTTTCATGTAATGGTCCAATTGGCTTTCCAACCAAATAAGCTCATCTTCGGTATAATGAGAGATGTGTTTTAAAATCTCTCCTTGAGGAGGGTATGTTTTTACAGCTCTTATAACATCCCTGTCATGGGTTTTATAGCCTATTTCACTTAATGCAGTTTTCAAAACGAAAAAAGGATCGCGATGCAAGTCCTCATACCGGATAGTAAAAACATTTTCTTGGGCCTCCCAATACTCTTCGACTAAGTTCAAAAGATAGACAAATTCCCCCAAGCACTGATGTAATGATGTTTGGTTATTTACAGTCTCTTGCAAATACTTGTGAAATGAATAAAACGTGTCAACGGGATGTCTTACGATTCTTATCGTTTTGGTATAAGGCAATTCATCAAAACAATTGGGCGGAAAACAAGGGCAATGGGTTTTGACTACCACGATCTCCCCTTCCTTTGGATACTCCCGATTGCCTTCATAGCCTTTATCAGCACAATACCCGCCCCATGGAAAGACCCTATCCATGTGGGGGGGTAACGTTTGGTCTTGATACACTGAGCTTGTAGCAATTCCTGTAGCCTCTTCGATTAGATACCTCATCCAGTGGTTGCCGCATCTTGGAAAGCTCGCTAAGTAAACCCTATTATCCCATGAATAGTCTTCTGCCTTTAATGAAAACAAACTCAAAAGAAAGAAAATATATACCATTCTCAACGCATCACCTTTTTTTATTATATATATACATCTATAAAAATCATTATTTCAATAGGTTGTTCTGGAAACCACTTTTTTAATAAATTTCAAATAAGCCATAATTTTAACTTTCAATTATTAAAATCATTATTCTTAAAAATGGCTTTGGAAGATAGATAGAAATTAGGGGGGGGGGGGTAAAATGACTTTAAACCACCTGCTTTGAATGCGATTAAAGATTTCAGTGGGTTTAGAAAAGAAAACTTACGTTTAAATTTCTCT
>NZ_CCEJ010000014.1 GCF_000750955.1 Criblamydia sequanensis CRIB-18 | reverse complement strand
ATCCCCTTGATAGAGGAAGTTTGTTTCTTCACCCCTATGAATTTTATTTATTCGCCTATGAAATCCATCATAGGAATATTGAGTGGCGTCTTCTCCTTGTTTAATTTCTGTAAGACGGCCTAAAGCATCATAAGAAAAAAGTCTTTCAGTATCTTGAAGCAGGTTCCCATCAGAATCGTATTTGTAATTTTGGTCGTTTTGATGGGTAAGCTGGTTTAGGTCGTTGACTGTGTAGAAGGTTTGGTCTTTAGACACGCGATTACAAAGAGAGTCATAGCAATACGTGTGCTTCGAATCCGAAGTTAGTTGGTATAGGTCATCGTAAGCATAGGAATAAGTGCTAGAAAGATCCGCATCGAGAGTGTGGCGATAGGTAGGCAAGCCAACCTCATTATAGAGAATCGATTCTTTCCAAAAAGGAGAGTTCGTTCTAACCGTTCTTCCAAGGAGGTCATATTCATAATGAAGCTCAAAAGGCTCTAACGTTTCTTCTAACAGAACGTCGCCTCTTAAATCATACTCTTTGTAGGAGTGGCTATAGATCACTTGTCCATTTTGAAGACGATCGACTTGTTTTAAGTGATACGCATCATAAACATAACGGATGGAAGAGTCGTCCGGTAAAGTGACTTGAGTTAAGCGATCAAAATTATCATAGGAATAGGTAAGTTTATAACCGTTTTCCTGTGTTTCCGAAATAAGCCGGCCTTCGTTATCGTAAGTGCGAAGAGTGGCTTTGCCGGTATTTTGATTTTTTACAACGGTTGGATTGTCTTTAAGATTATAGCTAAAAGTGTAGTGGACACTATTATCCGACGAATTGATTTCTGTTAGCCTTCCTAAAGCATCATAAGAATGATTAATTTTGATGTTATTAGGGGTTAGCGTCCATTCCTTTTGCCCAAAGAGATTGTAGCAAAAGTTCGTTTCTTTTTGATCCGATTCCAGGGTCTTTATCACTTGCCCCATGCCATCATATTGCCATTGATTTACGATGGTTTTCGGAGGGGCATTGGGAGAATAAATAAGAATTTTGCTTAAGAGTCTTCGCCCCATCGGGTCATAGACATACGATTCAGATTGAATTTCTTCACCGTTGGCATTTTCTCTTATTTGAGAAAGAAGAAAATTTTGATCAAAAATTTTAACCAGCTTGTTCCCAAGAGGATCGGTAGTGATTTCTTTTAAGACATCCGTGTATTCCCGATCGATTTTGGTTTGATGGCCTAAGGGATCAGTAATTAGAACAGGCTCTCCACGTTGGTTATAAGCGGTTTGCGTGATAGCCTCGCCAAGAGTGACTTTAATTTTGTTCCCGGAGACGTCATACTCATAAGTTTCTTTTTTAAAGAGCGTGCCTTTATTGTCTTCTATTCTTTCTTCTATGACTCGATTTAATAAATCATATTCATGGGTTGTGATGAGGGCAGTCTCATCATCAAGCCATTCCATAGTTTTATTTTTACGACTCAATGAGTCGTAAAAATATTCTGTTTTTTTTGGACCTTTTGTTTTAAGGGTACAACGTCCGGCTTTATCGTAAGTATAGAAAGTGGATTCGCCGAATTCATCTGTTTCGGAAAGCAGCTGAAAAGCGTTGTAGGTTGATGAAGTGCTTTTAAGAAGTTTGCCTTCTTGATCAAAAAATTCGGTTTTAATAGCTCGTCCTAACGCATCATAAGTGAAACGAGTGGTCGTGCCATTTTTTGCCGTTTCTTGGACTAGTTGGCCTGAAAGGTCGTACTCTTTTTCTTCCTTGCTGCCATCAGGGTATTCGATAAGGTAAGAAGTCCCTCTCACGGTGTACTTTTTCTTTGTAGTATTGCCATTGGCATCGGTTTCTTGAATGAGGTTGCCCATGGCATCATAACTATTAAGAAGAATACGAGGGTTACCGGAAAGAGGAGGCAGTGTTGTTTTGACAAGTCTTCCGGCTCTATCATACTCAAAAGTGGTTCTCTTGCCATAAGAGTCAGTTGTGGCAATTCTTTCAGAACGAAGATTGTATTCATGGGTCGTAACAAACTCCTTATTTTCCCAAAGCTCTGTTTCAGTAATTAGGCGGTTTCCCAGGTCGTAGGTAAAGAGTTTGGTTAGATTGGGTTTTACTTCGCTAAGTTTGTTGTTGTTCTCATCGTAGGTATAAAACGTTTCAACCCCTAAAGCATTCACTTCTTTTAAGAGATTGCCTCTTTTATCATACTCCCAATAAAGGGAATAAACAAACTCGTTTTGGCTATCATAGTGGTCTTGTTTGATGAGCTCGCCTTTAAGGTTATGCTCATTGACCACTTTTTTAAGAAGAACAGGGTGACCATTTTCCCAATAAAACTCTTCAATGACTTCAGGCAAACCCATCGGCTTTTCTTTTCTTGGGTGAATGACACGAATATGTCTTTCGGTAACTAAAGCGAGGTCTTCTAAATCTTCACTTTGACCATCATCCCATATCTCTTTAATGAGGGTGCCATTCACGTCGTATTCAAAAAATTCCCTTTTTAAAAAGGTCTTATTTTCTTTGGTAAAACGAGCTTTTAATTGGGAGGAGTGAGGGGTGTAGCTAAAGTAAAGGGATTTTTTGCCATCATGTTCTTCAAGAGGAAGGTTAAGCCCTTCTTGGCTTGCTTTAAAGGTTTTGGTATAGACTTCTGTATTGTTTAAAGGGGAGCCATCGCCTAAAACAAAAAGAGGGGTTTCATTTTTTCCTGTACAATTGCCATAAAGCTTCTCTTTTGTGATATTGCCAAAAGCATCGTATTCAAGGGCGTTACAGAAAAGATGATTTATACCGGATGAAAAATAGCGGTATAAAAGGTTGCCGGCATTAGGTGTGCCGTATTCTCCCCAAATAAAAGTGTCTCTCGAATCAAATCTCTTGATCGTGGATAGCCTTTTGTATCGATCGCATTCATATTTTGTTTCGCACCCAAGGGCATCTTTTACCAAAGTGGTCTTTTTACCGTCATTAAACTCGTATTCAAATTGATAGGTAATCGCTATTCTGCCATCAGCTCCAATCGGCGCGCCTAGAGCTTTGACATGATGCTTATCCTTTCCTTCATTGTAGTAATCGATATAAAGGGCTCGGCCTTCCGGAAAAGCTTTCTTTTTGACGCGGTTATGGGAATCATAATTATAAAAGATTGGAATCGTATCGGTTGTAGAGGCTTTTATCAATCGATGGTTATCCAAATGATATTTAGCGTGTCTATCGCCCTCAACCCAAGCGCTGCTAGAGTTAAGAGAACTTTCATAGACCTTGAGTCTGCTTAAAGGCTCGCCGAGTTTATTTTTAGCTTCAATCAGTTTTAGCCTGCCATCTTTAAGGTAGCTATAATGCAAGCTGTTTCCTCCCGGATGAACTTCTTTCCAGAGATAAAACTTGCCAAACTGCTTATTGTCCCCCTTAGGATGAAAGCTTTTAAAATAGCGGTGAATTAAGGAGCTATGGCGAAGATCGTAAAATTTCCCTTTTTCTTTTCTGGAAAAGCTCCTCTCTTTGAAAGAAAGATAGCTATTTTTAAAGTGGGTTTGACCGCTGATTTCATCTGTTGAAAGATTCGTTAAGCCTTTTTTAACCATTTTTGAAGGTACGGTTAAACTAAAGCCTTCCCTTCCTTCAAAATAAGAGCCGGAGCCCCTATCATCTTGATAGCTTGCCGCAATTTTTTTCTCTTCTTCTAAAGGCCCCACTCTTAAAAGAGGTTTATGGCCAAAACTCCATTTCTTAGATCGGCTTGAATAAAAACGTTGCACCACAATCGGCAAGACGCCTGGAACGACAAGATCAACGCTTGTATCAAAAAAATCGCCTGTAATGGCATTAACGCAGCCTGCTACCACAGCCTTTGGATTAGGATCTAAAAGAGGAAATTCAAAAGAAGGGTGTTCTCCTTCAAGTTGTGTAGAAGCCTTTTGTAGTTCTGGTGTGGCTTCTTTGGAATAGAGCGAAAAAGAAAAAAGACAGGCAATCAGTAAAAAAATCGGTCGCATGAGGATAATAAAACATAAATTGAATTTGATGGTTTGAAAACCATAGTTGTTCAACCCCTTTAAAATCAATGTTTTATTTTATATCTTTTATTATGGAATAAAAAAAGCCTTCGAAGAGTATATTCAAAGGCCTTTTTGGTGAATTTAGGAAAAAGAATCGAGAAGGGTTTCAAAAGTTGGTTATTCTTAAGTCTATTTAAGAATAACTCTTAAGCTTGTTTTGCAGTGTCGCCCAAATAAATAGGCTAAAAGCCAAAGTTAGGTGGCATTCTTCAGTTAGCAAGGTTAGAAATCAAGCATAGGGACATAGCAAGGCGATTGACGACTTGGCGCTTGCGGCGCCAATTTAAAATAGAAAGCTAATCGATGGTCGTCTTCTCTTAACTGATAAGAAATTTTTAACTTCCAGGCGGAGCCTAAAAAGGTGTGCAAGTCTACTTGCAATTCACGGTAATTTGGCTCATAAATCCTGTTCCAGCCGATTCTTGTCTGAAATTCAAGCGCCCAATTCGGATAAAAACGCCAAAAGGTATGGAAGAGAAGAGTGTCTCTTCGATCCGAGATCGATGAATGAAGAAGCACATTTTCGCTTAAAAAAGATTCCATATTAAAATTGCAAGGGTCGTCTTTCCGCCAGCTATACCGGCTTCTATGACGGTATTCAGTAGCTATGGCCAAGTCATCGGATGCGGTCCATGCTAAATTTAAATTAAAGCAATCTAAAATTTGCTGCTCAAAATTCCATCCTACAAAAAAAGACTGCCTAAGCGTGCTTGTAAGCCTTAAATCAAGTTCCGCATAAGCTTTAGGAAGGAGGGTTTTATAAGCTCTGGCTTGAAAAAAAGCATAGGTCCAAACGTTAAATTCAACCGGTCTTTGGATATTATAATCGCTTAGGTCATAAAAAGCGTTTCTAACCCCTATGGTGGCGTAATTTAAACGATAGAGGCCATCTTCGATATCAAAAATAAAATGGCGGAAAGGGGCGGTGGTTGGCATCGTTTGATAGCTATATCTAGTGAAAGGTTCCACCACGTGTTTGATTCTGCCCCATCTTTTGCTAAGGCGTGTATTGGCATTAAGATCAAACCTGCCAAGGACAAGTTCTTTTGGTGTGCGGCTTGGGCTATCCCCGTAATAAATGGCGGTCAATCCGGTTTCAGGGGTGAGTGTCACATAATTTAAAATAAAAGGTCGATAAAAGTTTTGTCTGACACTAAATCTTGAAGAGCGATAGTCATGAAGGTGAGGGGTGGTATTCGCATAATCATAGTCAAGATAGGAGAGTTTCACGACATATTCTGAAAGGATGCCAAGATTGCTCGGCAAATAAAAAGGCTTAATGGAAGCAAACGCGGTCGGCAAATCCTGTTTTAGGGATTGGAAGGTGTTAATACGAACACGGGTAAATAGACTAGAAATCCAAGTTTCTTCAAGATGGCTAAGCTTTAACTCTGTTCGGCCCGGGACGTCGATATCTAACGTTTCATCATAATAATCCTCTGCCATGTCCTTATCGCTTAATTTGTCGTAGCAAAGGTGCAGTTTGGTTTTGCCTTCTTGCAAATAACCGTTATAAATCCCTTGAAAACGGTATCGAACCCTTTGTTTAGGGTCGCAAATGGAATTGTCATTGGCAATATAGTTAATCATCTGAAAGCAGTGGGCGCGGTCAGGGGATCGGTACTGGGATTCGATGCCGCCGCCAAAACCTCGTTTAAACCGGTAATCCAATTTGGCAAGAGCTTTAAAGCCATTCCAGGACCAAAGCTCATAAGCGACCCCAAGCCTTGTCCCTTGCTGACCCCCAAAGCGGACCGTATAGCGGATAGGGGAGTCGAAAATGGTGTTTAAGTCTAATTTAAAGCAAGGGACATAAAGTAAAGGGATTTTTAGAATTTTAAAACAAACCTTGTCAGCGGATAAAAATCGTCTGCACCTAAGTTCCGCGCTTGTAGCTTCAATGCTCCAATCCGGACAAAGGGTTTCAGAAGTAGTTAGAAATCCTTGTCTAATAAGAAGGCTGCCCTCTGAAGAGAGCTGGATGATCTCGCCTCCAAAATACCAGGGCTCTATAGCGCTTTTTCCATTGATAATAGTGCCGGTTGAGTTCGTAAAGTCATATTCAATGCTATCGCCTGTAAAAACATATTCTCCAAACTCGACAAAAAGATCCCCTTCCGCTTTAACAAGAGTTTTTTTTTCTCCGTCTTCTATTTTTGAGATATAAACGATAGAACGGGCTTGTATTCGAATATTCGGAGCTTGAAGAACCCCTCCTTTCTCTGTTCTTAAAAGGCCCGGGGAAAACTCCGGTTCTTTAAGATCGATTTGAATATTAGGGTCGTCAAAAAAAGGGTCTTTGCTTTCGAAAGTTTCAATTTCCGAGAATAACAAAAGGGCTTTTGAGAAAAAGCAAAATAGAAAAAAACAAAGAAGGGTTTTAAAAGAAGCGTTCAGTATTTTCGGCATTTAGAACTTTTTGTTTTGTGCATAAGCTTTTAAACCCAAGGCTTTTGACAGTTCTTGGAGCCGTTAATAGAGAGAGTCGATTTATTATCTAGGGGCGTCTTAAACTAATGGGAAAGGATAGCCTAAAGTTTATTTTTTTTCTATCCTTCGTTTCATTCTGAAAAAATAGGATTAGGATAATAATTAGAGGGTGGATCGGATTAAAAGCCCTGATAATACATATCGGTTAGCCGGACTTAGACGGTTCATAATTTCCAAAATAAATGTAATGTTTTCTTCATCAGAGCCTTGAACAAAACTTTCAAGAGCTTCAAGGGCAAGTCTTGAGGTTTCTTCTGCGGTCAATTGGAAACGGGTGAGTTTTTTTTCATCAGGAAGAAAGGGTCTTAAACGAATCATTTCGATTCCATTTTGTTCAAGAAGCCATTCTTTCAAAAGTTCCTTATATTGGCCTTCATTACCCATGCGAAAAAGGGCTAGGTTGCAATAATTTCTTACAAGAGGCGCCCCGACAAATTGACTGTAAGTTTTTAATAAATGTTTAGCTTCATCGGTCTTAAGTTTTTCTAAAAGTTTCGTAACATGAGGAACAAGGTCATTTTGCTGAGCTCTCAAAACCATCTCTGAAAAAGCAAGGAAATCTTTTTCAGGTAGCATTAGCGCCTCAGATAAGATTTCTTCCTTAATGCGTAAAGATTGTTCTTTAATAAGAGGGGTTTCCTCAGCTAAAATTTCGCTATTTGGAATAAGTTTAATGTACGAAAAACTATGTCCCGGAGAATAGGCTCTTGCCATGGCATAATCACGGCCATCTCTTAAAATAATTTCAGGAAGCACTTTTAAGCAGGCAGGATTGTTTCTTTTTAAAAGAATCAAACTCGCATTTACGCGGACTAGCATATTATTTGAATAAAGAAGCCTTATAAGCAAGTCATCGCAATTCTCAAAATTCTCTAATAAGGAAAGGGCTTTAATGTTTTCTGAAGCTGCGCACTCTAAAATTTTTAAAGTGGCCTTATCATCTCCTAATTGATGGAGAGCGTAAGTTGCTGCAAGTGAAAGATCTCCATCTGTCGAAAGAGAAAGTTTCTTTAATTGGCTTCGGCTCTCATAATCTTTAAAAAAGCCAAGAGCCACAATCGCAGCTTCTTGAACCGATTTTTCATGCTGTGTAATCAAGCTTCTAAAAATGGGAACGAAGTCTTCTCTTTCGTGGCGAATGGCGCTTTGAATGGTCGCAATCCTCACCTCTTTTTTGGGATTGCCAAAAAGACGTTTAATGGTCCTTGTCGCTCTTGGATCATCCAAAAGGAAAAAAAGTTCGGGAAAAAGAATCGTTAATTCGTTTGTCACTTTGCAAAGAAGCGCTTCTGCTTGAGAAAAAGCTCTTGGGTGCTGCTTTTCGCATAAATACTGAAGAGCTGCTATCCGGACGATAAGATAGGGCGATCTCATAGCAGATTCAATGGCGCGATCGGCGTGATCATTATGGTATTGGGTTAAAAAATTAATGGCAATAAGTTGAAATTCCCGCTCATTTCCCCTTAGGGCATTTTCAAGCAAATAAAGACTGCTTTCATCGAAGGCGACAGCAGCTCCAAGAAGAGCTAAAAATCGAGTTTCAGGAATATCTGACTTAGCTCCTTTGTCTAAAATCTGCAAAGCCATTTTTCTAAGTAAATCCAGGTCATGTCGGCCAAGGCTTGCGACAATTTTTTGATAAATTTGAAAAGCTTCTTCGAGCTTATCTTGACCGGCAATATACATGGCTTGCTGGTAAGAGAGTTTTAAATCATCCGGCTCAGCTCCGAACGTTTTCGAAAGACTGAGAGCAAAACCTGCTCCAAAACTTAAGGCTTTTACCCATTTATTCATAAAAATTGCCATAAATCTATTCCGACTTCTTTTAGAAGGTATCTAAAGGTATTGATTGGAAACCCTAAAACATTGTAGAAGCAGCCCTCTATTCTGTTGACAAGAAGCCCGCCCGAGTCTTGAATACTATACCCGCCGGCTTTATCTTGCCACTTAGCGAAGCTGATGTACTTCAAAATTTCTTCATTTGCAAGAAAATTGAAATGAACACGCGTTTCTTCTGCTTGAGTCACGATCTGACCTTTGTAGTATAGACAAACAGCTGAAATAACAGAGTGCCAGCTGCCTTGCAAGCTATTTAAAAAAAACGCCGCTTCCTCTTCGTTTTTTGGCTTTCCAAAATAAAGGCCCTCTTTATAAACGACCGTGTCTGCTGTGATTATTAAAGAGTCTTGGTGCTTTGGGATTAATGAAAGAAGCTTTCCTTTTGCGATTTCCACTGCATAAGTATCAGGGTCTAGATGATGAGGCACTGAATCTTCATCAAAATCGGGAGATACTTGTTTGAAGGGGATATGAAAAAAGGAAAGGATCTCTTTTCTTCGTGGGGAAGTTGAGCCAAGGATAATATCAGGCAAAGGGGAATTCATGATAAAAATACTTGTGATAAAATAGCTACGGTCTCTTGATCTAAATGAACTTTAGGACAAAGCTCTTGGATTCGGTTTATGATTTTTTCTGTTTCTTCATCGATTTGTTTAAGGGTTAAATAAGAGCCCTTGGCATAAACGCCGACGTATCGTTTTTCATTAAAAAAAATTTCTATTAACTCACCCGGATTTTTAGTGATGAGCGCTTCTTTCCAGAGATGGCTTTTCTCAAGTTCGGCTTTAAGATTCGAATGAATCGGAAAGCCGATAAAAATTCTAGCTTCAGCACCGATGCTTAACTCTTGTATTTTCGTTAAAGAATTTTCAGGGGAGTGAGCCATAAACTATCTTTTCTTTAAGCCTTCTTTTTTAGAAAAGAGAAAACTTAAGCTTAACTGAAATTGGAAAATAAGGCCAAAAGAAAAGGGACAGGTTTACACCTGTCCCTCTTTCAGAAACTTCCTTGAAGAAATTTCTTAGTTCACGATCGTGCTTTCTTGTTGTACGATCGGCTTTTTAATCGAGTCGGAGCTGACTTCTGCAATCACCCTTCCATCACCTGAAGCTTTACCGCGGGCAGTGACTCTGTAACGAATCGTCTGTCTTGGGCTAAAGTTGTTGTAAGGTTGGAATGTTACAGTCTGGCCGCTGATTGAGCCACATACATCGCCGCTAACACTTTCCGGTGTAATTTCGGGAGGGAAGCGGAGTACGAGCACAACGTTGTGGTCAGATTCAGAACCTTGGTTTGTGACTTCGATATTATAGCTTGTTGGATCACCAATGCAAATTGGGTCTGCTGTGTCATTAATGCACATTGTTAAAGCTGGACGGCCTCTCCAACGTGTTGTGTATTCGCAGCAAACATTGCATCCTTGACAGTTAGTCATGCTAACTCTGTTGGTGAAGCAGCCTGGTGTGCAAGAAGTCAACGTGATGTTGAAAGTTGCTTTTTCACCTGGATTTAATTGCTTCATTCTCCAAACAGCTTGGTTACCGCAGATTCTAGCGCCATTAGCTGCAACAATTGAAGTTGCGCTTGGAGCATAGTCTGTGACAACGATGTCTGTCAAAGGCTTATCGCCAGTGTTTGTAACAATGATCTGATAATCAGCATTGCGGCCAATTTGAACTTCTTTCGGTCCGACTTTTACGCACTCGGCGCATTCGGCGCAAACTAAGCATTTGGCGCTGCATGATGTGGGTTCAGCATTGCAAGCTGTGACAGTTGCTGTGTTGCAGACTTCGCCACGTTTGCATGCTGTGAAGCACATGCTGACTTTCTTTGTTTGGCAAGGCTCTAAACAACCCAAATTATAAGTAAGGGTTCTTAGGCCGCTTGAATGCTCAAGTCCATCCGGTACTGGATCTGTAAGAACAACGCCGGTTGCTGTGCAGCTTCCGCGGTTGGTTACAGTTACAGTATAGTTGATCGGATCGCCTGGTTTGCACTCTTCCGGTCCGCACTTATGGCAAACAAGAATTGGTTTTGCGCAAAGGAGCGAGCAAAAGCGAACAGGTTGAGCGCTAGCGCAGAAACAAGCACAAAGCTCGCCTTCGCATTCACACTTTAACCATACTCTTGCAGCAATGACTTGGCATTTCTTCATAGAACCGAAGTTCCATGTTAAAGTGCGGCCTTGCACGGATGCTTCAGGTTGGCTGCGCATATAGCTTACGCCTTCTGGCAGGTTAGTTGAAACAACAACGTTGCAAACATCATCGCAAGCTTTTACTTCAAATTCCAATGGATACTGTTCGCCAAGTAAACACATTTCTGGGTTTTTAGCGCTTACAGTAATCCCATCAACACAATTAAGTTCATTGTGGCTTGGGTAAGCACACTTTGGCAATACTTTGCAAAGTGGCTCTTGGCCGCAAGGATCGCATGGTGGTGGTGGGCAAACCGGCTCACAACGCGGCGGGCATGGCTCGCATCTTGGCGGGCAAGAGGGAGGACATACCGGTTCGCAACGAGGCGGACATACCGGCTCGCAACGTGGTGGGCATGGCGGCTCACAACGTGGCGGGCAAATTGGCTCGCAGCGCGCGATTTGTTGTTGTGGTTCGCAAGGATTGCAAATAGGCTCGCAAGGTTTTGCGACCGGAGGACAAGGATCCCTCTGTTCGCAAGACTTCACGATTGGAGCACAAGGCTCTGGACACATACGAGGAGGACAAGCCTGCTCATAGTTATCATTATTGTCACAAACAGCGGGGCAAGGGTCGCATGGTTGGTTACAAGCAGATGAATAACATCCGCTCGAACAACCGACCCAAAGCATCGCCGTTGTACATAGGAGGAGTAACGAGGTTAACACTCGCTTAGTATTTCTCATGAGAAATCTCCTTTGGTTTATCTCGAGTTAGATATCGCTGGTCATTAGTAATCTTTTCAATTTCAGATGGCCATGATTTGTTTGTTAAATGGAATTTAACCTACAAAGCAAGGGCAGCTAAAATAGCACTATCGCGTGAGCTAATAACTCACGCGATAGATAAGCCGCTTTTAGTAGCAGCAAGGATCGCAAGGTTTTGGGCAGCATGGTTTTGGTGGGCATGGTTTTTCACATACTGGTCTTGGTGGACAGGGTCTTGGGCATGGATCACAACATGGGTTTGTGTCGCAGCAGCAACCTGTCAAAAGAACAACAGCAGTAACTGCCAAAGATGCCATTTTTGCTAATTTTTTGGTCATATTAGTCTCCTAATTTAGGGTTAGTGGTAGAACTTTTTTCCAAATCTGAAAACCACATTCGTTTTTCCATTTTCTTTTTTATCAATCCTGGAAAAAAAAGGTTTTACTCTTTGTAGATACGGATAAGTTAATAATTCTTCCACAAGAATTTTTGATTTTGCGACAAAAATTTAATCTAAATTTTACAAATCTTTGAAAATCAAATTGATAACATCAAATAAGTGGAATTGGCTTTTAGAGTATTTGTAAAGCTATGAATAGCTATAGCACGCCTTGTGCATGAGAATGGCAAAATCAAGAAAATAAATTGAAGAAAAATGACTCTCAACAAGCTCTTGATTTAATAGACTTCTTTCGAAATTCCATTCGATGTTTAAAAGAGTAATAACATTTGATTGCTAAATTGCTGTCTTTGGCATTTTTTTTAAACTTTTCGACCGTACGTTTACATAGGCTCAAGAAATTTTCCAAAAAAGCACGAAAATCATCAAATTTTTTAAACAAATTTTAAATTACGATAAGAAGCCTAATTTGAAAAAACGGCTTTAAACTTAACTTTTGCGGGTATCCTGTCAAGTTAAGCTTAATAAGAAAAGTTATATTCAAAGCGAGCTTAAAATTTCAAGAAAAGAAGAAACTGATTAATTTTTTAAAGTTCCTGCCCAGCCTAATTTTTGTCTTAAGGTGGAAAAATAGTCGTGGCCAGGCAAGCTGATCAAAGAACAAGTTCTTTCAGCCTTTTGGATATAGAACACCTCGCCTGTAGCTATATGAAAATTAGCAAAGCCATCATAGGTCACCTCAACCGGCTCATACTCGTTTAGGTATTGAATTTTGATGTGGTCCTTAGGCATTAAAACAATCGGTCTATTAGAAATGGTATGGGGACAGATCGGAGTAATTAAAAAAGCTTCAAGGTCGGGGGTTAAAATGGGTCCGCCTGCTGCAAGAGAATAGGCGGTTGAGCCGCTTGGCGATGAAATGATAAGCCCGTCTGCTGAAAAAGTATTTAAATACATGCCATCCACGTGGATTGCAAGGTCTACAAGACTTGGATTTTTAGCCCTATGAACTACAATCTCATTGACTGCAAGACAAGTTTCTTTATGAATCGTTGTCCCTTTCATCATTAAGCGCTCTTGAACTTTGAAGTTTCCTTTTAGAAGATCTTCAAGGGCCGGGTAAATGTCCACAATCGGAATATCTGCCATAAAGCCGAGGCTGCCAAGATTGATGCCGACAATCGGGGCTTTAAGCTCGGGGTGTCTTTGTAAAAGTCTTAAAATAGTGCCATCGCCGCCAAGGGAAATAATTAAATCCACTTCGTTTGGATCAACGGAGGTGAGGGGATTTGCTCCAATTTGTTCGGCAATCAAATCTTCGGCAACAACATTCACATTTCTTTGAAATAAAAACTCTCTAACTCCCATCGTAATGCTTGTGGATTGGCTTTTTTGCATATTTGGAAAAAGAGCAACCGTTTTTACTTTCATAGCTTGATAAAACCTTTTTAGGATAATACTTCTTGCATGTGAATGTTCTTCCTTTCGACTTCTTCTTCAAGGGTTTTTAAAAGTTTTTGATAAATAGTATCGGCTGTTAAACCAATCGATTTCAAAAGATCCTTATATTTACCTTGTTCAACAAAAATTTCAGGGACGCCAAAATTTAAAACTTTTGGGTAAAAGCCGTTTCTCAAAGTAAAGCTGTTGAATAGGATGCCAAATCCGGAGGCTAAGGAATGCTCTTCAATTGTGACCACAATAGAATGCGTTTTTAAAAGTTCAACGAAAAGCTCTTCATCTAGAGGTTTTATAAAAACGGGGTCTACAAGGGTTGGTTGAATGCCATGCAAGTTTAATTTTTCGCTAATTTCAAAAGCAAGCTCCGACATATGGCCGACAGCGACAATTAAAACCTCGGAACCTGATTGCAGAACTTCTCCTTTTCCAAGAGGCAAGACTTCTCTTTCTCTTTCAGTTTCAGTAGTTTCCATATTAGGGTAACGAATGCTTGCCGGCAGATTCCATGCGTGCGCGCTTTCTAAAAGATCTTTTAGTTTATCGCCATCTCTTGGTTGAGCGATGACCATGTTTGGCATGGCGTTTAAAAATGAGATGTCATAAATGCCATTATGGGTTTGACCATCGCCGCCTGCAATTCCGGCTCTATCAATTGCAAAGACCACATTTAATTCTTGCAAGCAGACATCGTGAAACACATTGTCAAAACCGCGTTGTAAAAAAGTCGAGTAAACAGACGAGAAGACTTTATGCTTTTTTCCATAAGCTACACCGCCAGCATAAGTTACCGAATGAGCTTCTGCTATGCCAACATCAAGACAGCGATCCGGATATTCTGCTACAAACTGATCAAGGCAAGAACCTTGGGACATAGCCGGGGTAATGGCTACAATGGATTCATCAGTTCTTGCCATTTTCAATAAATGTTTTCCGAAAATCTTAGGAAAGGTTGGTTTATCAGACGTTGTGGGTAAAAATTTACCGGTATTTGGGCTAAAAGGCTTGGCGCCATGCCAAAGGCTTGGGTTATTTAAAGCTTCATTCATGCCTTGGCCTTTTTTAGTTAAAACATGAATAAAGACCGGCCAATTGGAATTTTTTATGCCCTCAAAAGCTTGAATCATTTCATTAATGTTATGACCGTCAATCGGGCCGATGTAGGAAAGCCCAAAGTTTTCAAAAAAAACAGCAGGGCTAAAAAGATGTTTAATCGACTCTGTGATGCGATGGCCTTGCTGAGAAATTAAAGCGCCATACCCCGGAATTTTTGTTAAAAGCCCATCTAATTCTTGGTAGAGTCTTGTTGTTCTTGGATTGCTTAGCATGCGGCTTAAAATTCTTGTGATCGCCCCGACATTTTTGGAAATCGACATTTCGTTATCATTTAAAATGACGATAAATTTTTTTATGTCTCTTGAAATATTATTTAGAGCTTCAAGCGACATCCCGCAAGTGAGCGTGGCATCGCCGATAATAGGAATAATGTAGTTTTTTTCTTTGGAAAGATCTCTTTGTTTCGCGACTCCAAGAGCAAGAGAGAGAGCCGTTCCCGCATGTCCTGCATAAAAATGGTCATGAGGGGATTCTTTTGGATTGCTAAATCCACTAAGGCCTCCTGTTTGACGAATCGTTGGAAATAGCTCATTTCGGCCTGTCAAAAGCTTATGGATATAAGTTTGGTGGCTTACATCCCAAATCAGTTTATCGCTTGGTGAATCAAAAACGTAATGAAGGGCTAGAGTTAATTCGACGACTCCAAGATTTGAAGCTAAGTGACCTCCTGTTTGGGATAAGACATCTATAATTCGATGTCTTAATTCTTGTGCCAAGAGACTCAATGAGCGAGAATCCAATTTTTTTAAATCTTTAGGGTCTTTGATTTCTGAAAGAATTTGATAGTTCATGGATGTTTCGCTTGCTTTACCTTATAAAATTTAGTCATTTCCTGAAGGAAAATCTTGGGTTAACGGTTTTTTATCTTGTCCTATTAATAAATCACCTTCACGATTTTTCATTAACATTTCAACTTTTGTTTCAGCATCGTTTAATTTTTTAGAACAAAAACGAATGAGATTATCTGCTTCCTCATAAAGTTTCAATGAATCATCGAGTGTAACCGTATCGGAATTCATGATTTCAAGAATTTCTTCCAATCGATGAAAGGCGGATTCAAAGGTTTGTTTGGCTTGAGACATAAACTTCCGTTAGTTTTTGATTTCTTTTTTGAAAGGCTTTGTTTTTTCTATTTGAATTTTAGCTTCCCCATCGCTCAAAAGAAGTCGATAAGATTCATTTTTTTGGAGAGCATGTACAGATTTTATAACCGAACCTTCCTTTTCTGAGAAGAGAATCGTAAATCCTTTGCTAAGCAATTTCTTTGGATTGATGGCGCTTAAAGTTTCCCCGCAATGATTTAAATTTTTTTCTTTTATGCGTAGCAAGTGATCCATAGCTTTATCAAGTTCTTTTCTTTTTTCGAAAAGAGCGGAATTAACTTTATGATTCAAAATTGAAAAATGAATGGATTTATTTAATTTTTCATTTAAATCTGAAAGTTTGGCGCTTCTTTTTTTAAAAAAAGTAAGAAAGCTTATATGAATCGCGCGCCTTAAACTTTTCTTCCTTTCTTTTGCGTGTAAAAGTCGAAGATAGGGATTTAATGCGGAAAGTCTTTGCTTCATGGAAGTCAGCTTCATCTGCTTTGTTTTATTAAAACGAAGCATGGTTTTATCTATGGCTTCTTTAGCGCCGTCTAAATTTTGCAGCTCCGCTGCAAACAGAAGCTGAGGGTTTTTTAATTTCGGCTGCTTTAGTAAGTGTCTTAGATGTTCTCTACCTCGTCTAACGCGAAGTTTCACGTGATCAAAGAGCCGATCTTTTATCTGCTTAAGCGCTTTTTCATAGTGGATTTTTTCGGCTATCACCATTTCGGCGGCAGCGGAAGGTGTTGGAGCTCTGACATCTGCGACATACTCTGCAATACAATGATCGGTCTCATGGCCGACAGCACAAATGATGGGAATATGACTTTCAAAAATGGCTTCCGCCACACACTCTTCATTAAATGCAAATAAATCTTCTATGCTGCCGCCGCCCCTTCCGACAATAAGGACATCGACAAAATTTAAACGATTAAACTCTCTAATAGCTTTTGCAATTTCTTTTGCAGCGCCCTCGCCTTGCACGCGAACAGGGTTTAGAAAAATGTGAAGACCTGAAAACCGTCTTTTCAAAACTTTTAAAATATCTTGAATGACAGCGCCTGTCGGGCTTGTCACAATCCCAATTCTTTTCGGCATTTTGGGGAGGCTTTTTTTGCGCTCTTGCTTAAACCAGCCTTTTCGATGCAATTTAATTTTTAATTGTTCAAGCTTTAAAAGTAGATCGCCAAGGCCTGTCCTTTGAACTTCTTTGACAATGATCTGGTATTTCCCGCTTTGAGGATAGACAGTCAAACTTCCTTTGATAGTGATGCTTTCGCCGTCTTTTAAAGGATCTGAGAGCTTAAGGGCATCTTGCCTGAATAAAACACAAGCAATCGAGGCGTTTTCATCTTTTAATGAAAAATAATAATGACCTGAAGACTGCTTTTTGCAATTGCTAATTTCACCTTTGACATAAAGCGAGGAGAATCCCATTTCTAAAATTCGTTTGATCGCGTGGGTTGCTTGGGATACTGTCAATAACCTGGACTCTTCACTCATTTTGCGTTTGCTTTCCTCTTAAGCCGGTTGTCTTATTGAGAGTATCAAAAGGATTAAATCCAAAACAGAATTCTTTTTTAAAAAATTATCAGACTTGCTTGCGGGAATTTTATAAAATTAATTTTTTACTGTTTATGAAAGCCTATCCGTTAAGAGTGTGATAGAAATTATTTCATTTTTAAAATAAGAGCTTAGCCATCTTAAAAGTAACGACATTAGTAAAAATTTGATTGAATCGAAGGAGGCTAACTTTTATAATACCAACATTAAGCACTTGAGACGGTATAAGGTTTTCCTTTAGCCATTCAGCTGAAAAAAATTTAATTAGGGAAGTTTAATTCTCATGCCCCTGGATTCACCAAGCTTGATTGTCGGCAATTGGAAAATGTATAAGACTCGAGAAGAAGCTCTGGATTATATAAATGAATTGGCGGAAAAAGTGAAGGGGACTTCAAATGAAGTCGTTTTAGCAGTTCCCTTTACGATTCTTTATAGCGCAGCCAAAGCCGCTAAGAAAACTCCTCAAATTAAGATTTCAGCGCAAAATATGAATGACGCCAAAGAAGGCGCTTTTACAGGCGAAATCGCAGCTAAAATGTTGACAGATGCCGGCGCCCGCTATGTTATTCTAGGACACTCAGAGAGAAGACGTTATTTTGGTGAAACCAATGAGTTTATCAATCATAAAGTTAAACGAGCTCTCAAAGAGGGGTTAATCCCCATTCTTTGCATTGGTGAAAGCAAAGAAGAAAATGAATCCGGAAAGAGAGAAGAAGTCTTAAGAGCCGAAATCCTAGAGGGCCTTGCAGATGTCCATTTGAAAGATGGAAAAGAGCTTATCTTAGCTTATGAACCCATTTGGGCAATTGGAACAGGCGTGCATGCCGGCGGCAAAGAAGCGGAAGAGGCGCACTCTTTCATAAGAGAGGTCCTTAAAGAAAAATTCGGCGATGAGATCGCAAGCCATATAAAAATCCTTTATGGGGGATCTGTCAATCCGGGTAATACCAAAGAACTGCTTACAGGTAAAAATGTGAATGGCTTGCTTGTTGGAGGCTCTTCTTTAGACGTGAATACTTTTGATCATATCATCAATTTCAATAAACAGGTTAACGAATGATTATCGCATTATATTTTATATCTTTAGCGTTATTTATGATTCTTGCTGTTTTGCTCTCCACTGTGATTTTAATGCAAGAGAGCAAAAGCACAGGTCTTGGAGCTTCTTTTGGAGGGGATTCTCAAGACTCACTTTTTGGAACATCTACTGCTGACGTCTTAAAAAAATTTACAGCTTGGCTTTCCTTTATCTTTTTTGCCTCTTGCGTCATCCTATCTTTTTGGACCTCTTCAATGGGACGCTCTTCTCAAACAACGCCTCCCGGGTTTACTCAAGAAATAGAAGAGAATCAATAAAAGAAAAAAGACCTGATAATGAGAACCTCTTTAACAAATAAGAGAGGTTTAAAGTCAGGTCTTATTTTTTAGAATCAGGTTTTTTTGAAAAATTCTTTTTGATTTCTTTCAGGATGGGTTCCATTTCATCTCTTTCCTTGCCATGAATGCGATCAAAGAATAAAACGCCATTAATATGATCATTTTCATGTAAAATGCAAACCGCTTCAAGCCCTTGATATTCTTCTATAAATTCCTGTCCTTCAAAATTAAGGGCTTTGACTCTTATCATAAAAGGGCGTTCCACTTTGCCTCTTATGCCGGGAACTGAAATACAACCTTCATTAAAGGCAATCGTCTCTTGGCTTACTGATAAAATTTCCGGATTGATAAAGACTCTGATGATGCCGGGCTCGACTTCCCCGTTTTCTAAATACTTGGGCACACATGTGACAAAAACTCTTAAGGTAGAGCTAATTTGCGGCGCTGCAAGCCCGATGCCATTTTCAGCTTCCATGGTATCGATTAAATTTTGCACAAGTTCTTGGACATCTTTTGTAATCCCTTGGACGGGCTTGCATTTTTTACGAAGCACGGGATTGCCAAGATACGCTATAGGAAGACGCATAGGGAAAAAAACCTTTTTATGAGCTATATTACTTTATTTACTAAAAAAAAGAAAATAGGGTTAATGTTTCGATCAATAAACTCATTGGATTAACCAAGAGCCCAAAAAAAGATCACTTCCAAAAGATAAAAAAGTAATAGGAGTAAGAAACCAAGCCAAGTCATCAAGGCTTTATTTTCTTTTGGAGAAAGCCACCAGGTTAAGAAATAAATGGCGATTGGCATAAAGGGCCATGCAAGAAGAGTCACACTAATTACATTACTAATAAAAGTGGCAAAGGAGTTATTGAATTCATGAAGAAGCGGCATTAAAAATTTTTGCTCCAGCATCACGATCGGGAAAAGAACAAGAAGAACAATCATGGTTTGTTTCCAAACAGGGGGAAAATCATTTTCTGGAGAAAGGGTTTGAAACCAGCTTGCGTAAGGGGAAACCACCCTATGCCTTTCTAATTTTTTTATGAAAGGCTTTGATTCGTTTAAAACATCTTGGCGCTCTTTTGACTTTAACCAAAGGTCTAAGTTATAAGGGGTATCGAATTGCAAAAAAGTAATCCAAGTTTCGCTTTCTTCATTACTTGGAGATTGTACATATACCCCTTGAAATCCAGGAAACTTAGCTTCGGCTTGATGGATTTTGGCAATCCAATTTCGATAACCGCCTTCCATTTCTTTTGAAACTGAAGTTACAAAGACCTCTGTTACCCCTTTCTTCAAATTGGATTCTAAAGATAAGGTTTCTCTAAGACCCATTTCCTGATCGATTAGTGATTCAAGGCCTTTAAAAAGCTCTTTTTTTTGATCCGAATTTTGCCAAGATAGCGCGCTATTTTCATCAAGAAAACGCTCTATAATAACCCAACTATCTTGTTTGGAGAGACACTCCGAAATAATTTCCAAGCTTAAAAAACCCGGAAAAGTGGTAATCCAGGCATTTAACTTCGATTGCCAATCGATAAAAAGGGGGATGGACTCGCGTTTAACTTTTACGCGAATGGTGATGATATTTGCTTTTTCTTTCATAAGCAAAAGAGCTCTAAAAGGACTTTAAATTGCAGTTTGAAGAGTAAGAGGATTCTTTGCTATTCTATTTTTTAAAAAATCTTTGATAGCGAGAGAAATATGAGCGCACTTCCTTGTAATTTATGCGGAAGCTTATCAAGCGGCGGATACTATTCAAAAGACAAAATTTTTTGCTGTCCCGGATGCTTGACGGTTTATTCCATCCTAGAAGCAAGGGGAGAAGCGTTAGAGAAGGAAAATCCGCTTTTTCAAGAGGCTCTTAAGTCAGGTGTCATCTCAAACCCGAATTTATTAGAAGAGATTCAGGAAAAAAAGAGCGCATCCCATGATCTGCAAAAGCTTTACCTGGAAATAAAAGATATGTGGTGCAGCGCTTGCGCCCTTGGGATTTCCTATCTGCTTCTTAGAAAAAAAGGAGTTTATTCAGCTCTTGTGGACTATGCGACAGATATTGGCAAAATTGAGTTTGACCCCTGTCTCATTTCCAAAGAAGAGATTTTAAAGCTCATTAATAAAATGGGTTATCAACCTTCCCTTTTAGAGTCTGATGAAAAAAAAGGGCGATCAACAAGTTTGAATAAACGTTTTGGAGTTGCCGCTTTTTGCTCTCTAAATATTATGATGATGGCCTATCCGATCTACATCTCGCACTTTGAAAAAATAAAGGGTGATCACGATTTATTATTTGCCTGGATTTCATTTTTTTTATCTCTTCCTATTGTTACTTTTTCCGCCATCCCGATTTATAAAAAAGCATTAATTGCAGCTAAGGTTAAGCGCTTTGGAATGGAAAGTCTTGCAACGATGGCTATCTTAGCCTCTTTTTTTCTCTCATCTTATGAACTTTTTAAAGGAAGCAGCGAGGTATACTTCGATTCCCTAGCCGTCATCGTGACTTTAATTCTTGGGGGGAAAATCATAGAAGGAAAAGCAAAATTCAGCGCTAAAGACTCTCTTTTAAGGCTTTTAAAAGCAAAACCTAAAAGAGCCCGAAAAAAGAATGAGGACGGGGGTTTTGAATTTAGACCTATTAAAGAAATTAAGATTGGGGATTCTCTTCTTGTTCATTCAGGAGAAAAAATTGTTTTGGATGGCAAAGTGATTGAGGGGGAAGGTAGCATCGATGAATCCTTAATGACGGGAGAGCCCTTTCCTGTCTTCAAATCAAAAGATGCGAAAGTCGTAGGAGGTACTTTTTTGCAAAATGGCAGCCTCACCTATCAAGTTGAAGCTCTCGAAGAAGAAAGCACCCTTCAAAAGATCATCCAGATGATTGAAGAAGGTCTTGGAAAAAAGACGAGTTATGAAAGAGCGGTTGAACCTATTCTTAAATGGTTTGTTCCGGCTCTTCTTTTTTTCATTACGGCGACAGCCGGAATAGAGCTTCTTTTCTTTAACCTTTCATCTCATGATATTTTATTAAGGGTTCTTGCAATTCTTCTTATTTCATGCCCTTGCGCAATTGGAATAGCAGCTCCTTTTGTTGAATCCAAGCTATTAGAAAGCCTCTCCAAAGAAGGGATTATTATTAAAAACAGGGCTGTTCTTAGAGTGCTTGCAGAACCGCTATTTTTCATTTTCGACAAAACGGGGACTTTAACAGAAGGAAAGTTTTTGGTGCTTGACGGTCTTGAAAAATTAAGTCAAAAAGAGAAGACACAGCTTAAAAGCTTAACTTCGAAATCCATTCACCCCATATCAAGAGCTATTTTTAAAGAATTAAGTGAGGAAACTTGCGCTGTTAATGCTCTTTTAGAGCACCCTGGAATGGGAATTGAAGGAGAAATAATGAATGAAAAAATTGTCTTAGGCTCCAAAAAGTTTCTAGATGCAATAGGGATAAGTTTTGGGGAGGATTTTCAGCCAAGATCAAAATCATTTACAACAACTGTCTATGCTTCTTTCTCGCATGGCAAGGCCATGCCCATTTTACTTGGAGATAAAATAAAAAAAGAAGCTTCTGAATTAATCACAAATTTAGGCTCTGAAAACACATTTTTATTATCCGGAGACAAAGAGGAAAGCGTTCAAGCGGTTGCAAACTCTCTTAAAATGCCAAAATGGCTCTCGGAGTGCCATCCTTTGTCCAAAAAAGAGTTGGTTGAAAAGCTTAAAAGAGAAGGCAAAACAATTTGCATGATAGGCGATGGGATCAATGACGCCCCGGCTTTAACTGCATCAAATGTGAGTATTTCAGTTGTTTCAGCGTCAGATATCACAGCTCAGAGCGCAGATGTTCTTTTAACTCAGGATAGCTTAAAAAAAATTGAGGTTTTATTTGCATTATCAAAAAAGGGGAAAAAACTAATTCGGCAAAACCTATTTTGGGCCTTTTTTTATAACATTATAGGCATCGGTCTTGCCGGATTCGGCCTTTTAACCCCTTTATATTCTGCTTTTGCTATGACTCTAAGCTCCATTTTTGTAACCCTAAACGCAAGAAGAATGGGTTAGTCAAAATTCAGGATCACTTTGCCTGAATTGCCGGAAAGCATAAGGGCAAAGCCTTCTTCGAAGTCTTGGAAGCTAAGATAGTGGGTGATAACAGGATGAATATCAAGACCGGCTTCTAACATTTGCGTCATCTGGAACCAGGTCGAGAAAATTTCGCGCCCGTAAATCCCCTTGAGAGTTAGCATCTTAAAGATAACAAGGTCCCAATCAATCAAGGTGTTTGGCGGTAAAATACCAAGAAGAGCCACTTTTCCGCCATGCCGCATAGCAGTTAACATATCTTGGAAAGCAAGAGGGTTTCCGGACATTTCCATACCGACTGTGAACCCATTATGGAATCCATAATCCTTAATTGCTTGGGCAAGAGGAGTTTTAGCTACATTGATAGCGTGGGTGGCGCCCATTTTTTTCGCAAGCTCAAGTCTTTTCTTATTCACATCTGTAATGACAATCACTCTTGCCCCGGCTTTTTTAGCAATGGCCGCGGCCATGATGCCAATTGGACCGGCTCCTGTTATCAGGACATCTTCTGAGGTTAAAGGAAATGAGAGGGCGGTATGCATGGCATTCCCAAAAGGATCGAAAATAGCCGCCAATTCATCGGGAATCGAATCAGGAAGCTTAAAAACATTTTCGCTTGGCAAAACCAGGTATTCAGCAAAACAGCCATTCGTATGATAGCCAAGACCTCGGACATTTGAGCAAAGGTGTTTTTTTTCTGTTTTACAACCAAAACAGACACCGCAAGTGATATGTCCTTCTCCTGAAACACGATCCCCAATGGAAAGACCCTTCACACTAGAGCCCATATCCACAATTTCACCCATAAACTCATGGCCGATAACAAGGGGCACAGGAACATTTTTTTTAGCCCAGTCCGTCCATTTATAAATGCTGACATCGGTTCCGCAAATGGAGGCTTTTTTAACTTTTATGAGAACGTCTTGGCTTCCCATTTTAGGTAAGGGGACATCTTCTAACCAAATGCCTTCCTTGGCTTGTGATTTCACTAAAGCTTTCATTTTTATAACCTTAATATCCGTAATAAATTATTTATGATAAAATAGAGGGTCTTTTGGTTCTCGAATAAAAAATGGGGACCAGGGAGGTCTTTTATTTAAAATTTCTTGCTCGTTTACAAATTTTTCCTTAGATTCCAAGGTGTAGTCGTAGGTAACCTCAATTTTAGAGCCTGCCAGAACTTTTTCCAAAGTTCGAGTTCTCTTTTCATTGTTCCCATCCTCTATGCTTCTATACCTAATGACGACTGACACGCCGGGCTTTTCCTTAGAAAAATAGACCCATTCATGAAAAGGAGCCCTTTTTTCTTCTCCTTTCCATTCCATTAAACCGGTCAACTCATTACTAAACAAAACGCGATAAGAAAGCGGTTTATTGCTTGTTTTTTCCAGTTTTTTAATAAGAATGTCAAAGTTTTCCCTGGGAGTAAAGTCTGTAGCGGCAAAGGTTTCGATCTCAACATATTCCTTCGAGTCAGTCTCACCTTCAAGAATAAACTTATTCTTCTCCTTGTCATTACCGTCTAAAACCCATCTTCTCCCGTCTAAATCCCAAGGCATAGAAACGTTAATTTCCTTGGCAATCGGTTTTATTCGAAAATTCATTAAGATATTTTCCCAGAAGGGCTTAATTTTTTCAATCTTATCAATATTTTTTGTGGTATATCGAATAAAGTCGATGCCGTTCGATACCTTTAAAATCTGGATAAAACCATGCTGGGAATCGGGAATATCCTTATCAAGCCACCACTCTAAGAGAATAAAGTCATTCTCTTCTTTAAGGATTCGGGTTTCAAATAAACCTCCAAGTCTTTCATCAAGCTCTTTGATGAAATTGTTCACATAAACAATGAGGGGGATAGAAGTTTTTGAGACGTGGTGATAGAGAAGAGCTTCTCTCCAATTACCAAGAGTTTGTCCTCTTGGTAAAAAGACTTCTTCTTTGAGTTCTGACTTCCCGCTTAAATTCCATGCTCTTTCGTCACCCGGAATGTTTAAAGCTGTCTCTCCAAAAATGGGAGCAGCAATTAAAGTGTAAAAAAATATTAATAAAAACTTTAATTTTTCGATCATAAACCACCTCATTCTAATTATAAAAAATTCTTTAATTTAAAAAATTAAAAACAAATGTCTTTACTAGAATCAAAGTCTTCCATTAAAGAATTCTATGTAACTGAACTGATAAGAGATACGGATAATATTCTTTTTAAATTTGAGGTCTTAGAGTGAATATACAAGAAAGTCCTAACGGGGGAGCGCAAGTAAGTGTCCAGGAAAAAACCGTAACTTTAATGAAGTCACGAAAAAATCAAGAGCTTCGAGGGCCTTGGGAATCTATTTCAAATTTAACAAAGTGCTTATTTTTGTTTTGCAACCCTTGTTTAAATTACAGGGAAGTGGTGGATAGAAATCATGAATACATAGTGATCAGAGGGGGTATCCCTACAAAAATAATCAGAGAGCAAGGGGTTCAGGCGGGATATGGAGAGGTAAAAAAAATAGATAATCGAATTTACACCATTATTATTCCTCAGTTAGTTAACGATAAACTTGGCATGCCCTTTAGAGTTGAGGTGAGCTTAAGATACCATATCACCAATTCGCTTCAAGCGACTTATCAATCTAGAGATTACCATTCCTATGTTAAAAAAAGCTCTAAAGAAGCGATATTTGCAGTTCTTACACGAACTGGTCGAGATAAGTGGACTTCTATGGATGTCGAGTTGCGCCTTAAAGGAGCCCTACAGCAAGAGATTGAAAAAGTTGGTTTAAGCGTGTATAGAATTTTTGTGCAAAAAGCGGTCTATGACACCAAGTTGCAGAGTCAACTAAGGGTTAAACAAGCAGCTGATAGCTATATTCTTGCACAAAAAGCTATTTGCGAAGGGGCTTCTAGAAATTTAAAAGAGCTTTTAGAGGCATTCTCGCATCAAGGTATAGAGCTAAGCGATACTGAGATAAAGTTACTCATTATTAAGATGATACAGCAAAATGCCTTAAAACCGAATTCTATCGATTTTTATGAAGTTGATTCAAACCCGGTTATCGATCCTCTAATTCCCGGAACATTGACAATGAATAAATAAACCAAAACCTAAATCTGGAGAGAAAACTTATGCAAAAAATGCAAGGCGGCTATCAATCATATACCCCATTAGAAATGCAGGATGAATCAAGCTCAGATAGGGTTTATCGCTACGATAGGGATACCGGAATTAATCCTGATATCGGAGTTTTTGATATGGAAAGAGAGGATGAAGAATTTAAAGTGCCTCTTGCGCTTCGCATTTGGTCGTGTGTGGCTTCCGTATTAACTTTTCCCCTAAACATACCTTGCATGATTACCCAAGTCAACCCGGGTGAAGATAAAGTGGTGACTCGGTGCGGTTATGTGACTAGCGTTTTGAGAAGGCCAGGCCCTCATCTTGTAGATCCTTTTACTTCTATAATACCTGTAGACATGAAATTAGATATTCTCGAAATTACTAAGACCTCTGTCAATGACCTAGGGGGAAATCCCCTTATTGTGTCAGCACAATTCTCCTATCGGGTACAAGATTCTCTTTCTTCAATTTACACATCAACCAATCCAAAAAAATATTTAATCGAACAGGGAGCTTCTACCTTAAAAGCAGTGCTTTCTAGTTACCCCTTTGATAAGGGAGAAGATCACAAAGGCCCTTGTTTAAGGAAGCATTCAGATGAAATTGAAAATCATCTAAAATATTTTTTACAAGAGATTGTTAGGAGAGTCGGCATAAAAATTGAAAAATTTAGGTTATTAAGTGTCACTTATGACCCCTTAGTAGAAAAGTTGCTTCTTGCAAAGCAAGAAGCGGAAGCGGAAGTGATCGCAACCCAAGCTATTGCTACAGGAACTGTTGGTATCATTCAAAAAATATTTCAAGACTTAAAAGGAATAGGCCATGAATTGGATGAGTCGGATAGAAGCCAACTTGCGAAGCAGCTCACCTTGATGCTTGTCAATCGCGGCGGAAGCACTAATCTAACTTTGATTCAGGGTTCAACTCCTCCTTCTCTCAAAGGTAAAGAAAAAGGAAATTAAAAATTTTTTAAATTAAGAAGGGTTTTTTCCCTTCTTAATTTTGTTAGTTGAGAAAATTATTTAGCATCGGGTATGAAGGGAGGCTTTAATAATTTTTTTTAATCCAAAACATAGTTGAGCCAAGTAAAATGGAAGCGCCTAAAGGGTTAGAAGATCTATCCAGGATAGAATTAATTTATAAAATAATCGAAAAGTCAAGTTCCATTTGCAACCCTTGTGTGAGGATACGCGTTTTAACAAAAGTTGCTACCCATCTTTATGGGGTAGATTGTGAAAAAGCAAGACTTATCTATCAAAAGATAATCAAGGAAGTGGAATTAAGAAAAGATGGAAGCCTAATGGCTTTTGTTGCAGTTCACTGCCGGCAGATCCATCCCGAAGAGTCAAAAAGATTGCTATTTAACGCTACAAAATGCCCTTCTCAAATAGGTGGGTTTAGATATCACGAGATTTCTCTTGCGGTCCTTCCTTTTGATCATAAATTGGCCATTGAAATGGCTCGAAAAAACCGTTCGAAAAAAGGTCGAGAGGAAACCTTTTATCAAATTATAAAAGATCTTGCAAAAAAAAATTGGGAGGACAGTTTTAATCTTTGTCAACAAATAGAGACTCATGAGCTAAAAATTTCCGCTTTGAGGTACTTGATAAAGACTTGTAAACACGAGGATATCCCTTTATTTATCGAACTTTTAGAAAAGAAAATTCAAGACCCGAAAGATGGGGTTAAAATTCTTTGCGCCCTTTTTAGACGTTTTTTTTATCTTGAAAATGGAAACGTTTTATTAGAAAACGCAAAGGCTATTATTCATCATCTTCAAGACAATCATAGAGACGAAGCCTTATATTATTATGTCAAAGCCTTACAAAATAGTTCGCAAGAAGCCATGTGCGATAATCTTAATAAAATTCAAGATGTGGATAGAAAGATAGCTCTTCTTTTGAGATCGATAAGATTTGGTGCCTGCCCTCTTGCGGTTTCAGAATTTATTTTTAAATTGAGGGGATCTTTTACAAATAATGAAAGGGTGATCTTGATTGAAGAAACAGCCAAAAAATCGATCAAAAAAGCCTTTGCTTTAATTAAATCCTGCGAGGATGAACAAAGACAAGAATTTTGCTATCTTATAGGCAAAGTCGGAGATGTTGAAGAAGGTTTAATTGAAAGGCCCTTTTTTGAAAGTGAAGAGGAAAAAGAATTTTATCTTGCAGGGCTAGCTGAAAATCTTCTGCCCTATAAAAATTGGGAGCTTACCCTTAAGCTTCTAAGCGAGATTGAGAATAGAACCTTAGTAGAAACAGTGCTTTCCAAAGCAGCTCCTCACCTTGTCGGCGTGGATAATAATCGAGCTTTTCAACTAGCTAATGCAATCCAAGATGAATGGCTTAGAAATTCGGCTTTGATGGGTATCACTGAACGCCTTTAAGGAAAAAGCTAAAGAGAGGAATAATACCCCTCGAAAATGGCTTTACCGAGAGAAAGATTCTCTTGAAAGATCAAATGAAAGTAGCCGCTTGTTTCAAAGGATTGGGTCAGATTTTTTCCTGTCAACCGTTCTACTAACTCGACAAGCTGGGGAGCATGACCAATAATAAGATTGGAGTTTGATTCTAGAAGCATAAGCTTCGAAATTAAAAAATCCACATTAGAAAAATCCCCGAGTTCTTCAAGAATCTGAGGAGAAAGCTCAAATTCTTGAGAAACAAGCTCTGCCGTTTCTATGGCCCTTCTCAAGGGAGAACAATAGATAGCGTCAGGAATATGAGACCTCTCTTTCATTTTAGAAATCACTTCGGCTTGTTGACTTATTCCTTTTTCTGAAAGAGGCCGGTCTGCATCTTGAAATAGGCTGCTAGATTTAGCGTCTGCGTGACGCATGATAAAAAAATGCTTCATGGTTTAAATGATCTTCAATTCTTTGCCGACTTTTTCAAAGGCGGCAAGTGCTTTTTCAAGCTGTGATTTATCAAGGGCGGCAGACATTTGAGTTCTGATACGGGCTTTTCCTTGCGGGACGACCGGGTAGCTAAAGCCAATGACATAAACCCCTTCTTCAAGCATTCTTTTTGCAAAATTTCCGGCCAGGGTTGCATCGCCTAGCATAATCGGACAAATAGGATGGTTGCCCTGGATTATATTAAACCCGAGTTTATTCATGCTTTCTCTAAAAAAGCGGGTGTTGTCCCAAAGCTTTTGACGAAGTTCCGGCCTATTTTTTACGATATTTAAAACTTCTAAAGAAGCTTTTGCAATGCAGGGAGCGAGTGTGTTTGAGAAAAGATAGGGCCTTGACCTTTGACGAAGCCAATCTACTAATGGCTTTTTCCCGGAAGTGTACCCGCCGGAGGCTCCGCCTAAAGCTTTTCCAAGAGTACCCGTGATGATATCGATCTCACCCATCACATTCCAGTATTCATGGGTGCCGCGACCCATTTCTCCCATAAAACCAACCGCATGGCAGTCATCTACCATAATAAGGGCATCATATTTTCTGGCTAAGGGAACAATTTCATTGAGCTTAGCGATGGTGCCATCCATAGAAAAAACACCATCGGTGGCAATGACTTTAAATCTTGAGGATTTTGCTTCTTCTAACTTTTCTTTCAGATCCGCCATATCATTGTTTTTATAGCGAAAACGGGCAGCTTTCGAGAGCCTAATGCCATCAATTATGCTTGCGTGGTTAAGCTCATCGCTTATGATGGCGTCTTCCGGTCCGAAAAGAGTTTCAAAAAGACCCCCATTGGCATCAAAGCAGGAAGGGTAGAGGATGGTGTCTTCAGTCTTTAAAAATTCTGACAAGTCCTTTTCTAATTCCTTATGAACATCTTGAGTGCCGCAGATAAAACGAACGGAGGAGAGTCCAAAGCCATAATGATCAAGTCCCTCTTTGGCCGCATCTATGACTTCCTTATCATCGGCTAAACCCAGATAATTATTGGAGCAAAGGTTAAGCACTTTTTTATTCTGAGAAATAATTGAACCGCTTTGAGGAGAGGTGATCACACGCTCTTCTTTGTAAAGACCGCTTGATTTAAGCCCATTTATTTCTTTCTCGAGGTGTTCATAAAAAAGATTACTCATTGTAGCCCCCATCCAAGTCTGCCGCTTTGGAAATACTAATTAGACTGCTTTCGAAATTCCATTCGATCAAAATTTATCAAAAAATCTGCACAAAAGAGCTCATTTTTCAATGAAAGCGAATTTCGAGGGAAGTCTATTTTTTTAAATTGAATTCTTTAGAAGAACTATTTTACAGGAAGGGGTAAAACAATTCAACCCCTGACTAACGACCAAATCACCCTAAGCTTTCAGCTGTAAAGCTTAGGGTGAGCACTTATTACATCCTCTAATATCGCTTAAGTCGCCGTCCCTGGAATTCTATCAAGGCATCTGCTAAGTTGCAGGAACTCGCCAACTCGCGAGTTTGGCTTCGTCGCTTAAAATACGCATCTGTCTTGGTTAAAATTACAGGGACAACGGGATTTGGGGGTGATCTATTTTGCGATGAGTTTTTTCTGGATCGATGAAAGACTATTTTTTAAATCGTTTAAAAGATCCTCACTATCTTCTACACCAATTGAAAAGCGGACAAGGCCATCTGTAATCCCCATGGCTTCCCGGATTTCTTTAGGAATAGAGGCGTGTGTCATGGTAGCCGGGTGGCAGACAAGAGATTCTATGCCTCCGAGGCTTTCCGCAAGCTTAAACAACTCAAAATTGGAAATAAGATAATGCATGTCGTCAAGGGAAAGGTTAAATTCAGCTGAAACTATTCCGCTAAAGCCGCTCATCTGCTTTGCCGCAATCTCATGGTCTTTATGAGTTGTAAGTCCCGGGTAGTAGACTTGGGAAATCAGCTTATGCGAGCTTAAAAAATCGGCAATTTTTTTAGCGTTGCTTTCATGTTTTTCCATTCGAAGCGCTAAAGTTTTAATGCTTCTTGATAAAAGCCAAGCATCAAAAGGACTTGGATTTAAGCCGACAGACATCCTGGCAAAATCCAATTTTTGCTTTAAATCCTTGTCGTTAACGACCATTGCCCCGCCAATAATATCAGAATGGCCTCCGATATATTTTGTCGTGCTATGCCAAACAAGATCGGCTCCAAGCTCTAGCGGATTTTGAAAGTAGGGGGTTGCGAAAGTATTATCGACTAATGTCAAAACCCCATGCTTTTTAGCTTTTTTTGATAACTTCGCTATGTCGTGAATCCCAAGCAAGGGATTTGTCGGCGTTTCAAAAAGAAAAAGAGCCGGTTTTTCTTCTAATGCAGCCTCTAGCCCTTTTTCATCCGCATAAGAAACAAGCTTATAGTCTATGCCGAATTTAGAAAAAACCTTATCTAAAAGCCTGAATGTGCCTCCATAGAGTCCTTCTAGAGCAATAACCTTGTCGCCTTGTTTAAAAGTCGAAAGAAGGGCGGAAAGAGCGCCCAGGCCAGACGAGAAAATCGTTGCGTATTTCCCTTTTTCAAGAGAGGCTATTTGTTTCTCAAGAATAGTGAAGTTCGGATTTCCGGCTCTTGTGTAATCATAGCCTTTATGTACGCTTGGCTCTTCTTGTTCATAAGTTGATGTCATGTAAATTGGAGGCATAATCGCCCCTGTCATCGGGTCGCTTTCGATGCCTGTATGAATGGCTTTTGTTGAAAATTTCATTTTGAGGGTTTTCCGGTTGCCAGTTCTAATAAATCGTGCTTTTCCATCCAATCATCATCAAACATTTTGCTTAAGTATTTAAGACCGGAATCCGGTAAAATAGTTACAATGACGGCGCCACTTTTCAGTTTTTTAGCAATCTCAAGAGCTATAAAAACATTGGCGCCGCTAGAACCTCCGGCTAAAATTCCTTCTTCGCGCGCAAGTTTACGCCCCGTTCTAAAGGCGTCCGCATCTTTTACTGTGATGACCTCATCTACAATAGAAAAGTCCATGGCTTTTGTCAAATGGTCTTCTCCAATGCCTTCCAACTGATAGTTGCAATTGCCGCCTTCAGGAATTTTTCCCGTCTTGAAGTAATGGGCAAAAATAGAGCCTTCAGGATCCGGCATGACAATTTTAAGATTTGGATTTTTCTCTTTTAAATAGCGTCCCGCCCCGCTAATTGTCCCGCCTGTGCTTGCGCTAGCTATAAAATAATCAATTCTTCCCCCCGTTTGCTCCCAGATTTCAGGCCCTGTTGTCAAATAGTGGGCCTTTGGGTTATCCGGGTTATCATATTGATTGATTCGAAAGCTATTGGGGATCTCTTTTGCAAGACTTTTAGCTTTATTCACATAATGATCCGGTGAGTCAGGGGGAGCGCTTGTCGGACAGACGATAATCTCTGCCCCAAAAGCTTTAAGAGCGTTTTGCTTTTCCTGACTGACTTTATCAGGCATGGTCAATACGCAGCGGTAGCCTTTAATGGCTGAAATCATGGCGGCTGCAGCGCCCGTATTTCCGGACGTATTTTCAATGATGGTACCGCCCGGTTTTAGGTCGCCATTTTTTTCCGCCTGATCAATGATATACTTTACAATCCTGTCTTTAATGCTAGCGCCAGGGTTATAAAACTCAAGTTTAACAAGAAGGTCGATTTCTTTCGGCGGCAATTTTTGTAATCTTACAAGAGGCGTATTTCCTATGGTATCTAGTATAGTCGGCATCTTAGGCATTAGCATGAACTCGCATTTGTCTTATTTTACGGCGTCGATAGCTTCCAGGATATTTTCACGGTTGATGTCGGTTGTTCCAAATAGTTTTTTGCCCTTTTTAGTATCGATATTTACAATAATAACCGCCGGTGTGCTCCTTAGATCGAATTGCTTAACCAATCGTTTAAAGAGTTTGACTCCCGTCGCTACATCATTGAAATTAAGTTCTTTTAACTTTACACCAAGGGGAGATACGGCCTTTTCGATATCCGCATCGGAGGGCGCCTTAGTTGTTTTAGCAAGGTTATCGAGGGCTTTTCTTATTTTAAAATAGTCTTCTTTGTTATTGACCATAAACGCAAGGTTATAAGGGGTATAGTTTAATGACTCTTGGTGAATGGCTGCATCCACAAAATAAAGTTTGGCATTTTCTTTTATTTCAGGCGCAAGCTGTTCTATAAGAGGTTCAATTTTTTTACAAGCAGGACAAAACCAATCCGTAAATACATAAACTTCTACGGGACTTGTGGCATGCCCTAGATTGATGTTATCTTTTAAAGAAGCCTGCGCTGCTACAAGCGGGTTTATTTTGTCTACGCCTAGAAAAGCGAACATAAATCCAGCGATTAAGACTCCCACTGTTGGAAAAGTTTTTGATAGAGATTTCATAGCCTCTCCTTGGGTTGTATCATAAAAATTTGATTTAAAAAAATGTATCATACGAGTTAGCGCTGCGACAAAAATTGTTGCTGCAATAGACACGCAGATAGGGCACCATGTCCCGATAATGACTTTTTGCAAGAATAAAAACCAAATTTCCGCGCCGATGCCGGAGGCCAGCATTAGACTTGTTAGCACAGTAAAAATCGGACTTACACTTGATAACAAATGAAAGAGAATGGCAGCTGCAAAAAACGCAATTCCAAAAAATTCAAATTTAAAACCGAATAGACGATATTTTTGACCGGTGGCACAAGCGGTATGACAAAATTCAAAAACAGAAAGAATGGATAAGGTAAGGCCTGTAATCAAGGCAATCAAAATTATGGCATTAAAAAAACCATCTTTATGTTTTAAAGAAAAGCTGCTTTTTTGCATGAATTTATCTCTTTTTATTCTATGCCGATCTTGTGCAATCCTTGATCTTTATGTCAACAAAAGAATTGACGTTTTATAAATCCCGTTTCATAAATAAGAATTCGAATTTTTAAAGTTAGGTCTCAAATGCCGGAGTTTAAGAAAGACCCTGTATGCCATATGTCAGTAGATCCCAAAAAAGCAAAATGGCATTTAGAATACAAGGGAGCCGATTATTTTTTTTGTCGAGAAGCTTGTTATCAGGAATTTAAAAAAAATCCCGAGGCTTATCTTGATAGAAAAATAGGGGAATCCCATAAAGAAAAACCTGAAAATTATCAGACGTTATATGGCTGTCCCATGGATCCGGAAATTCAGGATTCAAAGCCCGGTTTTTGCTCTATTTGCGGCATGGCCCTCGAACCTTTACTAAATTCGAGTGAGATAATTTTATTTACCTGTCCTATGCATCCAGAAATTATTCAGGAAGGCCCAGGATCTTGTCCGATTTGCGGTATGGCTCTCGTTCCGAAAACTCCTAGTTTAGAAGGAGAAAGCTCTGAAGAAAAGGATTTAAGAAAAAAGTTTTGGATCGGTTTTTTTCTAACATTACCAATTCTTTTTCTTTCAATGAAGGAAATGATTCCTTTTTTAAATGTTCCCATTAATGAAACATTGAATGGCTGGCTTCAGTTAATTTTAAGCACCATCGTTATTTTTTATTGCGGGGGAATCTTTTTTGAGAGAGGCTTTAACTCATTTAAAACAAGAAATTTAAATATGTTTAGTTTAATTTCTTTAGGGGTTCTGGCAGCTTACCTTTTCAGCGTTTTTTCTTTATTTTTTCCAGAACTTCTTCCACAAGTGTCAAAACACCCATCCATACCTTTTTATTTTGAAACAGGCGCCGTCATAATTGTTCTTGTCCTTTTCGGTCAGTTCTTAGAGGCGAAATCCCGAGGCCAAACACGTAAAGCCCTTTCTCTTTTACTTCAAAAAAGACCTGTGACGGCTCAAGTTATACGAGAAGGTAAAATCATTGAAGTGCCTGTAAGCGAGGTCCTTGTTGGAGATAAACTAAATGTAAGACCGGGCGACAAGGTCCCGGTTGATGGAGAAGTTTTAAGCGGGGCTAGCGCCGTAGATGAATCTTTATTCACGGGCGAGCCTTTGCCTGTAGACAAAAAAGAAAAAGATAAAGTGATTGGAGGCTCCTTCAACCAATCAGGAAGCTTTATTATGATCGCAGAAAGTGTCGGGAAGAACACTCTTTTTTCTCGAATTATCGATTTAATTGCGACAGCTGAAAGAAGCAAGCCTTCTATTCAGAAGCTTGTCGATGTTGTTTCCAAATACTTTGTTTTATCCGTCGTGATTATAGCAATTTTTACATTTGTCCTCTGGCTCATATTCGGCCCCAGCCTTTCTTATGCAGTCATGGCAGCCGTTTCCGTGTTTATCATAGCATGTCCTTGCGCTCTTGGACTTGCGACCCCAATGTCAATAACAGTCGGGATTGGAAAAGGGGCAGAATCCGGCATATTGATTCGGAATGCTGAAGCTCTTGAAAAATTAGAAAAGGTCACTCTCTTAGCCATCGATAAAACAGGCACATTGACGGAAGGCAAACCCACTGTTTCGAAAATTTATGCATCTCAATCTGAAAGTCAGGAACTCTTTATAAAATATGTGGCTGCCCTTGAAAATAAAAGCTCACACCCCCTTGCTAAAGCCATATTAAAAAAAGCTGAAGCATTAGGGGTTGAACACTTGCTTGATGCTAAAGAATTTAAATTAGTTGAGGGAAAGGGAATAGAAGGCGTTATTGAAAATCAATTTTTAAGGATTGGGTCTTTGGAATGGCTATCTGAAAATAATTGCGAAGGCATTGCGGAGCTTGAATCCCTATCTAAGCATCAAAAGCCTGATGAAACACTCATATTTGCCTCTTTAAATAATAAAGCTCTCGGGTTTATAGCCATTCATGATCCCATAAAACCTTCGACTTACGAGGCTATTTTAAAAATTCATGAAATGGGGATAAAAATAGTCATGCTTACAGGGGATAGTCACAAAACTGCTTCCTTTATATCTGAAACCCTTGGCATTGATGATTTTAAATCTCGTATTTTTCCTCAGAAAAAATATGAATTCATTCTAAAAACCAAAGAAAAAGGGATATCGGTTGCCATGGCAGGGGATGGCATCAACGATGCAGCTGCCATAACGGCATCAGATGTTGGAATTGCCATGGGAACAGGTTCTGATATTGCCATAGAATCTGCAGATATTACGCTTATCAAAGGAGATCTTATCGGGATAGTGAGGGCTTTTCAATTAAGCAAAGCCATGATGAAAAACATTCGTGAAAATTTATTTTTCGCCTTTTTCTATAATGCCCTTGGAATTCCGATAGCCGCAGGAATCCTCTATCCTTTTTTTGGAATCCTTTTGAACCCAATGATTGCAGCGCTTGCCATGAGCTTAAGCTCCGTTTCTGTGATCCTTAACTCATTAAGACTCAAATTTCTAAATCTTAAAAATTAGAGATTGGTACAGGCTTCGGCGCATTCCCAGCAGGTTTCTGCGCACTCTTGACAGTGAGGGGCATCCATTTTACCGCAAGCATCGGCACATTTCCTGCAAGCTCTTGCGCAAACATCAAGCATGTGATCTGCAAATTCAGAGTCTTTGGCGACAAGTTTGGCTGTGAGCGAACAAATATCAGAACACTCTTCACAGAGAATGGCCGTTTTTTTATGGCCTTCCTCAATACATAATTTAGAGCAAGCAGAACATGCTCCCATGCAATTTAGAAGAATTTGCATTTTTTCAGAATTTAAAACGGAAAAATCAAGATGCTTTGCTTTTTTTACAGCCATAGCCTTAACCTCCCAATAAATTAAAAGTTTAAAGACTTTAGAGGACTATTTTTCTTCTTTTTTAGGTGCTTCAACCGGGCAGCTGTTTTTGCCTGTAAGCTGATAAAATGCGCACCAGCTGAATAGGGCTTCCAAAAAAACAAAAACGGAAACGGCGTATGCAATCCAGCTACTATAGAGAATAGCGTACAGCAGAACAATAAAAGCAATTAAAAGACGGATGATACGACCTTGAAGGTCGAGATTTTTTTTAAACATAACTTTTTTTGAAAAAATTAATTTTTTTTTAGTTTATTTCTATTTCTTTAGAATAACTAATTTTTATTTAAATAAAATCAGTTTTTTTATGGATATGTACATATATTATTGAAAATTAAGTGATTAGTAATTAAAATCTATTTGCACCTTCTCAAATCAACCTTAAAGAAGTGCCTATGTTTAAAACAAAATCCTTTCGATTTTTATCTGCCCTCCTCTTTTTTCTTACAATAAGTTTCACGCCCTTAACCTCATATGCCGGCGATTGGGTCTTAGAAGACCAAGCTCATGTCATGGATGAAGCTCGGGAAATTTGTGCTCCCGGGATCTTAAAGCAAAAAGATAATGGTTATCTCTATGTCCAAGTTGATAATCGTTTTGTGACTCAAATTCTTCCATTAATTCAAGTCGATGGAAAAATAGTGCCGCCGGTTCACGTGACAAGTAAAAAAGGAATAGGCGCCCATATTAGCGTTATGTATGAAAACGAGCGTATTGATAATGAGATTTGGACTATTACAGAATTAGGCAGCGAATTTTCTTTTCAAGTCATAGAGCTTCGAACGGTTAAAATTGTAAAAGAGGGTAAAGCAAAAAAACTATGGCTTTTGGCTGTATCCTGCCCTGAGCTTTCAGTCCTAAGAGAAAGTTATGGCTTAAAGCCTCTCCTTAAAGGCCATGATTTTCATATCACTCTTGGCTATCAAATTCCAGGATCCGCAAAAGAGCTTAATGTTGAAGAAATGGAACTTCTTTTGGAAGAATGCATTTTAGACGCGGCATAAATAGACTTCTTTCGAAACTCCATTCAATTGTTAAAATAGCTGTTTTTGGCATCTTTTTTCCTAAATTTTTCACGCATAGGTAATCCTATGCTTTCAAAATTTATCAAAAAATTTGCACAATACCAGCTCATTCTTCCAATCAAAGCGAGTTTCGAAAGAAGTCTAATGGGTAGAAAAAGTGTTTTAAAAAATGTTAAAGCACCTTTTCTTTGACTTTGCTATAGAAAGGAAAGTTCAATCATTAAAGCAGTAATTGTATGAAACCTAGAAGAAATTTGTTAGCTGAAAAATTAAATGAGCTTTTAAGCTTGGCTAATGGAGAAGCTGTTTCTTTAGGGAAAATATTGCAAGTGCTTGCAGGCAGAGGGCAAGCAGCCCTTTTGATTTTGTTTAGCCTGCCTTTTTGCCAACCGATACAAATTCCCGGTTTTTCAACCCCCTTCGGTATTCTTTTATGTTTTATTGGTCTAAGAATTGCTTTTGGCCATAAAGTATGGCTGCCAAAAACCATTCTTGAAAGGCAAATTTCTTTTAAAACATTAAAAAAAATTAGTGTAATCGCAGTCAAAATTACAAATAAACTTAAATTTTTAATTTCAACTCGTATGACTTGGCTTTTAACCAATCCCGTTCTTCATTTGATCCATGGGCTAATGATTGCCATTTTAGGGGTTTTATTAGCTTTGCCTATTCCTTTTCCTCTGACTAACTTTTTCACAGCGTATCCTATCTTAGCATTCGGCCTTGCGTTTCTTGAAGATGATGGCGTAATGATTATTATCGCTTATGCTCTTTCCTTAATTTGTTTACTCTTCTTTGCGAGCTTAATTTGGTTTGGAAAAGAAGGTTTCGAATTTCTTTATGCTAATGGCACAATTTTTCCTTAGCAAATTGTAATAAATCACGTATACTAGTTCCAAAAAAATTATGTAAAAATGAAAAAAGTAATTTATCTATTCGTTCTAATCGCATCTTTATTATTTATATTAAAAAAAGATAATAAGCCCCTTCAAGTTTTAATAATTGGAGGAGGTCCTGCAGGCCTTGCTGCTGCCATTGAAGCTAAAAGTGAGGGGGCGGAAGTTACCCTTGTCGAAAAAAGAAAAGATTATAATCGTCAGCAGGTTCTATTTTTAGGTAAAACCACAATAGGTCTTTTAACGAAGTGGCGCGTTGAACCGAAGGCGCTTTCAATCTGTCAAGCTAGAAATGGCAGCAAAGTAGGGATCATTAAAATTTGTGATCTAGAAGCTTCTTTAAAAGAAAAAGTTAATCACATGGGTGTTAAAGTACTTTTTGGAGAATTTGTAAAAGCAAACGCCAAAGGAAAAAAAGCTTTAATTAGAAGTGAAGATAAACTAATAAACCTATCTTATGATCTGATTATTGGGGCTGATGGAAGAGAGAGCGCTCTTAGAAAAGAATTTAATTTACCCCTAAAAAAATTAGGAAAAGCAAGCGGCACTATAGCCTTTATTCCGATGCTTCAAAAAAACATTCCCGATATTACCGATACTATAAAAGCAGGTCCTTTCTTTTTAAGGAAAATCACCCTTGAAAATGCTTCCATCATTTTTATGCAAAGCTCTCAAGAGTACACTTTAGATGATTTTTCACGATGTGTTGCCGATTTAGAATGGTCTAAAGAAGCAGAACTCATCCAAAAAAATGAAGTTAAGATTTTTACCGGCATCCCGGTCTATCTTCAAAAGGTTGAACGTTTAAGCGACCCGGAAAATGAAGTTCTGTTAGTTGGGGATGCAGCGGCGACGGCTAGTTTTTTTGAAGGAAGAGGAGGCAATACCGGTTTTAAAGAAGCTTCTCTAATTGGCCCTTTTATAAAAAATTTTCTTCAAGATAAGAAAAAAGCTTATCTTGAGTTTAATGAAACGATGAAGGTTTTGACAGAAGAATTAGTTGAAGCAAGCCGCTATCTTTTTAAAGACGAGTAAAGCTTAATCTCAAATCTTAAGGAGCTTTTTTGCTGCCGACTCAAACCTTTTTTCATGAAAATTCATGTTTTTTTGAATTAAATAGAGAAGTAAATAAAATAAGGGCGTTACGGCAATGCTTACGAAAGCTTTATAAAAGTATGAAATCGCCATAATCCATAAAACAGATGATGGATCCATCCCAAGTCCTATGGTGAGATGTATGGAATTCACAATAAAAGTATCTGCAATTTGTGAAAGGAGTGTGGAACCATTATTTCGAACCCAGAGAAACCTCGGGCCTGTCAAAAAACGTATATAAGAATATAGTTTAATGTCTAGAAGCTGAGCTGCCGCATAAGCTGCAAGCGATGAAAAGACAATCATCCCATTTAGCCCAAACACTTCTTTGAAAGCTTGGGCGTTGAGAGGGTCATTCGATGGCATATAAAGAGCTAATTGGATGATAGCAAAACTTAAAAGTGTCATCCCAAAGGCCATATAGACCATTTCCCTTGATTTTTTAGCCCCAAAAATTTCGGTTGTAAGATCGCTTAATAGAAAAGTCAACGGGTAGGTTAAAAGTCCGGCCGGAATGCTAAAATTTGAAAAAAGAGGAAGCGCGAATAATTTAGCTGAAATGATATTTGAGACCACAACGATTACTGAAAAGGTTGTGGAGATAATACGATAAATATTTTTTGAAAAATCCATTGCCATAGTCTAAATTTTTATTTGTGCAGCCTATAAATATTAGGCTTTAAAACGAAATGAATCCAGGGTTTTTTACTGCTATAAAAAATTTAACAAAACTTTCTTAAAGATTTTTTTTGATTCTGGCTTTTTATTCCTTTCTTTCCCTAAAGTAAAAGTTTTAATAATCGAATCAAAATTTTTTTTTAGAGGTGAGCTTATGAAAAAATTCATACAAATGGGGATAATCACATTCTCTCTTTTCAATATCTTTCCAGTCGAGGCAGCTATGGCAATCCCAAGATGCGCCCACTGTCAGGGAAAACCGATGGTTTACGTTATAAGCAAGGCGACTCCTCAAAAAGATGAGATGATAAAAAAGGTCTTAGAGCTTCAGGAAACACTTCTTGTCGACCCGCTAGCAAGCATATCTCAAGATAGCCTTAAAGATGGATTTTTGCTGACTGCCATGGATGCCGATTATATTAATTACCTGCTTAATGAAAAAAATGGCGTTATTATATGTGTTACGCAAAAACAGGTGCTGCTTGGTTATGCTATACTCGTGAACACCTCTCAATTTAAAAAACTTTTTGAAAACGAATCCGTTGGCCAACTGGATTCCGCTCTTCAGATGGATGATTTCGCAAGAAATGACTCTGCGTATATTGAACAGATAGCCGTAAGAAAAAGCGCGGCAAGACAAGGGATTGGGTCTAAGCTCATAGACACTTGCAAAAAACTTAAACATGCTCTTTTAGCAGATGTTTTTATAAACCCTGTTTCAAATGATGCTTCACTTCAATTTTTCACCGATCAAGGATTTGAAAATGTAGGCATTCTCTATCAACAGCCCACTGAAAAGCTTCCTTTTTCTCAAGAGCTAAAAGTTTTTCTCTGGAAATTACTCTAAATTTCTTGTCGGAGATCAGTCTTTTAATTTAAAAGCCTGATCTCCCAGGCTCTATGGATTTTTTGATTTCTAAAGTCTATAGGAAGGGTCTTGGCCGTGATTTCCCTAACAGAATAATTGTCGAATAAGGCGAGATCGAAATTAAATTTTCGAAAGTTTGTGCTAAAAAATAAAATCCCGCCCGGAGATAAGAGTTTTAGACCTTTAGAAATAAGGTCATAATAATCTTTTTGAATATCAAATAGCTGATCCATCTTTTTAGATCTTGAAAGAGTAGGAGGGTCAATGATGATAAGGTCATATCGATTTTTTGAACGGATCTCCTCATCTAGAAACTTAAGGCAATCCGCCCGTACGATCTCATTATTCTCTAAGGGAAAAGAATTAAGCAAAAAATTATCTCTTCCCCAATCCGTATAGGTATTTGAAAGATCTACACTTTTTGTGTAAGACGCCCCCGCATGATAGGCGTGAACACTAAAGGAGCAGGTGTAAGCAAATAAATTTAACACTCGCTTATTTTTTGCATAAGTTGAAACAAGACGCCTTAGTTCCCGATGGTCTAAAAATAAGCCCGTGTCTAGATAATCCTGTAAATTTATTTGAAATTTGACCCCAAATTCGTAGACATTAAAAAATTCTTTTTCATGACCTTTCTTTTCGTATTGCTCAAGTTTTTTTCTTCTAACTCTTGTCTTCCAATAAATAGACTCTGAAGACGCATCAAAAATAGAAATGAGAGCTTCTTCTGTTTCAATTTTTAAATCAGAGGGGGGCTCATCCTTATCGCGATCGAATGAAAAATATTGAACACAGAATTTGCCAGCGTAAAAATCTATGACGATTGGGTATTCTTTAATATCCCGATCGTAAATGCGAAAACAATCTACGAGCGATCTTTTGGCCCATTTACGTAAGTGCCGATAATTTTTCCGAATCCGGTTTTTAAGAGGAGAACTCTTATCTTCGTTTTCAGAAATGAGCGGTAAGAATAAATCAAGTTCAGTCATAATAACAAAAAGGTTACATTTAAGCCGCTTATTATAGGGGACAGACGACCTATAAATCTCTAAAAAAAGTACACGGCTTACAGGAAATTTTAAAAAAGGACTTTAAGTCAAACGAAGCTTGATTTTTTAAGAAATCATGAGTATATTAAATAATTTTTCAATTTCGGATAATTCTTTTTTTTTCTTAAAAATTTAATTTTTTATAAAAGTACACTATGAATGATTCTCAAAAATCCCTCCAAGAAGCAGTCAAACAAAGGCGCACCTTTGCCATTATTAGCCACCCGGATGCCGGTAAAACAACACTGACTGAAAAACTGCTTCTTTATTCCGGCATGATTGCAACTGCCGGAATGGTTAAGGGGAGAAAAGGGAGGAAAGCTGCTGCATCAGACTGGATGTCTATGGAGCAGGAAAGAGGGATATCTATAACCTCCTCCGCCATGCAATTTCCCTATAAAGATGCCATCATCAATGTGCTTGATACCCCGGGCCACGAAGATTTTTCTGAGGATACTTATAGGACTCTGACGGCTGCAGACTGCGCCATAATGGTTATCGATGCCGCAAAAGGTGTTGAGAAGCAGACAAGAAAACTATTTGAAGTTTGCAGACTTAGAAATATCCCTGTTTTGACCTTCATCAATAAAATGGATATGCCGGGAAGAGATCCCCTTGAGCTTATGAATGAGGTAGAGAATGTTTTACAAATTCATTCCTACGCAATGAACTGGCCAATTGGAACCGGTAAAGACTTCCATGGAGTTTATGATCGCGTCAAAAATGAATATGTTTTCTTTTCCAAGACTTCTCATGGGGGATCTCAAAAGGCGGCCATCGCACGCTATCCGGCTAACAGTCCTGAAGCGATCGAAAAAATTGGAGAGGATATACAAGAAAAACTTTTACAAGAGCTCGATCTTTTAGAAATTGCCGGAAACCCCTTTTCCTTAGAAGAATTTTTAGAAGGAAAGGTCACGCCTGTATTTTTTGCGTCAGCTTTAACCAATTTCGGTGTTGAACCCTTCTTTGATGCTTTCATTGATCTTGCCCCATGCCCGCATAAGCGTTTTGCCAATCTTTTAGACGGAAAAGAAATTGAAATTGATCCGGTTGAAAATCCTTTTAGCGGATATGTTTTTAAATTGCAGGCTAATATGGATAGACGCCATCGGGACAGCATGGCCTTTATTAGGATTTGTTCCGGTCGTTTCGAAAGGGATTTAACGGTGAAAAATGTCAGGCTTGGAAAGGAAGTTAGACTTTCAAGGCCTCATGGGATGGTGGCAGGCGAGAGAACAACTTTAGACTACGCTTATCCGGGAGATATTATCGGTGTCATTAACCCCTCTCATTTTGCGATTGGAGACACGATTTCTTTAAACGGCGGTTTCAAATTTAAACCGCTTCCCCAGTTCCAACCCGAAATTTTTGCAAGGCTTATATCAAAAGATATTGGCAAAAGAAAATCTTTTGACAAAGGGGTGTTGCAATTGACAAATGAGGGTGCAATCCAGCTTCTAAGAGGCTATGAAAGAGAAGATGATCTTATTTTTGCTGCAGTTGGAAAATTGCAGTTTGAAGTGATGCAGTATCGCTTAAAAGATGAGTATGGGGTTGAAACTATCCTGACTCCACTGCCTTATGAATGTAGCGCTTGGATAAAAGGTGACATGAAAACATTTGTTAAATTGACAAATTCAACCCTTGTCGTAGATAAGCAAGGAAATCCCATGGCGTTATTTACCAGTCAGTGGGAAAAGCAATACTGCATTAAGCAGAATCCAAACCACGAACTTGTGGATGTCCTCGTTTAACAAAATCAGGAAAAAATGACACTAGATGCCGCGTATCAATCTTTTGCTGAAAAGTTTTATATCGATAGTAACAAACTTACGCCTTACCCGCTTGAAGAAATCCAAAAAGCTGAAACGGCTCTTGAATTTCAGTTTCCCAAAGACTATAGAGATTTTCTTCTGCAAGTAGGCCCTCAAGCCATTTATCGCATTGACTCTGAAAAGCTTGATGAAGAAGACTTCGATGAAGTGGATTGTTTATGCTATATGACAGACCTTCTTTTATTAGATCAAGTGATTGAATATCATGATACGATAAGTGATGAGCTTATCCCTTTTGCAGGAGATGGCAATGGAAATAAACTTTGCTTCAGTAAAGAATTGCAAGGCATTTTCTTTTGGGATCATGAAACCGATGAAGTTATTTTCATAAAAGATTCTTTTAAAGAGGTCGTTCAAAAAGTTTTAGAATTCCCCACCACGCCTCTACCTTGTGAAGAAGATCCCGAAGAATTTGCAAGTGATGATTTTGACGTTTATACTTTGAAAGTCACAAATCTTGGCCCCAATAAAATGGAAGTCTTAATGGCTTTACGGAGAATCACGGGATGGAGTTTAGAGGAAACTAAAGAAAGGATCGCAAGATTGCCCTGTTCTGTAATTTCTAAAGGCAAATTATGGCTCTCGGATTATTCTGATTATTTAGAAAATTTAGGCGCCTCTATTATCTTAGTCAAAGATAATGGATGATTTAAACAGAGTATCTCGCGCTTTTATTATAAAAAGAGCAAGTTTTTTTTAAAAACTTGCCCTTTTCTGTTTTAATATTCCACTGTCAATCGTATAAAGGGGCCATGCAAGCTTAGGTTGCTAAAGGTATCCAAAGAATCGCCCGCAAAAGCGACATCATAGCCTGTGATATAGTCGATGCAGTTATTATACCATGCCCACTCATAGCCGATTTCGAGAAGACTTGGCATACAAAAGCATGAAAATTCATAGCTTCCGCCAAGCCTTGCATCAAAAGCCGGAGTTACACGCCACAGATGATCATTTTTTACATGTATGCCTTCGGTATTCAATGTCCTTTGAGTATTGTAAGAAAGTTCGGCGGTTGAACTGCTGCAAAGAAGAGAGGCTCTTGCGTTAAAAAATAAGGAGAGATGTTTTTCTAAACTTCTTGAGCAAGGGAGAACGTACTGGTAGTTAAAACCAAGTTCAGGTCCTATTCCCCAAAAATTGGATTCGACAAGCAACAAGTTATCCACTAAGCGTCTATCTCCGCTAGTAGGGTAATCTCCGAAACTTGTCGATTTTCTTTTATGCTCAATATTAGCATATTGAAGCCCCATAAAGAAATAAAGGTTGTCCGCGCAAGAGGTTATGCAGTGCCTTGAAAGAACAGCTTCGAGGGTATAATACCTAAAGCGATCTTTTGTTTTTGCAATCCCGGAATAGTTGATATCTTCAGGTGCTTGCGCCCCATTTCCCGGCCAACCGATAGTATCAAAAAGAAAGAAACCTTGTTTAGATTGAGAGTAGTTAGCATTAAAATAAGTGAAAGTAAAATCAAAAGAGTCAAAACCATTGCATAAGTCAGTTGAAAAACCAAGTCTTAAAGCCGGCCTATAATTAGTCGGGTTAAGGTGTCTTCGACCGTTTGGGTAAAATTCACCTTCAAAGATATTATCTATAGATGAGATAACGTAGCTTGATTGGTCTATCGATGGCTTGAAAAAAATGATTTCTCCAAAAAGAGTCAAATCGCAAGGAAGGCAAAATCTTCTGCAAGGTTGATTAAAATCAGGCGCAGAAATGCTATCACCCTGAATGTTATCTAATTGATGAGCCGTTTCATAGTCTTCATAGGGCGTCTCATAGTTTTGTATAAACTCATTTGCATTTGCTTTGAAACCTTGGCATAAAAAAAATACAAACAGAGCTTTTGGTAATAATTTTAAACTGTTTTTTTTCATGTTTCCTTCTTATAATGCGCCTATCTAAAAAAATTACTTTAAGAGCGGAAGCAAATTTTTGCAATTCTAATAGGAGAATTTTATTTTTTCGCTTTCGAAATAAGTGCTATTAAATGATCTATTTTTTTTCGAGCCGTTCATTTCTGTTTTCATGGCTGTTTTTATGGATTAAATAGGCAGCTAAAACAACAAAGGGAGAAAGTTGTAAGAATTTTGAATGCCAGTTTTCTAAAGTGGAGGACCAAAACTTAACCAAAAATGGTCCCACTCAAAAGGCCCTCTTCTTGTCTAACTTCTCTAATTTGTACAAAAAATTGAGCGAGCCAGGAGGTTATAAAAAAACAGAACAAGTCTTAAATTGTAGTCTTCCAAAAGTTTAAAAGTTTATTTCTCATGAACACCCTTTTAGAGATTAAAAGAAATTAGACGGGAAAAAAATGAATCAGGCTGTTTCTTTGTTTTTTTTCCAAAAAATATTTATGAGGTGAATTATTTCTTTATTTGCATTACTCTTCGCTAAGTTGATGCAAGTTTGAGTGACGATGGATGATTTTTTACTTTTCATAGCTATAGGGTTTATTGCACAAGTTATCGATGGTGCTCTTGGAATGGCTTATGGGGTTACTATAACGTCATTTCTTCTTAATTTTGGGATTATGCCATCAACTGCAAGTGCGATTACTCATGCCGCTGAATGCGTGACGACAGGCTTTTCAGCGATCGCTCATCATCGATTCGGAAATGTGGATCGCACTCTTTTCTTTAGATTGCTTTTACCCGGCATGATTGGAGCTGTCATTGGCGTTTTGGTTTTGACTCGCATCGATAATGGTTTTATTAAACCTTTTATCGGTTTGTATCTTTTGATAATGGGTATAATTGTTCTTAGTAAAGCTTTTACTGTGTTTCCTCCCAAAAAAGTCGGGACACATTTAATACCTTTAGGTTTTATCGGGGCTTTCATGGATGCTATTGGCGGCGGCGGATGGGGGCCTATTGTTACCTCGACGCTTTTAGCAAGCGGCTTCAATGCAAGAAAAACGATTGGAACAGTCAATGCAAGCGAGTTTTTTATTGCAACAACTGCGTCCATTACCTTTTTATTAAGCAATGTGATTGTAGGATGGAAAGTTATTTTGGCTCTTGCTATCGGTGGGGCTATCGCTTCGCCAATTGGGGCAATTCTTTGTAAATATGTTCCTGTAAAAGTTCTTTTACTTATAGTGGGTTTTTTGATTATCGGGCTTAGCAGTCGAACTCTTTGGCTAAGTTATCATGAATTTTTTCCATAATGGTGGAAAGAAATGGAAGGACCGTCTCTTCTTTTAGCAAGCGAGCAATTACAGCCTTTGCTTCATCATAAAGTTAAAAAAGTAAGCGGCAATACCAAAATTGATAAAGAAAGGCTTTTAAAAAAAGAGGTTCTTTCTATTTTTTCACATGGCAAATACCTTTATTTTCAATTTGATACCTTTGCTCTCCGCGTTCATTTCATGCTATTCGGCTCTTTTGAAGCCACTATTAACAAAACAAAAGTTACAGGGGATTATCCAAGAAGAGAACGACCCATTCGATTAGGCCTCGAATTTAAAATCGGGGAGGTTTTGATGTATAATTGCTCCCTACGGTTTATTGAAGAGGCTAATGCTATTGAGAAATGTGATTTTTCAATAGACACTTTATCTCGCGATTGGGATGAAAAAAAAGCCTATAAGAAACTCTTGGAAGAACCTCCCTCTCTCGAAATCGGAGATGTCCTGCTTGATCAAACCATTTTTATGGGGGTTGGCAATATCATTAAAAATGAAGTGCTTTACTTATGCAAAGTACTCCCTACAACAAAATTAAGTGAATTGAGTCCCTACAAACTAAAAAAAATTATTCGGTCAATACGAACTTATGTTTTTCAGTTCTATGAATGGAGAAAAAAGTTTGAGCTTCGAAAAAATTATAAAGTATACAGACAAAAAGTTTGTAAATCTTGCGAAGGCCCTGTTATAAGAAAAAAAACGGGCCTTCGAGATCGTATGAGCTATTTTTGCGAAAAATGCCAAAAATAGCTAGCATTCAGGATGAGCATTATAGATTGCGTCCATCTCTTCTTTAGAGCGTTCTACGGTTTCATTTAAAAAACGATTCCAAATTTCAATTTCTTTTTTGTAAGAGGGTTGATTTTCGGGAACAATATAATTAAAAAGTATTATAGGCCCGCCGCAGTTTAATCCAATCCAACCCATTAAAAAGGGCTTTCCTTCTTCACTCCCGCTTTCAACTACTTTTACAGGATAAGAACCGAAGTAAAAAGTTCGGATCTTGCCATCGCAACTTAAAGCATGCAAAATATCGTCATCGTTGCCCTCAAAAATTTCCTTTTGACCGGAGTTTTGACTTATTTTTAATCTTATATAGCTAGTTTTAGGATTCGGAGCCCTTCCGGGTCCCTCATTTTGAGGGATGAGATCTCTTAGGGTGTTTTCTTCGCCAAGAATTAACCAGTCATAGATTTGAACGCCAACGAAATTTTCGGGAAGAGCCATTTTAAAAGGAAGAAATTTACAAAACTCTTCTTGAGATTCGAATTTCAAAGTTTCATTTTCATCAGCTTGGTTTGAAGAGAGAACCGCTAAAAATGTTAAGAGTAAAGAAACTATTTTTTTCATAAGATCCCTTGGTTGCTTGGATACTATCGCTTTTCTAATTTATCCGGTCAAATTCTTTTTAAGGGGTTAATTGTATAAAAATTTTTTTAACTTTTTGTTTGTAAAATAAATTTTAAGAGTTATAAGGGCATTTGATAATTCAAATTCGGAAATTATGAAATGGCCTACAAAGATTTTCGAGAGTTTCTAGAGGTTTTGAAAGAAAAAGGGGAACTTATAGAAATCAATCGAAAGGTTGCTTTGGACCTAGAGGTTGGAAAAGCTCTTCGCAAAAGCGCTGCCATTTCCGGGCCCGCTCTTATTTTTAATCAAAATGGCACTAAATTCCCCTTGGTCGGGGGCATTTATAATTCTAGGTCAAAGGCTCTTTTGGCATTTCAATCCAATGAAGAGGATCTTTTTAAAAATGTCCTGGATGGACTCAAAAAACCGATTGCGCCGATTAAAGTTTCAAAGGGCCCCGCACAGGAAAATATCTTAACCGGCGAGAAAATCGATTTATCGGCTTTGCCAATCCCTAAATATAGCCCGGCAGATGGTGGAGCTTATATCACCCCTGGAATAGTCGTGAGCCAAGACCCTGAGACCGGAATTCCGGATCTTGGCAATTATCGCTTCCAAGTGATGGATAAAAAGACGCTTTCTTTTTTAGCTCAACCTAACCATCGTTTTGGAAAGCACATTGCTAAAGCTCGTAAAATGGGACTTAAAACCTATTCAGTTGCTTTGGTTTTGGGGGTAGATCCAATTTTAGCTTATACCTGCCAATTTCAAGTATCGGATACAACAAATGACTATGAGGTTGCAGGAGGCTTAAGGCGGGAAGCGGTTCAGCTAATTCCTTGTACGACAAGCAATGTTTTAGTGCCCGCTTTCGCAGAATTTGTCTTAGAGCTTGAGATTGATCTTACTAAAAACATTTTTGAAGGACCTCTTGGGGAATATACAGGTTACTATACCCCCGGCTCTTTAAAGCCCATCGCAAATGTAAAAGCCATTACTCATCGAAATGATGCCTTTTTCCAGGCTTTGCTAACAGGAGTTCCCCCAACTGAAAATCATGTGTTGAAGCAAATTCCTTTTGAAGCTTCATTTTTTAATACGATGAAAGAGCAATTTCCAACTTTAAAAAAACTAGCCTTTCCACTTTCCGGAGGGGTGTCCTTTTATTTAGTGATGGGGTTGGAGCCTCGATTTGCGGGTGAAGCAAGACAGGCGATACTGGCTGCTATGGCTAGCAATGTTAGACCAAAAGTTGTGATCGTTGTGAATACCGATATCGATGTGCATAATTCAACCGAAGTTGAGTGGGCAGTTTCTTTTAGAATGCAACCAGAAGAAGATACGATTATTGTGAAAGACATCCCGGCAGGCCCTTTAGACCCTAGCATTTTAGATAGCATCCCTCTTGACAGCCGAGTTGCTTCTTCAATAGGCATTGATGCCACCTATCCTTTTGGGTCTATTGTGGATGATGGCAGCAATAGAGATGGCTCCTCGAATTTAAAAGAGACTAAGGGCGTACTTTATTTCAAAGTGGCTGAAGTGCCGGGTTGGCAGACTTATGATTTTCCGGAACTTGATAAAGCAAGAAGGGGCTCTTAAGGACCAATAATTCATTAAAATTTTATTTGAGGAATAACATATGGCAGAGATTAACCATGAAATAAAAGTGGATGCGCCTATTAAAAAAGTTTTTAAAGCAATGAGCACTATAGATGGTTTAAGGTCTTGGCATACTGCTGAAGTTGAAGGAAGTTCCGAGCAAAATGGAACCCTTATCTTTAAAGCAGATGATAAACCGGCTTTTAATTGGAAAGTAAGTCAACTTGAACCTGAAAAAAAGATTATTTGGGAATGTACTAAAGGGCCGGGAGATTCTGTTGGCACAAAAGCCATTTTTAAAGTTTCTCAGTCTAAAGATGGCAGAACTTTGATCGAATTTAGCCATACGGAATGGCCGGGAGATGGGGGGAATTTTAGAAAATGCAACACTCTTTGGGCCATATTGTTACATCATCTAAAAAATTATGTCGAAACCGATGTGCCAGAGCCAGCTTTCCAATAATGAAGAAGAAATAAGGTAACAAAGATGCCGCAAGAAAGTCTGACAGATTTTGTTAATGCCATGGAAAAGGCCGGTTTTTTAGTACGTATTAAGGATGAAAAAAGTGTCGATGAGCTTCCTAAAATAATGGAAGATAATCCTTTGAAAGCAGTCCTAGTTGAAAAAATAAAAGATTGCGAGTTTCAATTCCTTGCCAATGCGTATTCTAACCAAGATATGTACGCTTGGGCTGTCGGATGTAAAAAAAGCGAAACTGGGGCCATAATGGCTAAGATGAGTGAGAGACGCATCAAACCTGAAATTGTCACAAAAGCACCTTGCAAGGAAATAATTTTAAAAGGGGATCAAGTTGATCTCACAAAGCTTCCCTTATTCTTACATCATGATAGAGACGGTCATGCGTATACCAATGACAATCTAGTGATCAGTAAAGACCCGGACACCCAGATTACCGATTGGGGAATTTACAGAAGCATGTTTCGCACAAAAAATGAAAAGAGCTTTGATATGACTTGCTCTTCTCATAGGCAAAGGTTAAATGCTCTAAAAGCGCAAAAGCAGGGTAAAAATTTACCGATGGCTGTTGTTATCGGCGGCCCTATCTTGGATAAAATCGCTGCTTTAACTTCAGTTCCAACATCAGTTGACGATTGGGATGTCTTAGGTGGCATTTATGGCGAGGCTGCAAAACTTATCAAATGCGAAACGATAGACCTAATGGTCCCGGCTAATGCTGAAATCGTGCTTGAAGGGGAACTTATAGCCACGGAAGGATGGACGCATGATGAAGGTCCTTATGGAGAATTTACAGGGATGTATGGGGGCGGTTTAAAACGCAATCCTATTTTCAAAGTGAACTGTATGACCTATAGAAAAGGGGCTATCTATCAGCATGCGACTATTGGAGGGAGTCACCCATGGTATACAGATAATATGCTTCAGCTTCCGGCTATAGAAACCGATATTTTTAATGCACTTGAAAAATCAGGCATCGATGTTCGTGAAGTTAGGGCGCCAGCTGGGGGTTTATCTAATATTGCTTACGCAAAAATTAAAACAGCCGGGGGCGGCGACAGCATGCAGGCTTTATCTGTGATGCTAAGCTGCTCAAGGCTTGCCCTTCCAAAAATTGCAATGGTTTTTGATGAAGATGTCGATATTTGGGATGATAATGCTATTCTTTGGGCAATGGCCTTTCGTTATATGCCCCATAGAGACACCCTCATCTTGCCTGGCGGCAATACGATGACTGTTGATCCGACAGTTGGAAGCGACACACCGCCGATTAGCGCATCAAAGCTTGGTTTAGATTGCACCATCCCGCTTGTCGGAGGTTTTGACCCCCACAGCTTTGATCCAAGTACGATTTGTGTGCTTGGGGACATTCCGAAACAAATGAAAATGATGACCTTGGATGAGCTCACCAAAGATATGAGCGCTTTTATTAAAGCAAGCCCTAGAAGTTGGAAAGAGATTTTAGAAAAATATCATGGGCAGCCTTACTACATTATCTATCAAGCGTTTGGCAATCTTCGTCACAAATTGGGTCGAAGCGGGGATACGCCTTGGTTTCGCTATACTTTTTCAGACTCTGATTTTGCATTTGATGAAAAATAATACTTTTTTAAATTTTAAGAATTGAGGAAGAAATGACAAAAAAAAGAATGATTGTTGGGATAAGCGGAGCCTCTGGAATAATTTACGGCATTGAACTTCTCAAAACCCTTCGGCAATTAGATATTGAAACCCATCTTGTGATTACAAAAGCAGGGGAGATGACAAGAAATATTGAGACTGAAGCAACAAGAGAAGACCTAAAGGCCTTGGCAGATTTTTATCATCCGATAGACAATTTAGCAGCGCCTATTTCAAGCGGGTCTTTTAAAACGATGGGGATGATTGTGGCGCCATGCTCTATGAGAACACTTGGTGAAATCGCAAATAGCATAACGAGTAATCTTCTAACAAGGTCGGCTGAAGTTGTGCTCAAAGAAAGACGTCGTCTTGTCCTCGTTGTGAGAGAGACGCCTTTACATGCCGCTCACTTAAAAAATATGCTCGCTGTCACTGAAATGGGCGGCGTTATTGCGCCTCCGGTTCCGGCTTTTTATATGCAGCCTCTCTCTATTGAAGAAATGGTCACGCACACTATTGGCCGAACCCTTGATCTATTTGATATCGAGGCCAATAATTTTCCTAGATGGGGGGAAGAATCTCTTTCTGAAATGCCTCGCGAAAAAGAGGGCTGTCTCACCCGATAGAATCTAATCCATTCTTAAGAAAAAAAAATAAAAAGCTTGGTTCTTTATTGCCAAGCTTTTTAATTATTGTATGGCAGCTAAAAGAATTTTACGGGTTAAAGTCCCAAGTTCGGATTTTGTTATCATTAGAGGTGCTATAGATTCTACCGTCTCTCGCTTGTAGAGACAAAACAAGGCCATCATGATCTAATCTCTTAAGTTCTTGTCCTGACTCTGCATCCCAAATTCTTAGAGTACGGTCGTAAGAACAACTAAAGATTTTTCCATCTACGACTTGTAACCTGGAAACACAGTTCTTATGACCTTCTAATTGCATAAGTTCTTGTCCTGACTCTGCATCAAAAATTTTGATGGTTCCATCAGAAAATCCGGCATAGATTTTTCCATCCGAAATTCGGATAGAATCACTAAAAAAACTAGAAGGAATTTTTAATGTTTTTAGCTTTTCACCGGTTTCTGCATTCCAAACTATAATCGTTCCATCTTCTTCAGAGGCGCTATATATTTTATTTTCCAAGATTTGAAGAAAAGAAACACTTGTTGTGTGCCCCTCTAACTTTTTTAGTTCTCTTCCTGATTCAGCGTCCCAAATCCGTATCGTTTTATCCCAGGACCCACTATAAATTTTCCCATCTACACACTGTAAAAAAGAAACATATAGTTCGTGGCCTTCCAATTTCTTAAGTTCTTTCCCTGACTCAGCGTCCAAAATCCTTATAGTACCATCCTCCGATCCAATACAGATTTTTCCATCCAAGATGTTCATGAAAGAAATTTGAATACATCCATCAAAGGTCTTCTCTGTTTTCTGCAACTGCTTATCCAAGATCAGAATCTCATCGTATCTATTACAAAATGCGATTTTATCATCGAAAAATCCTAAACCATAGGCTCCATTCAATGCTTCAAAAACTGCAACCTTTGGCTGGTATTTTGGTGATCGCATTAAAAAATCAGAAGTTAAATTTCTTAGAGAAAAATCCTTTTCTATTTGGGAAAAATCCCTTTCCTCTGTTTGAGATTTTTGATGGCTTGTTAACCTTGCTTCTTTAACCCTGTTTTTTAAAGCTCTAGGATCTTCAATTATATTCTTCCATCTTTTACAGAGCGAAGCGGCCTTTAAAAGGGATAAAAAATCTAGTGAAGAGAGAATTTTCTGAATTATTTCATCGGGTAAATCATTAATAGTTACTTTTTCCTCTGAAATATGAAAATCTTTAATAGTCTGGGGGGCGCTAAAGGAAATAGGTGTATTCATAATTAACCTTAATTTTTTTTGAAGTATTATAACAAACTTAAATTTAAAGTTAAATTAATTATTTTAAAATTAATGAATTATAAGATTATTCAATCAAATGACTTTTACTTTATTTTAGAAGTCCTAGGGACTTAAGATGACTGCAATTAAAGTGTTGAATAGGATGCGCCGCATATGGCTTAACCTTAGTAGAAGATTTTACCCTGGAGTAATCCTAATAAAGGAGACTTAAGAGCTTCTGCGAAAAAAGAGTCTCTTTGATTAAAGAATTAATATTTCCTTTTTATATGCTTACCTTTAAATGAGATAGAACTTAGAATCCTATTTAGAGTCCCGTCATCATCCTCATCGTAAATATCTCCCACGATTTCCTCAAAAATGGCTTCCATGGTCACAATTCCCTTCTTCTCATTGTTTTCATAAACAATAGCCATATGGATACGCTTTTCTTGCATGAGCCTTAAAGCTGAGAGAATTGGCATATTGACATCTATAGTATAGGCTGGCCTAAGCAGCGATTGCCAATTCGTTTCCCCTGTCTTTTGAAAGGCTAAAAATTCTTTGGCGTTAAGAATGCCGATGACTTTATCTTTTTTAAGGACGGGAAGTCTTGTATGAGCCGACGTGATGATTGTATTTTCAATTTGTTCTTGAGTTTGGGTGTCTTCAACAAAAACTACTTGAGACCAAGTTACAAGAATTTCTTTTACACGAGTTTTTTCAATTTTTAAAAGATTAAAAACGTACTGTCGATTGGGTGCAGATAACACATTTAATTCGACAGTAGAATTTTCAGGAAAAGCTTCTTCATGCACATGCTTTTGGGGAAAGGAATTTAAGATTTTTTTTGTAGACCATTCAAAAAGGGTGATCAAAGGGGAGATAAGAAGGCTAATTTTTTGAAGCCAAGGAGCTGCAAGCGAGGCTATAAATAGCGGTCTTCTTAAAGCGAGCGTTTTCGGAACAAGCTCGCCAATCACCACACTTATATAAGTTAAGGGGACCACTACAATAATCAAAGAAATGATTTCGGCAACAAATTCATTTATCCTAAATTTTTGGATGAGCCAAGGAGAAATAAATTCTTCAGCGCCTGCGCCTCCTATGGCTGCTGCAAAAGCACCGACGAATGTGATCCCGACCTGAATAATCGATAAAGTTCTTTCAGGATTTTCCCTTAAAGCGAGGAGCTGTTTTGCTTTAAGATCTCCTTGTTTGACAAGTTCTCTTAAAGTTGGTTTGCTAACTGCTATCAGGGCTGTTTCAGCGCCGGCTAGTAGTGCGTTCACAAATAGACAGAAGATAATAATTAAAATTTCAAACACAAGTATCCCTCAAAGCATTGAAAGCTTATCCTTTCTAGACTTCAGTTTGTTTGTCAACTAAAGATTTTACATTGAAAGTGAAATAGAAAGAATAATTCATCCGTCTTGCATTAATTTGCAAAATTAATTAAGCCAAGTTGTATCATTTGCTTTCCCCCAAACTTATTGAGGCTGTCTTGAATAAAATTATTTCTAATTTTCGGTTATTTATTTTAGCGATTGGTTGCCTAATCAATGGCAGTCCTTTAAAAGCGGAACCTTTTGCTTGGAGTCCTTCTTCAATTATCGATACAAGCACAAATCTTAGCCTTGATAATGTAACTAATTGCCAGGACCCATTGCATAATAGGGTTTTTGCGGCTTGGGTGGATTTGGTTACCGATGTGCCTCTTTATTCCATTTACAGTAACGGCTCGTGGAGCTCCCCTGCATTTATTGATCCTTCCATGAATTCGGAGGGGTTAAGATGTGTTTATCTTTGTTATGACAGCCAAAATGATAGAATTTTTGCGGCATGGAATGACATTAATAACAATAATTATCCGACTTATTCTATTTACTATAATGAAAGCTGGAGTGCTCCTTCTGTCATTAGCGTAAATATTCCGGTAGGTGGAGGAGATGTTTTTCTTTGCTATAACCCGGTGGAGGATCAAGTTTTTGCCACATGGATAGGCGATACGGGGTCTCCCATCTATTCTATCCATAGCAGCAATAGTTGGAGCGCTCCCGCCTTAATTTCATCTACAAGTTATGTTAGCTTAAATGTTTATACTTGTTTTAGAAGCACTCAAAATGAAATAGTGGCTACCTGGGCCGATGTCACAAATGGAGGCATTCCGACTTATTCTATTTACAATGGTAGTTCGTGGAGTAGCACGGGTACTATTGGGGTAGCAGGCGATGCGGATAACGTTTTTGTTTCTTATAACAACTTGGAAGATATTGTTATGGCAACCTGGGTAGACATAGGTGATAATGGTGTCCCTACCTATTCCATTTATAATGGCACAAGCTGGAGCAGTCCTCTTATGATTGATTCGGAATCAATTATAGGTGCTTTTACAACGTTATTTACTTGCTATGATTCCTTGCATAATCAGTTTTTTGCAGCTTGGCCGGGAGAGCCTAATTGCAGCCCTGTTTATTCAATATATAACAATGGTTTTTGGAGTCCCAAAGCTTATATTAACATCGAACCTCCAGGCGTAATTGGGGATGTTTTTTTAAGCTATAATCCTTTAAAGGATCAAGTTTTCGCAACCTGGGCGGATTGCATTACAAGCCTGCCTTTTTATTCCATTTATCAGGATACGGCTCCGAATCTTCCTTTACCGCCGACAGATCTTGTAGGGTTAAAGAAAAAAAACAAGTTTGCTACCCAAACCGAGTGGTTTAATGAACTTACCTGGAACCCACCTTTAAGTGGGCTTACGCCGGTTTCTTACCGAATTTATCGTGATAGTCCGGCTAATTTAATTGGCGTAGTTCCGGCAGCCGGGCCTTTAATTTTTATTGATAATCGGATAAATAAACAGAAGTCCTACACTTACTATGTAACTAGCGTAGACATAGAAGGCGACCAGTCAGAACCGTATGTTGTGATAATAAGATAAAATGACTCAATTATTCATAAAAAAACCCTTAAAAGTTATTTTAAATCAGGCGGAAGAAGGGGAGAGAGGCCTTAAGAGAACTTTAACCCCGTTTAGCTTGATTATGATGGGAATTGGAGCGATTATTGGTGCAGGGCTTTTTATAAAAACGGCATCTGCTGCGGCAGATAATGCAGGACCTTCTGTTACTATCGGATTTATCCTGGCAGGATTAGGATGCGCTTTTGCCGGTTTATGCTATGCCGAGTTTGCAAGTAAAATTCCGATAGCCGGAAGCGCTTATACATATTCTTACGCCATTTTAGGTGAGCTTGTTGCTTGGATCATAGGTTGGGATCTTATTTTAGAGTATGCCCTAGGCGCTGCCACTGTGGCCATTGCCTGGAGTCAATACTTCAATAAGCTTCTTGGATTTATTACTATAAACGGCATCCCCCTAGCAATCCCTGATCAATTGTGCCATTCCCCCTTTGAAAGCTTTATGAATGCATCCCAAGTGATGGAACATGGCATCATGAATATTCCGGCTCTACTCTCGGTAATCCTAATATCGCTGCTTTTAATAAGAGGTATTAGCGGGTCGGCCTTTGTTAATAATGTAATAGTATTCCTAAAAGTCGCGATTGTTATCCTATTTATTATTCTTGGCTGGCCTTTTATGGACCCTAGCAACCATACGCCCTTTATTCCACCTCCAAGTGTCTATGTTGATCCTTCAGGGATAACTCATGATTTTGGGGGCCTTCCAGGAATTTTAGGAGCGGCCGGGGTTGTTTTTTTTGCATTTATCGGTTTTGATGCGGTTTCCACAGCAGCTCAAGAAACTATCAACCCTAAAAGAGCAATGCCTATCGGTATTTTAGGCTCTTTAATTGTTTGCACGGTTTTATATATATTATTTTCTTATGTATTGACCGGGATTGCCAGCACAGAAGATTTTCGCTATGCCGGTAAAGAAGCTTCCGTTACTTATGTGATTGAAACCTATATGACAGGCTATGGGTGGCTTGCAAAATTAGTGACGCTTGCTATTTTAATTGGCTTATCGTCAGTATTATTAGTACTTTTAATGGCACAATCTAGAGTTTTTTATTCTATGAGCCGGGATGGCCTTCTTCCGAAGATGTTTTCAGATATTCATACACGTTTTAGAACGCCCTATAAATCTAATATTCTTTTTGTTTGCGTCGTGGGCTTTTTGGCAGCTTTTGTACCGGGGCCTGTCGTTGGAAATATGACAAGCATTGGAACTTTATTTGCGTTTACACTAGTTTGCGCTGGAATCATTATGCTAAGGCGTTCTAACTTTAGTGAAAACTCCGATCAGTTTAAAACCCCTTTTGTTCCTTTCGTTCCTATTATGGGAATCCTTATTTGCGGGATAATGATAATAAGTCTTGGCACTCTTAACTGGATTCGATTGATTGTCTGGATGGGAATAGGACTTGTGATCTACTTTAGCTATGGTCGCTTTCATAGCCATATGCAGACTAAGAATCAAGAATTAAAGCCGCCTCTTCATAAACATTTAGATAATTAAAATTCAAGTCAGATAAACTAAATAGTTTATCTGACTTGCTTATCCAACTATTCGTTTGATTGAGTTTCCTTCCTTGGCTTTTTTAGCAATGGGGAAAGTGAATCTTGTTTTTCAATATCATCTTTGTGGCCATGATTTTGAGTTTTATCCACCAAAGGAGTGATAGAGATAATATCATCCAAAGTTCTTTTATGAGAGTATGTGATAACAGGTTGATTTGCTTGAGGGAGATTTTTCTTAACGAAATTAAAATTTAGATCTAAAGCTAATTGATCCGATCTTCGAACAATTTCTAATAATGGCTTGAACGTTCTAAAAGCTGCTTTTTGCGATTTTAAGCAGACTTCAAGCTCTTCTTGAGACGCAGAATTACCGTGAAAGTGAGTGACTGTAATAGTAGATCCTTCGACACTATAAGTCATCCCTTTAGGGTTTCCTTTTTCTTGCTCTAAAAATTTTTCTCTCAACTCAGAAATCTCAACATACTTTCCTTTATCAAACAGCAAGGTGCTTTGAAATGAAACACTTCCTCTTAAGGCATTATCTAAATGCATGGATAAATCATTTTTAGGGCCAGATAGGATGGCCATAACCTTATGAGGGGTTGGGCCGCTTGTTGCTAAAGGCGAAGTTGGCGTTTGTTTAACAGGCGTTGGGCTGCTTGTTGCTAAAGGCGAACTTGGCATTTGACTAAAAGGGAGACGCAGAATTACCGTGAAAGTGAGTGACTGTAATAGTAGATCCTTCGACACTATAAGTCATCCCTTTAGGGTTTCCTTTTTCTTGCTCTAAAAATTTTTCTCTCAACTCAGAAATCTCAACATACTTTCCTTTATCAAACAGCAAGGTGCTTTGAAATGAAACACTTCCTCTTAAGGCATTATCTAAATGCATGGATAAATCATTTTTAGGGCCAGATAGGATGGCCATAACCTTATGAGGGGTTGGGCCGCTTGTTGCTAAAGGCGAAGTTGGCATTTGTCTAACAGGCGTTAGGCCGCTTGTCGCTAAAGTCGAGCTTGGCATTTGTCTAACAGACGTTAGGCCGCTTGTTGCTAAAGGCGAACTTGGCATTTGACTAAAAGGGATTGGGCCGCTTGTTGCTAAAGGCGAACTTGGCATTTGACTAAAAGGGATTGGGCCGCTTGTTGCTAAAGGCGAACTTGGCATTTGACTAAAAGGGATTGGGCCGCTTGTTGCTAAAGGCGAACTTGGCATTTGACTAAAAGGGATTGGGCCGCTTGTTGCTAAAGGCGAACTTGGCATTTGACTAAAAGGGATTGGGCCGCTTGTTGCTAAAGGCGAACTTGGCATTTGACTAAAAGGGATTGGGCCGCTTGTTGCTAAAGGCGAACTTGGCATTTGACTAAAAGGGATTGGGCCGCTTGTTGCTAAAGGCGAACTTGGCATTTGACTAAAAGGGATTGGGCCGCTTGTTGCTAAAGGCGAACTTGGCATTTGACTAAAAGGGATTGGGCCGCTTGTTGCTAAAGGCGAACTTGGCATTTGACTAAAAGGGATTGGGCCGCTTGTTGCTAAAGGCGAACTTGGCATTTGACTAAAAGGGATTGGGCCGCTTGTTGCTAAAGGCGAAGTTGGCATTTGTCTAACAGCCGTTAGGCCGCTTGTCGGTAAAGGCGAAGTTGGCATTTGACTAAGGGATTGGGCCGCTTGTTGCTAAAGGCGAACTTGGCATTTGACTAAAAGGGATTGGGCCGCTTGTTGCTAAAGGCGAACTTGGCATTTGACTAAAAGGGATTGGGCCGCTTGTTGCTAAAGGCGAACTTGGCATTTGACTAAAAGGGATTGGGCCGCTTGTTGCTAAAGGCGAAGTTGGCGTTTGTCTAAAAGGCGTTGGGCTGCTTGTTGCTAAAGGCATTTGACTAAAAGGCGTTAGGCCGCTTGTCATTAAAGAAGGATTAGACATTAGTTTGAGCGGTATCAAACCCGTCGTTACCTTTAATGAACTTGGCAAAACTAAAGAAGTTTGTTTTGGCTCTTCACCCTCTAAACGGTTATTTAAAACTGGCGAGCTTTCCTTTGGTTCAAAAGAAGTCAAACTATTTAAAGGGGTAGGTGGGGAAAACTCTTTTGGTACTAAATTGTTTGGGCTCGGGTTGCCTTTTACAAAATACGAACTTCCTGTGTATTCGGTTAATGCTTTACCAGCATCCTCTCTACGAGAGAGTCTTATCTGAAGGTTATTTAATTCAATTTCATCCGATTGCCAAGGAAGTACTTGAACTTCACTCAAAGCAGGGAATTTATCTTTTAACTTATGAAATTCTTCTTTTATCTCACTTATACAGGTTTCATGTCTCTTTACTAAACTTACTAATTCTATAGTTGATCTACCACCATAATTTTTTTCAGGATGTATAAAGTGCGAGCAAGTCAATACTCCATCTTTAAATTTTAAATGCTTTCCTTTTCCGTCATAGTCCTTAGTTCTTGCTCTCTTATATTTTGCAATAACTTCTATGGGTTTAGAGCTTGATAATAGAGAATACCCTTCTTTGAATTTTTTTTGATCCCGATCAATTATAGCTCGTAAATTATCCACCACAGGAGGTGAAAAATAGTTACTGCTTATTAGATGAAAAAGAAATTGGGTGCACTCATGTACTCTTTTTAGATAATCCGATCCTTCCGTTTCTTCTGTATGCATATGGGTATAACAAAAGCTCTCCCCAGTAGCTGTAATAGAACAATGGAGATGAGAAGAGTATTTTTCGCTTACTGAAGTCATTTTAATTACCGATTTATTAAATTATATTGATTGTCTTAAATTTATTTATATTAAAAAAAATGTATTAATTATTAAGTGCTACGGAATACCTATTTTTTTGATAAAGTTTAATTTTCAGATGACTGCTTTTCAATTCTTGGTTTTTTTAAAAGTTTTGTTTGCAATCTATCAGTTTCAGTTTCTTCAGTTTCTTTCAAAATTATCGGTTTCGGCAGAAGTGAGGTGTCTTCTTCCCTTGCTCTTTTATGAGAAACTTGAGCCATCAAAGCTTGGGGGGGACGAATCCCTTGACCACTCAAATTTAAAGCAGATCCCGGCTGGATAGCCGTACTAGGCAATGAAATCCTGTAAGTTGGAGCGTTTGGTGGAATTTGCAATGCCAAGCTATTTAAAGCAGATGCGGGTTGAACAGGCATAAGAGACGACGAAGTTCCGTAAGTTGGAGCGTTTGGTGGAATTTGCAATGCCAAGCTATTTAAAGCAGATGCGGGTTGAACAGGCATAAGAGACGACGAAGTTCCGTAAGTTGGAGCGTTTGGTGGAATTTGCAATGCCAAGCTATTTAAAGCAGATGCGGGTTGAACAGGCATAAGAGACGACGAAGTTCCGTAAGTTGGAGCGTTTGGTGGAATTTGCAATGCCAAGCTATTTAAAGCAGATGCGGGTTGAACAGGCATAAGAGACGACGAAGTTCCGTAAGTTGGAGCGTTTGGTGGAATTTGCAATGCCAAGCTATTTAAAGCAGATGCGGGTTGAACAGGCATAAGAGACGACGAAGTTCCGTAAGTTGGAGCGTTTGGTGGAATTTGCAATGCCAAGCTATTTAAAGCAGATGCGGGCTGAACAGGCATAAGAGGCGACGAAGTTCCGTAAGTAGGAGCGCTTGGGGGAATTTGAAATGTCAAGTTATTTAAAGCAGATCCCGGCTGGATAGGCGTATTAGGCAATGAAATCCTGTAAGTAGGAGAGCCTGGTGGAATTTGCCTTGTCAAGTTATTTAAAGCAGATGCGGGCTGAACAGGCATAAGAGGCGATGAAGTTCCGTAGGTTGGAGAACTGATCACGGGAGAGCTTAAACGTGGAAATGCTTTTATGTAAGCTAGATACCCATCCCGAAGTTCTTTTGGCATCTTTGCAATAACTCTTTCTCTTTTCTTAATCACACCTTCCAATGTTTTAGAATTCGAATTCCATGGCAACTCACTTGGTTGTAAGGAAGGGTATTGTTCTTTTAATTTTTC
>NZ_CCEJ010000013.1 GCF_000750955.1 Criblamydia sequanensis CRIB-18 | reverse complement strand
GGTTTTAAAATAGATGGCGAGGGCAAGCCGGAAAATAATTTTCTTAACCTTAAACAAGAAATTCCAGCCATAGAGTTTAAAGTTGATGATTTTGAAAAACATAAGGATTTGGATCTTTTAAAGTATCTTTCAGGAACAGGTTGGGGGTTCGTCACTATTGGAGATACAAAGTTTCTTGTAAGAAGAACGGATGTTCCCCAAACTGAAATGTTTTTTTTGCCAAATAGATTCAAAGATCCTCAAATGACTTTGCAAATTGCTGAAGCGAAACCCTTAGAACCCACCAAAAAAGCCATCCTGCTTACTCAGAATCAAACTGATATTTATGAACAGAATTTAGAAGAAATGTTTACATATGCCTTAGAAGGCATCAATGTCCTTGCCTATAATAATCCAGGCAAAGGACTCAGCACAGGTCTTGCCGATAATACAAATTTGAACGCGTCTATTGAATCAGCTTACCTCTACTTACACGAAGTAAAAAAACTAAGTGATGAAGACATTATAGCCAAAGGACAATGCTTTGGAGCGGCTCCAACCGGATGGCTTGGAAAAGAACATCCCCAAATAAACATAATCATGGATCAAAATTTAGCCAATTTTCATGAAATGGCGATGAAGATAATGAAATCAACGACTTCCGAATTAATTGAGAGGGGTAAAAATAGAAAAGAAGTAGAGTCCCTAAAGCCGAAGGTTCAAGAATTTTTGGATTTAGAAGGGTCAATTAGACAAATTATCGGAACCAATTCGGAGAGATATTCAACCTTAAATAAAGAGTATGATGAATTATACAAAAAAAGGGTAGCCATAGATGATCCTTTTAGTGATGAGTCAAGTGGCATACTGAAGTTACTTATATTAAAGGGGGATGAAATCAGAGCGCTGAAGGAAAAAACAGACACAACTGATGAGATAATAGAGTCCATAAAAGACAGAATGAAAAAAATAGCAGACTTAGAGGATAAAATTCAGAAATTAAAACAAGCCGATAATAGAAGCGAAATATATGAATGTATTGACGATTTAGAAGCTGCCAAAGAAGATCTTTCTGACCTCGAAAGGAACTTATTTAAAGCTGGCGGAATCCCTATCGGGAAAGATCAATTTAAGATACAAGAAGCCTTTTCAAAAATGTTTGCCATAGTTAGAAAAGACCCAACGACCCTAGAAGCTTCTTCGAAGTATGTTGAAAAAGTTTCTCAACTTGGAAATGCGGCACCAAACAGTCTTGAGGCTTGGGCGCCTTATATCATTAAGTTAAATTATATCATTGAAGGGTTTGTTAGAGCCATTTTTAGCGGGTATAATACAGCCGATGACATCAGAGCCAACCGGGGGAATAAGCTAATTCATATTAATGTACCGGGAATTTATGGAGGGGGAGATGAGCTTGTTTTGCCCCACCACCCTGAATTAATGATTGATAGCGCCTCTTTATCGGAATCGGAATCGCAAAAAATAATAAAATTATCCATGAATCCCGGAGGAGAACATGTGACCCCATGGTGGCTTAGCTCTCCATCTCAAGAAACTGTCATGGATTTTTTTAAAAAAACTGATTTTCTTGCAAATTTGACAGAAACCGCCTCCGAGTTTGGACAAGTCTATGGCCCGGTTCCTACGCAATTTTCATCCCTAGAGTAAAATTAGTAAAATTGCAAAAAAAATCAGAGATCAAGTTACCTTTAAAACGATTTTGCCTTGGGTGTGTCCCGTTCTAATTTTTTCAAGCGCTTGTTTTGCGTGAGCTAAAGTAAATTCCTCGATGTGAGGCGGCTTTAATTGGCCGCTTTCTATAAGAGCTGAAATTTCACGAAGCTGTCTGCCATTAGGAGAGACAAAAACATGGCCGCTTCTAACCCCATATTGCTGGCCAAGGCTTTCAGCATTAAAATTGCAGATAGAAACAAGACAGCCCCCTTTTTTAACAAGAGCAAAGCTCTTTCTAAAAGTCTCTCCGCCAACGCAATCAAAAACGACATCAAAACCATCCGGTAATTTCATTTTGAAGGCTCGAACAAAATCTTCTTGATGATAGTCAAGGGCAAAATCGGCTCCAAGCTTTTTGACGTAAGGGTGGTTGTTAACGCTCGCTGTGGTATAGACGATGGCTCCTTTGATTTTAGCAAGTTGAATAGCAAAACTGCCAACCCCGCCGGCACCAGCATGAATTAAGACGGTTTGCCCTTTTTGTAATTTCGCATAATCAAAAAGAGATTGCCAAGCAGTGAGTCCGGCTAAAGGAATGGATGCCGCTTCAGCAAAGCTAATATTTTTAGGCTTTAACGCTAAAAAATTTTCATTTACTGAAACATATTCTGCAAAAGTGCCTTTTTTAATAACGGGCTCGCGGCAATAAGCATAAACTTCGTCGCCCTTTTTAAAGTGATGAACCCCATAGCCTGTTTGTGTGACGACTCCGGCCGCATCCCAACCTAAAATAATAGGAAACTCATGAGGCATGCGCTCTTTAAAGTAACCTTCTTGAATTTTCCAATCTACCGGATTAACCCCTGAGTAAGCGATATGAATTTGGACCTCATGATCTTTTGGCTCAGGAAGAGGTTGATCTTTGACCTGAACGCTTTCTCCAAATTTTTCGACCACAACCGCTTTCATTTTAGGGCTCCCGTTAAAAATGTTAATTACACGTTAATTCGTTTTTTAAGCTAAGTAAAGAATTATCCTTTATTGTTTTGCAAATCGTTTATATAGAGAAGGTAAGATAAAAAGGGTCAAGAGGGTTGAGCTTATAAGGCCTCCAATGACCACAGTGGCTATAGGCTTTTGAACTTCAGCGCCTGTGGTTGCAGCCAACGCCATAGGTAAAAAACCAAGGGAGGCCACAAAAGCTGTCATTAAGACAGGTCTTAACCTTAAAGCGGCGCCTTGAATAATGGACTCTTCCAAGTTATTCGTTTTCTTATAGAGCGCTTCAATTGAGCTAATTAAGACAAGTCCATTTAAAACAGCAATACCTGAAAGGGCAATAAGCCCAACCGCTGATGAAATCGAAAAAGGCATATCCCTAAGCCATAAGGCAAAAATACCCCCCGTTAAAGCCAAAGGAACCCCGCTAAAAACCATTAAAGCATCTCTAAAGGAATGCAGCGCCATATAAAGCAATACTAAAATAAAACCTATAAGGATTGGCAAAACAAGCTTTAGCTTTTCTTTTGCCGATATAAAATTGACAAATTGACCGCCAAACTGAATCCAGGTGCCTTGAGGTAATTGAATTTTCTCTTGAATCGTTTTTAAAGATTCATGGACAAAAGAACCAAGATCGCGGTTTCTAATGTTTGCTTCCACCGTGACAAAACGTTTGCCGTTTTCCCTTTGCACTTCATTTAAGCCTTCAACAAACTCAAGCTCTGCAATTTCCTTTAAGGGTACTGAAGACACCATATCCCCATGGTCATCCATAATGGGTATGGGTAAGTTTTTAAAGGAATGGAGGTCATTACGGTTAGATTCCTTGGCTCTAACAAGAATATCAAAACGGCGATCGCCCTTAAAAATTTGCCCGGCTTTTCCCCCGCCTGCAGCGATAGATAAAACATCAAGCACATCGCTTGCATGAATCCCTAAGCGGTTTGAGTACTCGGGAATAAGTTTTATATCAAGCAAAGGCAAGCCTTCGCTTTGCGAGACTTTGACATCCTCCGAGCCTGGGATCGTGTCTAATAGAGTGCCGATTTCGTTTGCCGCCTCTTGCATGACCTCGACGTCATCCCCATAAATTTTGACGGCAAAGTCGCTTTTAACACCGGATATCAGCTCATTAAAGCGCATTTGTATGGGCTGGGTAAACTCATAGTTATTCCCGGGATGAGCTTGAACTGCATTTTCAATCTTCGCAATCAAGTCATTTTTCGGTAAGTAGGCATTTGGCCACTCATTTCTTGGGTGCAAGATAATGAAGGTGTCTGAAACGCAAGGAGGCATAGGGTCAGAGGCCATTTCAGCCGTCCCTGTTTTGGAAAAAACATAAGCTACTTCAGGAAGTCCAGAAATTGTTTTTTCAACCTCTTTTTGCATGTGAGTGGATTGAGTCAAGGAAGTGCTTGGTATTCGAATGGCATGCATCGCGATGTCTTGCTCATCAAGGGTCGGCACAAATTCTTGGCCCAAATTCCAAAAGATGCCGATTGAAATTGCAAAAAGCGATAAGCCGCTGATGATAGAAACTTCAGGCTCTTTTAAAGCCTTTTCTAAGAGTTTTTTATAAATCGATTTTATAAAACCCATCACCCTATTTTTGCCTTTTCGGATGTGTCCTTGCATAAGGACGCCAAGCATGGCTGGCACAAAAGTGATGGAAAGGCAAAAAGCGGCAATGAGCGCAAAAATGACAGTGGCTGCCATCGGATGAAACATTTTTCCTTCAACTCCGGTTAACGTGAGAAGGGGAATGTAAACAATTAAGATAATGGCTTGTCCAAAAACGGACGGTCTTACCATTTCCTTGCTTGCTTCAAATATTTCTTCCAAACGTTCCGACTTTGAAAGCGTTTTTCCAAGCTCTTCTTGTTTGCCCTGTATTCTTCTTAGACAGTTTTCGGCAATAATGACAGCGCCATCGACAATGAGTCCGAAATCGATGGCTCCAAGGCTCATAAGATTTCCGCTTATGCCTGATTTTACCATTCCAATAGCTGCCATAAGCATGGATAAGGGGATTACAAGAGCTGTGATTAAACTTGCCCGAAACTGTTTTAAGAATAAAAAGAGGACGGCAATGACTAAAAACGCTCCTTCAGCCAAATTTTTGAAGACGGTAGAAATGGTAGCATTTACAAGCTTTGTTCGGTTAAGCAAGGGAGTGGCTATAATGTCCTCAGGAAGGGATTTATTAATTTCTAAAAGCCTTTCATCGACATCTTGTGAAACCGTTCTTGAGTTTGCTCCAATAAGCATCATAGCGGTTCCGATGACGGTCTCTTCCCCATTTTTAGTGGCGCTGCCGGTTCTCATTTCCTTGCCGAATTTGACATCCGCAATTTCATTGATTTTGACAGAAATCCCTTTTTTAGTTCGGACAACTGTGTTTTTTATTTGGTCAAAGGAGTTAATACGCTGATCTGCCCTTATAAGAAAAGCTTCTCCATTTCTTTCAAAGTAGCCGGGGCCGCGGCTGATGTTGTTCTTTTCAAGGCCATCGATAATATCCTGAAAACTTAAATTTAAGGCGATGAGCTTATCAAAATCCGGCTCGACTTCATATTGTTCAACAAAACCGCCGATAGAATCAACACCGGCAAGGCCAGTGATATTTTTTAGCTGAGGCTTGATGATCCAGTCTTGAACAGTTCTTAGATAGGAGCTTAACTCAAAATCAGAAGCTAAGGTTTCACCATCGGGCGTTTTATAGGTGCCGTCGGCTTGCCAACCGGAAGCTCCATTTTTTATTTCTGCTCCCTCACCTTTTGGGTGCTTGTATTCCACGCTCCACATATACACTTCGCCAAGGCCTGTTGAAATAGGACCCATTTTGGGTTCTGCTCCAAGAGGGAGATCTTCTTTGATTTCATTTAGGCGTTCATTAATTTGCTGTCTTGCAAAATAGATGTTCGTGTCATCGGTAAAAATAGCGGTGACTTGAGAAAAAGCGTTTCTTGAAATGGATCTTGTTTCAATAAGACCCGGAATTCCGCCAAGCGCATTTTCAATGACATAAGTGATCATTTTTTCTGTTTGTTGAGGCGAAAACCCGGGAAGAAGGGTATTGATTTGAATTTGATTGCTTGTAATATCCGGAACCGCATCAATCGGCAATCTGATAAAGGAATAGACCCCATAACCTGATAAGATGAGAGTGAATAAAAAAACAATGAACGGGTTATAGATGGAGAAGCGTAATATTTTTTCAATCATTAGTGTTCATGCTCCGCTTCATGTTTTCCAAGTTCCGCTTTTAAAATAAAAGTATTTCCGGTGGCAATGTCAGCGCCGGCTTCAATGCCGCTTAAAATCTCTACATAATTTTCATCGGATCTTCCCGTCTGAATCACTTTTTTTTCAAGAAGCGCTTCTTCGTTTTTTATAAAGAGACAAGGCTTCCCATCGATGGTTTGAATGGCGCTGCAGGAAACCGCAAGCGGTACCTGAAATTTTTCTTCTTGAAAAACCACTTTTCCAAAAGTACCCACCTTTACCGACTCGTTTTCATTTGAAAGCGCTAAGATTGCTACCGCTGATAAGTTCTCTTCTTCCAGAACGGGACTTACTCGTATTACTTGGGCTTTATGGGCCTCTTTTTGGTAGGGAAAATAGACGTCTGCTTCTTCGCCGATTTTTATGTGATTTAGATCATTAAGAGAAAAAGTGGTTTCAATCCAAAGAAGATTAAGATTTGCAATTTCATAAATGGAAGAGGTGCTCTCAAGGAATTCGCCGAGGGTGATATGCCGATGAATGATCGTGCCATTCATAGGTGATCTTATTTCAAAGCGTCTTAAATTGGGGTTTGATTCTTGGCTAAAATAAGCGATTTCTTCATCTGTCACGTTATAAGCTTTTAATTTTTGAAGCGCAAGCTCTCTTTGGATCTTAGCTTCTTCGTAATTAAGCAACGCATTCAAATACTCATTTTCAGAGACAATTTGCTTATCAAATAGATTTCTTTCACGAACTAACGAAGTGTAGGTCAGCTCTTCCTTTTTTAATTTGGCAAGAAACTCAGCTTTAAGTTCTGCCATCTCTTGACTTTCAATAATCGCGATGACCTCGCCCTCATAGACCGGATCGCCAATATTTTTTAAAGCCCCGACGGCTATCCCTGTAATGGAAGGGACAATATGCGCTAAATGATTTCCGGGAAGGATCACCTTTCCCCTTGTGACAATGGCTTTGCCAAGATACTGAGGCTCCGCCTTTTCAAAGGTGACTCCAAGTTTAAAGGTCTCTTCGGGACTTAAGTGAATGTGTTCTTCTTCCTCATGGTCATTATGGGCTAAAAGTTCATTATCGGAAGGATTGCCTTTTAAAGAAAATCGATCGTTCCATATGGAGTGGGTGGAAAGAAGAAAAAGACCTCCGACTATAAAACCGAAAATAAAATAAAAAAATTTCATGGGAGACACTCTTCCTTACTGGTTAAATATTCGATATCGCCAACTTTAAGATGGTACTCCAAGAGGGCGTCAAGGTATTTTTCTTTAATTTCCAAATAAATGCTTTTAGCATCAAGTACTTGCAAACCGTCAAATTTCCCGTTTTGAAAACCGGCCACAGTGCACTCATATGATTCAGAAGCTTCTTTTAAAAGGCTTTCCTGTATGCAAAGCGCCTCATTCAATGCACTTTCTCCTTCATAGAGATGATCAGCGAGTCTTTTTTCTAAAAAGAGCTTTAGATCCTCTCGAAAAGCGTCGGCTTCACTATACTCGCACCTAGCCCTTGAAATATTGCCTTGGTTTTGGTTGAAAATAGGGATTGGAAAAGCGGCCCCCAAAATCATTCCCTTGTCATTGCATTCCCGGTTAGTTTTATAGCCGACAAGCAAAGTCAAGTCGGGAACCGCAAAAGCTTTTTCAAGCTTGATTTGCTGCCAAGCTGCTAAAAAGCGTAAGTTTGCGGCTGCAATTTCGGGGTGGTAATCGATTTTTGAAGCGTAGTCGCAGTAGGTTGAAAATGGAAACAGGTCATAGAAAGGATAATCGACAGAATCAAAAGAATCCAAACAAACCCCGATTGTTCGAGAAAGTTTATCACGGATTCTTTTAAGGTTTAAAAGGGCTTTTTCTTTTTTAATTCGAGCGTGAGTTAAAGCCATCTCAGCTTTATTTTTTTCTATACAAGACCCTTTGCCATGAGCGATCTTTTCATTGATAGCTTGGCTATACTCAATTGCAAGCGCTTCTATTTCTAAACTTAAAGAAAATTTCTCCTCAGCGGCTTTGTTTTGCACAAAAAGGTCATGCAGCTCGTTTAAAAGAGCTAAAGTTAATGACTCCAGATCGGCTTTTTCAGCAAGGTAAAGAGAATGCGCGATCGCCATTCTTAAATTTCTTTTACCGCCAAGTTCAAAGGCTTGCTCAAGCTCATAGCGAGACTCAGCAGAGTCCCATCCGGCCCAGTGGTGCGATCCAAAAACATTTTCAACGCTATAGGCAAAAATAGGGTTTGGGATGTAGCTGCTTTGCGTCTTTAAACTTCTCATTCGGCAAACGGCGCTGCTTTCTTTTCTAACCCTTGGGGAATTAGAAAGCATCTCGGAAACAGCCTCATCCCAAGTTAATACGCCATTAGAGTAGAGAGGCAATACTTGAAAGAAACAAACAGCCGCGCATAAATTGTAAAAACAATTTTTAAAATTCATTTTTTTAGGAGTTCCTTATAAAATCAAATATCTCTTTTAAAACGAGAATGCGTTTTAAAGAAACTTTTTTTTGATTAAAACCCAAGTTGTGTTTAAACTTCTTTCAAAAATTCGTAAAAAAATTGATGCAAAGGTGAATGAATGCCATACACTCCTATTGTTGGGACTTTGGGTTATGTCTTGTCAAAAGATCGAAATAAAGTTCTTATGGTCCATAGAACCGCAAGAGAACATGACTACCATAGGGGTAAGTTTAATGGACTCGGTGGAAAAATGGAACGAGGTGAAGATGTAGAAACCGCGTTAAGGCGAGAGATTTATGAAGAAGCAGGTATTAGAGCTTTGGATGTCACTTTAAGAGGAACCATTAATTGGACAGGGTTTGGCCCGAAATTGGAAGATTGGCTCGGCTTTATTTTTATCATCACAAGCTATGATGGGGAAGTCAATTCCCATTCTCCGGAAGGACCTTTGGAATGGATAGCTATTAAAGACTTAAATAGCTTGCCGATGTGGGAAGGGGACAAGTTTTTTTTGCCTTTAGTTTTTGATGAGGATCCAAGAGTGTTTCATGGCTTTATGCCTTATGAAAATGAAACGCCTCTTAATTGGACTTTCACGAGGTAGAACTTAACCTCTCAACCATTAACGCTACGACTTCTTTTTCCTTGCAATCGATGCAAGCTCTCACTTTTGGACGTTCATTCCAAGGCGAAAATTCGTTGCTCGAGCTTGTGTCCATAAGAGTAGCCCCTTCAGCAATTCCCTCCTTAACCACACAAATAGGCCCTTCCACCCAACTGAATAGATCCTTATTTAAAAGATAGGCAATCGTCAAAGAGTCGTGAATGTTTGCCCCCTCTAAAGAAGGGTTTTGCGAGAGGTAAAAATCGATGTAAAATTGATTGATTTGATTGAGAAAGACACCGATTTTTGGATTCGCTCTTTCTATCTCATTTAAAATTTGTTTAGTCAATTGGGGCTTTTTAGAAGCGTTTAAACAAATAGTAGTTAGAGGAAGGCCCGATGAAAAAACAATATCGGCAGCGTGGGGATCGCTCCAAACGTTTGCTTCAGCAAGGGGGTTGCAATTGCCGGGATAGTAAATGGCACCGGCAAACACAATTACTTCTTTAACAAGAGAGGCTATTTTTGGCTCTTTAAGAAGAGCAGAAGCCAAATTTGTTAAAGGCCCAAGCCCGATAAAAGTTATTTCCTTAGGATTTTCCAAAATAGAGCGAATAATAAAAGAGTCCGCATCCTCATAGTTACCTTCTTTTTGATTGGGCTCTAAAAAAAGGTTCCCGAGCCCATCACGGCCATGGACAAAATCGGGATTCGGTCTTTTGGGAATAACAAGAGGGCCTTTAAAGCCTTTGGCAATGGGGATTTTTTTTTCTGCAAGCTCAAGTAAAATTTGGCAGTTTTTTGTCGTGACATCAATATCATGATTGCCAAAAGTACTTGTGAGGCCGATCACTTCAATTTCAGGGGATTGGAAAGCTAAGAGGATGGCTACCGCATCATCAATGCCGGGGTCGGTATCGATTATCACTTTATATTGGGAGTAGAGCGGAAAAAAAGATAGGAGAAGAAACATCAAAAGGGGCTTGAACATAAGTATTGTACCTTATTTAAAGAAGTCAATAAATGGGCTTAAAAGCTTTTTTAAGCTACTTTTTTAAAGACGGGTTCTTACCTTCGATTGATAAAAATAGAAGACATAGGGTTGGCGGATTAACTTGCGGAAAGTTTTCTCCTAGCATTTGCTCCACAAGAAAGATAATTAACTCTTGTTTCAAACTTTTCGAATTCGTAGATAATGATGCTGATGTTGCACAAGGAATAATGTTCGAGCGTTCATCATTTGTGGGAGACTCCTCAAGTCTCATGTTTTTCAAAGACTCTAGAATAAGTTCCATTTTTCCTTCTGAGACTTCTTCTTTTCCAGATTCTTTTTTCGTAATTCTTTTTTTACTAAAATTAAGACCCCTCTTTTTAGGAGCCTTTTCAAGGCTCATGGCTTCTCTTCTTGTTGTTTCAATTCGTGACAATGTTGGTTTTTCCTGGACTGATTTAGAGGTATTGATTGGGCTTGTTGAAGGGGGTGTTGATGGAAAAAAAGGGGTGCAATCTTTTAATTCTACAGAATGATGCATTTCAATCCTTGGCTTTACTTCTTTTAAAACTTATCCGAAAATTTAAACCCGCTTAAAGATTTTTTCAATTCATAAATCAAACATTCATACGATATCATAAAAAAGATGAGCAAATGTTTACTAAAATGTTGTCATGAATATATAGTCTTCAGCCATTTAAACTAGAGGAATTATGAACCATTTAGAAGACAATCAATCCTTAGTCTATTTAGCTAGAGCTTTTGATCGAAATGATAAAACAAACATATTGGATGAACAAGAAATTCCCAAATCAACCCATGTGGCTTTAGTGGTCTTCAGTAGAAGTGATACCCCTATCCAAGCCTATGCAGGCTTAGGCAGTGATGGGATCTCAAGACTAATCGAGCCGCATAAAAAAAAGAAATTTTCTTTTATTACTTCTCAAAACTATACCTTAAAAGATTTAAGGTTGAGGGTTGAAAGAAATGCAGAAAAAAAGTTAGGAGAACTTAAAGTTGAAAAAACTGTTTCTCAACTTGAGGAAAGTTTCTTATCTCCCCAAGACCTTTTTAGAAAAAGAAAAAGGGAAAAGGAAGTTCATGAGAAGCTGGAAAAAAAGGAAAATAAAAAATCTAAGACTAAAAGCGCTCACTCTTCAGAAAAAAAAAGAAAAAGGGATGAAAATACTAATCAATCAGAGAAAACCTCTTATTCAAAGCCGCCAAAAATACAAAAGCTTTCTTCTTATGTCAATCAGTCTTCAGAGGAGCCTCAAAAAATATCCAATCTTTCAGATGAAAAACCAATAAATGACAGCTCACCTATAAGTCCAATAGCACCCAATACGACTGCGTATCCCCAAAAACTACTTTTAGCTTTAAGGTTCTTTGATTTAGATACCGAAAAGGCGGTCACTCGTGATAGGCCTTTGATCCCGGGTAATAGAATAGGATTGTCCTTTATGAACAGGGAAGACAAAAAAATAAAAATTTATTGGAGAGTAACAAATTCTTTTGAAGGCTCACTTAAGATTCTTAATCAGGGACATATTATTCAAAACATGATCGATGTCCCGGCACAAAAAAATTATGATCTTGGGTATTTCATTCCCCATGAGAGCGATGGCAATCTTATAACTATTACTATCCTGGCCATGCCAATATTCCCGGGTGGCTTCCTAGGCTATCAAACGAGGATCGCTATCCCAATTGGAGCTAAGGTTGGTTCCGATTTAAATATTTCTTCAAGAACTATTGAAGGAGGCTTTTATGATTGCGGATCGGGAGCTACGATTCTTCGAGGCGATGATAATAATGCATTTTTTGAGAAAACGGGGACAGATGCTTTTGAAATACAAGGCAGTTTGGACAATTATTAGAAATAAGTCTGGCCATGCTTGTCATGGCCCAAGACGAAGTTCTTGTTGAGCTTAACCTTAACTACCAAGTTTGGGCGTATTCAAGCTAATAGCTCCAAGGTACAAACGACCCGTCCCTAGCTCTTTTCCTGGAATTTTTGATCTGAGAGCGTAGTCAATCAAAGCCATTTGAATATGGAGCTGCTTATTTCGACTTCTTTTTTTCTCTAAATCAGCTTTTGGAAGATTGGTTTGCGTTGGAACTTTTGTTCTTTCCGTAGCGTCCCTTAAATCTTGTAAAGATGCGTCTGCTAAACCCAAACTATTTAGGCCTCTTATAATTTGATTCATTTCTTTTTCAGAAACTTCTTTTTTTGGGGACGTTCCTTTCTTAATGGATTTCTCTTTAAAATCTACACCCAGTTTTTTTTGCGTAGGAGGGGTTCCTGCTGCTCTTTGAGCATCTTCAATTCGGGAGATGAGTGAGGCCCTTGAATAGGTCTTAGTCGGTGTACGAATTGGAGTTTGCGGTTGCATAGATGAGGTAGGCATGATGGGATAAAAATGGCATCGGGCATTAAAAGTTTGGTTTGGATTAGTTTGGTTCATTTTTTAAATCTCTTATAGTTTAAGTTTTTCGAAATTTGACAAACCATTTAAAACTATTCTTAAGTTTATTAAAATCATAATTTATAAATAGTGAGAAATATTAATTGATTAAATCTTTTTTAGGGAGGGTAAAAAATAATTTTATAATTTTTATTATTATAAGTTTACTCGATTAATTTACTAACCTTTTATTGGTAATGCCAAGTAACAAGCTATCTTAGATGCCGATGCTAATATTTCACTTTTGACAAGCTAAATTGATTGCCATAAATACCAAACAGGCATCGACCCGTTCGCTATTTTGAAGTTTTTGTTTGATTGTAGCCTGAATAGTATGGATTTGTTGAAGAATTCTATTATGCCTCCTAATTAGCTTCTCGGCTTGTAAAACTATTTTTGAAGCAGAAAATGGCTCTTCAGAGTTAGAGACGCGGGAAGCTAAAAGATGCTCCTCCTTTTGATCAAGCGAGTTGTTTTCCAAAGCTTTGGAAAGCTCATCTATAGAAAAATCACCTGATAATCCTAGTTCTTGCAAACCTTTCGTAATTTGACTCATCTCTTTTTGAGAGACGTCTTTAGTTGATGCACTCTCTTTCTTTATAGTTTTTTTATTAAAATCGACCCCCAATTTTTTAGAAGGCAAGGCTTCTTTAGTCAATGCCTTTTCTTTTGAGCCTTCAATTCGATTGAGAATCGAGGGGTTAAAATTTTGGGGAGGAAGTGGGTTGGAACTTCGTTTTTCTACTTCGAAAAAATGACATCGGGAATCAAAAGTTTGGGTTGGGTTAGTTGATTGCTCCATAATAAAACCTTTTTATTATTTTTGAACTCTATACATATTCTAATCGTAGTCCATCCGCCTATTTTCAATCAGGCTTTAAGTCTTCCCTTTGTATAAATTTATATAACCTTCTTATAATTAGTAAAAAATTATTTTATATATAGTTGTGTCGACAGATAAAAAATCTGGATTTTATTCATTTAGTAAGTTAAAATTTTTTGAATTGGATTTTATAATTTAAATAATTGTTTAACAAAGGCGCTTGACCTATGCTTCCTGTCTACAAGGAAAAGAAGAACCCCGAACCTGAAAAACCAAAAAATGAGAAGCCAAAGGCTGTAAATACTAAAGGGAATAAACCTAATTTTTACATCCGCGGCAATAAAGTGCATTTTATTAGCCTTGGGTGCCCGAGGAATCTTGTCGATAGCGAGGTCATGCTTGGCATTCTTCTAAAGGCCGGGTATGAGCCCGAGGAAAACATAAAAAAATCCGACTACATTGTCATCAACACTTGCGGTTTTTTGCAAGCTTCAAGAGATGAATCCCTATCCACCATCGATATGGCGTTAAGCACAAGAAAGAAAAGCGCTAAGGTGATTGTTACCGGCTGCATGGTCCAAAGGCATAGTGAAGAAGTAAAGGCAGCTTTTCCTTCGGTGGATTACATGCTAGGGTCAGGGGATGTAGAGGGGATTTTAAAGGCCGTTGAAAGCGAAAGTCAAGGCGAGGAAATCACGCCTTTAAAAAGTTATTTAGAAGCCGGAGAAGTGCCTCGTCAACTCTCGACGCCAAAACACTTTGCTTATTTGAAAATTGCGGAAGGCTGTCGAAAAAGATGCGCCTACTGTGTGATCCCGGCCATCAAGGGGCCTTTAAAAAGTAAGAGTAAAGAGCAAATCCTAAAAGAGTTTAGAACCCTTATTAAAGGCGGGGTTGAAGAAGTCATTTTGATCGCGCAAGACCTTGGCGATTACGGTAAGGACCAAGGTTTTAAAAGAAGCGAGGGACTCTTAGACCTTTTAAAAGAGCTTTTAAAAGAAGAAGGGAATTTCTGGATCCGCTTGCTTTATCTTTATCCTGATGAAATCACAGATGAGCTCATCGAGCTAATGAAGAGCGAGCCAAGAATTTGTCCTTATCTTGATATGCCGATTCAGCACATTAACAACGACATGCTCAAATCTATGCATCGGGCAACCTCCAAAGAAGATATTATCCGAATCATCACGAAACTTAGAAAAGAAATTCCGGAGATTGCCATTAGGACAAGTTTAATTGTCGGGTTTCCGGGAGAAACCGAAGAGCAGTTTAAAGAGCTTGTGGCTTTCGTTAAAGAACATCCCCTGGAAAATGTCGGCGTCTTTACTTTTTCAAGGGAACCCGGAAGCTACGCCTACGATCTTCCCAATCAGATTGAAGAAGAAGTAAAAGAAAAAAGACAAAAAGAGCTCACTAAAATTCTCATTAAAGCCTCTGAAAAACAAAATAAGAGACTCATCGGCAAGAAAATTGAAGTGTTTGTCGAAGGCTATCACCCGGAAACGGATATGCTCATGGTAGGACGCCACCAGGGACAATGCCCTGAGATTGATGGTCAAGTGATCATCAATGACGGCAGAAAAGTCACTAAATTCGGCAAGAGGTATCTTGTTGAGATTCATGATGCTCAAGGGTTTGATGTTATCGGCGCTGTAATCAAAGCGGTTTAAATGGAAGACATCACCCAAATTGAAGTGCGATCCCTCTCTTCTACAGGCGAGGGGGTCGGCCATAAGGAAGGGCTTGCCGTCTTTATAGAGGGCGCTCTTCCGGAAGAGCTTGTGACGGCAGACCTTTACTTAAAAAAGAAGAACTATGCCAAAGCAAATCTTATCGACATCCTAAAACCTTCTAGCGATCGGGTGAAACCGCCCTGTCCTTATTTTGATAGATGCGGCGGCTGTCAGGTCATGCATTTAGATTATAGGGCGCAGCTTAAGTTAAAAACAGAAAAGGTTCTTGAAGCGATGAAGCGCATCGCTAAAATAAAAGACCCTGAAGTACACCCTTGCGTCCCTTCTCCCGACCCTTTAGGGTATCGAAATAAAATTCAATTGCCGGCTGTAAAAAATGAAGGCTCCATCGCCTTTGGCCTATATGCTAAGCACTCACATGATGTGGTTCCAGTCGATGCTTGTTTAATTCATAATGCGCTTGGTGAGACGCTCTTTAAAGCTATCCAAGAAAAGATGGTGGAATTTAACATTCAACCTTACGATTTTAAAACCAGAAAAGGGGTGTTAAGACACCTTCTTATAAAAAGCGCTATTACCACAAAGTCCGCACTTGTTGTTTTTATCGTTTCAAAAGCAAATACTGAAGAAATAAAGAACCTTGCCAAAGCTCTCCATCAAGAATACCCTGCCATAAAAGGGGTGATTGAAAATCTGAATTCAAGAGATGATAATGTCATTCTTGGAAAAACTTTTACAACTCTTGCAGGCCTAAGCTCAATTGATGAAATCATTTTAGGAAAAGTCTTTTCGGTGTCCCCGGCTTCCTTTTTTCAAGTCAACCCAAAGCAAGCGGAAAATCTCTACAAAAAAGCGATTGAATGGGCCGATTTAAAAGGGAATGAGAGACTTTTGGATGCTTATTCTGGCGTTGGGGTATTAAGTCTTCTATCCGCCTCTCACGTTAAAGAAGCGGTGGGCGTCGAATATGTTAGAGAAGCAGTGCTAGATGCTGAAAAGAATGCTAAAAAAAATAACATTACTAATGTTTCTTTTTACGCAGGTAAAACAGAAGTCCTTATTCATAAATTAGGCTACTTTGATACCGTTTTTTTAAATCCTCCGAGAAAGGGCTGTGAGCCTGCTGTTTTAGAAGTCCTTGCCAAAATGAAACCTAAAAACTTAATTTATATCTCATGCGATCCCGCAACTTTAGCTCGCGACTTAAGCTATTTGATTGAGAGAGGCTTTAGGGTGGAGGGCATTCAACCCTTTGATATGTTCCCTCAAACCATGCATGTCGAAACAATTGTAAAGCTAACCTCAAATTTTTAGAATTTCACCGACAGGAAGCGTTACAAAATCTTTTTTACGCAAGTGCCATTTTTTTCTAGCTTTTTCAAGCTCAAGAGGCGGCTCTAAAATAGGCTCATCGGTAAGTTTAAAAGTTCCCCAATGAATACCGAGAGACAGCTTGGATTGAACTTCCAGGTGAATCCTTACAGCCTCTTCCGGATTAATATGATATTTTCTCATAAACCATCTTGGCTGATAGCCCCCAATCGGGATGGCTGAAAAGTCAAAGGGCCCAAGACGCCGTCCGATTTCTTTAAATTGATAAGGGTTATAGCCGGTATCTCCCGCAAACCAGAAGCGATGATCCTTACGAAAGATTGCCCATGAAGCCCAAAGGGTTTTAAAATCGTCTCTAATTCTCCTTTTAGACCAATGCTGAGCAGGCAGACAAAAAAATTCAATTCTTTTTGTTTTATAAGACTGCCACCAATCAAGCTCAACTAGATTTGTGATGTGTCTTTTTAAAAACCATTTTTTTAACCCTAAAGGAATCAGCCATTTTGGATTATTCCCGAGAAATTTGACGGTTTTTTCATCCAGGTGATCATAGTGATTGTGAGAGATGAGCACATAGTCAATTTTGGGGAGCTCCTTAAGCGAGAGGGCGGGCTTCACAAGTCTTTTAGGACCGGCAAAAGCAAGAGGTGAGCAGCGGTTGCTAAAAACAGGATCTGTTAAAATATTGATCCCCTCGCATTGAATCAGGAGTGTCGAGTGTCCGATCCAAAGAACTTGATTTTCATATATAGGGTGATAAATAGCTTCAAGATCAATCTTTACGGCAGGGATTTCTTCAAAGCCATTATTATTTTCTCTTCTTGTAAAGCGCCACTTCAAAAAGCGCCAAAGAGTTTTTTTGGTGTCTTCTATAAAAGGGTTTTTAAATTTTGGCATAAAAATCTTGTTTAGATAGCAGTTTTGAGCTTATATCAGTTTTAGACCCAAGTTGCAACTTGGGTTTTAAGATTTTCTTAAAATAAGGTTTTCATGGCTGCTTTAATAAAAACGAAATTCACCTCTCTTCTTGGAATAAAAACACCGATTATTTGCGGAGCCATGTACCCTTGCAGCAACCCCGAGCTTGTGGCGGCTGCAAGCGAAGCCGGCGGGATAGGGATTGTTCAGCCATTATCCTTAACGTATGTCCATGGCTACGATCTTAAGGATGGCTTAAAGAAAATAAAAAACTTAACTAATAAGCCTTGGGGGATGAATATCATCGTCGAAAGCTCTTCTAAAATTTATGAAGAAAGGATGCTTAAAACCGTAGATATTGCTCTAGAAGAAGGGTGCAGATTTTTTATTACTGCCCTTGGAAATCCGGAAAAAGTCGTAAAAAAAGTTAAAGAAAAAAACGGGTTTGTCTTTCATGATGTGACAGAAAAAAAATGGGCGGAAAAAGCGCTTTTAAAAGGGGTAGACGGATTAATTGCAGTTAATAATAGGGCGGGCGGTCATGCGGGCAAAAAAAGCCCCAAAGAGCTTTATCTCGAATTGAGTCCTTTTAACGTTCCTATCATTTTAGCAGGCGGGATTGGAAGCCCGGAAGGGTTTATCGAAGCTTTAGAAATAGGCTATGACGGCATTCAGATGGGAACACGCTTTATTGCAACTTTTGAGTGCAGTGAAAAGCAAGCTTATAAAGAAGCCATTGTCAAAGCAGGGGAGAAAGATATTGTTTTAACAGAAAGAGTGACCGGCATCCCGCTTTCTGTCATCAATACGCCCTATGTACAAAAAATTGGACTGCATGCAGGCCCTATTGCCCGATTTTTATTGCAGCACCGCTTAACCAAAAAATGGATGCGGATGTGGTATGGGCTTACGGCCGTTCGCGATTTTAAAAAGATTTCAAGGGAAGGCGGCTCTTCTAAGGATTATTGGCAAGCCGGCAAAAGTGTTGAGGCGATTCACTCAATTCTATCTGTTAAAGAGGTCATTGACACTTTTACAGATGAAGCTATGAAGAAATTGGGTTAAAGCGGCATTTAGTTACTGGTTCTTTTTAAAAAGCACTTTCTTTTTCTGCGGTGATAGGACGATGTTCTCAATCACACATCCAGGTCTTGAAGAAAGCGCATAAAAGACAGCTTCCGCCACATCCTTTGCTTTTAAATGTTCGCTTTCATCTTCTCCCGGCTTAAAAAAAAGATCATCAAAGAAAGGTGTTTCAACCATTCCGGGATGAATCATTGTGACTTTTATCCCGCTTGATTCAAGCTCATCTCTCATAGCTTCTATAAAACCTCTAAGAGCAAATTTCGAAGCGCAGTAAAGGCTTCCCTTTCTTTTGGCAACAAGAGCTGATTCCGATCCGATAGCAATGATATGTCCTTTGCCCCTTTTTTTAAATTCGGGAAGAAGTTCTTTAACAGCTGACATGTGAGAGAAAAAGTTCACCTCAAATAAATCTTTAGCTTCTTTTATGGACATCTCTTCTAGATGGCCAAAAAGACCGATCCCGCAGTTAAGGACAAGAGAGGTGATATTTTCTTTTTTGATTTTTTTTAGGAAAGTTTCAAGCTCCTTCGTATTTAAAACATCACAAGGGAAATAAGAAAAGTTGGAATGGGAAATTTCAGGGGCTTTCCTTGAATAGCCAAGGACTTGTCCGCCTTCTAGAAGCAATTTTTCTGCGGTGGCTTTTCCGATGCCGCTGCTTACACCGCTTATAAGACATGCTCCAATTTTCCAATCCATAGTGAGTACTCTTTTAAAAGGTCATTGATGTAAATAATTTCGATTCGGGAATATATTTTAATATTTTGCTTTGCGAAAACTCATAGATTTCTTTTAAAGGAGCTTCTCTATAAGTCACAAGTCCATTTTTTTCCTCAAGGTCTTGAGCGAACAATTTTTCTTCCGGGAACATTTTTTCCATCCTTTTAAAAAGGACGGAAGGGGACCTAAAGGTTCCAAGGGTTACGGAATGGATGCTTTTTTCATCCAAGGTTTGAAAAACTTCCTCAAAAAAGGGGCCGTAGCATTCTTCAAAACGGGTCATAAATATTAAAGGGTCAAATCTAAGACCGATCGGCCAGCCGGCTTCTTGGAGGTATTTTAATGCTTTTAGCCTTTCTTTAAATGAAGGGGCTTTATGCTCTAATGCTTTTGCGATGGGTTCAGGAGATAGGGTAAAGGCGGTGATGCAATTTGGCATTGGTTTTTCTCTTAGGAGAAACTTGATCTGCACACTCTTTGTTCTAAGCTCAAGAAAAGCGTTCTCTATTTTTCTAAAAACGGGAAGAATGCCTTTGACAAAGCCGGTTATATTTTCCAGGGCCAGGCTATCGCAATCATAGCCGGAGAAAAAGTATGGGGTCTCTACTTCTTTTGCTGTTTTTATAATCGCTTCTTTAAAGTCTTCCGCGTTGATAAATAAAACATAGTGGGCTGATGAGTACATGCCTTGTAGAAAACAGTACCTGCAATCAAAAACACAATTAAGCATGTGAGAGAAGTAATAGTTGTTAGTCCCGCCAATGCCATGGCCTTCAGGCACTTTAAGAACTAGATTGCCTTGTTTTTTGGCAAGGATGAGAGCGGGATTTTCTTTTTGCAGTCTAAAACTTTGATTTTTTCGATTAAAAACTTCTCCAAAACGTTCGCATTTAATGACGGGAAGTTTAGAAAATCGTCTTTTTATAGCCTGAGTTTCCGGATGATCCCATATCTCTTCTTCTACATAGATTAAGCTGAACATGTTTAAGAAAACCTCATAAAAAGGAAATGGGAAGCGATTGAAGTTTATTTCGAAGCTTGTTTAGAGTTTCTTTTGCTGTCGTACAATCCTCAAAAAAAGCAGCATCTAAAGGGCTTTTCGAAAGCACTTGATAGCGTCTTAATAGCTCATTCATTTGTAGTTTTTCTGAGACTGTAAATGAAAAATTCTCCGGCATAAAACAATTTCCAACTGTAATTTGCCCTTGATACTCTTTACATTTAGCTAAAAGAGATTCTGCGTAACAGATGTGATTTTCTTTAGAGCTATCCATAAGCTCTTCTGCAAAAGAGGGGGTTATATGCTTAAAAGAGGCGTCCTTATTGTCCGAGATTACTTTTAGGGAATGAATGAACTCAGCTGTTGTAAATAATTGCGCGGCATGAAAAAAACCGAACGCTTCCATGTCATAGCAAGTGTCTTTGAGGTAGTTCTCCTCCGGCTTCTCAACTGTTGTGATTTCAACAACCTTGATTTTATGCGGTATTATAGGAACAGGGTAAAAAGTTTTTTTGGACGACGCATCCGTTATTTTGCCTCCAAAAACAGTTTCCCCAAGAGATAGAGTTGGATGGCCGGCAATCCCGAAATTTAGAAACGAAAGGGGCTTATAGATTGCTCCCATGTAAGTAATGAGACAAGCTGTCTTTAATTTTCCAGGGCCTGAGATGCCAAGAACGATCTCATCTTTCGTATATATCGGAAAAGGGTGGTTCTCTTGCTTTTTCAAACGCCATTTTTTGATAAATGGGTTTGCTTCAGATTGGAAAGCTGTATGGATGCAAAGCATAGTTATTTATAATAAATTAAAAGATAGGAACTATTTTAACAAATAAATGAAAAAATCCCTATGTTATTTTTTTAGAATAAAAAAATAGGTTTCGGCTTCAAGGATTGAGGTCTTCTCATTTTTCGTGATTTTTTTACCCATCGGGCCAATATGGATGAGCTGCTCTTTATAGGAAGAATCGACGGGTAAGTCTAGCTTTTTTCTTGAGGAGACGCATCCCTCATCGATTAGCTTAAAGCCGATTTCTTTTGAGATTTTTTTTATCCAATCAGAAAAGATTTCGGTAAAGGGGAGCAAGGCTTCAGGGTGTCTCTTTAGAATTTTTTCACTAAGCTTTGATAGCGCCCTTCCATTATTAAGCTTTAAAGAAGCGTTAAAAAAATGTTCTTTTTCAAGAGGGTTTAGCCCTTCAATAAATTGTAGAACCTCTATTTCAAGAGAAGTGAATCCAAACTCTTTTAGGTCTTCAACTAAGACAAAACCCCGATTTTGATAGCCAAGATTGGGAATGAATAAGGTCTTATTTTTTGAGAAAGTATGAATAATGGAATAAATAAAAGGTTCTAAATTAAGCAAATGCACTAAGAGGCCCTCATTTTTTAAAACCGCATGGACTTCTTTTAGCCCTTTTTCCAAATCTTGTTTAGAAAGGGTATCTAAAATATTGGAGCCTGCTATCAGTGTAAAAGCCTCTCCCTTAAAAAGCCCTTCAAGGTTAAGAAGATCGCCTTCGATTAAAGGGGGATTTTTTACCAGGCCCTTTATTGAAGAGATAATTTTAGGGTTAATCTCAAGATATAGGAAGTTTTTTCTCTTTGATTGGCTTAAAGGCGAGGTTAAGAAAGAGCTTCCGGTTGTATGAAGAGGACCTGAACCGATTTCAAGAGGTTTTTTAAAATTTTTATCAGGTATTTTTTCAAAAATGATCGCGCTATTGTTTTGTCTTAAATGAGAAAGCGTTAAATAGATTAATTTCTCTTCCCGGGACAAGGATTCAGGAATAAAGCCCCCTAGATTTTGAACTTTTAGCCCTTTCCTATACTCCTCAGCAAGTGTCTCATAATCAATAAAGAAACCTGAGGCAAGTTCAGTTATTAAAGAATTGGGTGTAAGCGAGAAAGAAGTTTCGTTTTCCAGGCTTTCAAAAAGATTTTTTAATAAGCTTTCCAAAGGAACCTCTTAATCTGACCTTTATCTCAACCTATCATACGGTATATAAAATTATTGAAAGTTTTTTTCTAAGAGAGTATTAAAAAATTTTATCCTTTCTGAATTAAATCAAGCTTGTACCAATGATAAAACATCAAAAAAATAGCATTACCGGGAGATTGATCGTCGTTTCAAATAGGCTTCCTATTATTATTACTAAAAAAGATGGCAAGCCGCATATTGTGCCCGGATCAGGAGGGCTTATTACAGCCATGGCCCCTCTTTTAAAGAAGCATAAGGGAATTTGGATTGGGTGGATCGGGACGCATGATTTTTCAGAAGAAGAGATTGCAAAAGCCTTGCATGAGTTTGAAAAGGAAGCAGGTTTTAAACTAGTCTCGATTTCTTTAACTAAAGAGGAAATCGCAGATTATTATGAAGGATTCGCAAATGAGATTATCTGGCCTCTCTTTCACGACCTTCACGCTTTATGCAACTTTAAGCCCTCCTATTGGAAGGGTTACCAAAGCGTAAATATAAAATTTGCTGAAAAGATTAAGTCGATTGCCAAAAATTTAGATTTTATCTGGATTCATGATTATCATTTAATGCTTGTCGGTAAGTACTTAAAGCAAAATTACTTTAATTATAAGCTTTCTTTCTTCCTCCACATTCCTTTTGCACCTATCGATATATTCCTTAAAATACCATGGAGGTTCGAAATCTTAAGGGCATTACTTGATTTTGATTCGTTAGGTTTTCAAACTCAACGTGATATGAGAAACTTTATTTATAATGCAAAAGCTCTTCTTAAAGATGCCATCTTTAGAGGCAGCGGAAATAAAACTCTTTGCCTTACGGATAGCACCGTTACAAAGGTAGGGGTTTATCCAATTAGCATTGATTTTGATGAGTTTGAAGAAAAAGCTAAGAGCCCTGAGGTTGAAAAAGAAGTTCAATCCATCCGGCAGTCTCTGCCGGGTAGAAAGCTTGTCTTTAGTGTGGATAGGCTGGATTATACAAAAGGAATCCCCTATCGTCTAGAAGCGATTGCCAATTTTCTAAAATCTTTTCCTGAGTTTCACCGCAAAGTAAATTTTATTCAAGTGATTGTCCCTTCAAGGACTGATATTCAAGGCTATATTGACCTAAAAGAAAAAATAGATAAAGCCGTCAGCCAAATTAATAGCGAATACACAAGCCCTGGCTGGATCCCTATCCACTATATGTTCCATTCCCTAACCCCGGTTCAGCTTCTTGGCTTTTACAGGGCAAGCGATGTTGCGCTTGTGACACCTATTAAAGATGGGATGAATCTTGTTTGCAAAGAGTATGCGGCTGCCAACATTGAAGAAAAAGGAGCTTTGGTTTTAAGTGAATTTGCAGGGGCAGCTTGCCAATTAAAGGAAGCTTTTTTAATTAACCCCTACGATGTTGAAGGAACTTCTAGAAGCATATATGAAGCCTTGACTCTGTCTGAAGAAAAAAGGCATTTCCGCATGAAAAAATTACGCCAAAAAATAAGAAAAGAAAATATCTACTTTTGGCTGAATTCTATTTTAGAATCAAGCGGCGAGCATCCTATCAGCGGGGTGCCTGATGAATATATTCCGGAAGAGTGTCAGAAATTCAATGAGTAATTTCAAAGTGAAAGATGATTGTTTTCTTCCTCGTAAATTTCCCCATTTTCTGAAAGAAGAATCGAAAGAAAACGGGTTTTTGGAAAGTTGGCTAAAATTAAGCTTGTAATGACTGTTATCGGTATTGAAAGAAAAAGTCCGACCATCCCCCAAATATGACCCCAAACGGCAAGAGAGAATAAAATCACAAGCCCGCTTAAATTAATCGATCTGCCTATTAATTTTGGCTCGATGATATTTCCTATGATAAAATGAATGGAAATCAACGTGCAAGTGACAATAAGAAAGGGAGTTAAGCTTTCAAATTGGACAAGGGTTAGCATGCAAGGCAAAATGGTTGCGATAATTGCACCGATCGTTGGGATATAATTTAAAATAAAGATGATAAATGCCCAAAAAGCTGCAAAATCAACGCCCACCGCCCAAAGAACAAAATAACTGATTAAAGCGGTTGCTATGCTTACTATTGTTTTTATCCAAATATAGGACTGGATTTGCTTTGTGATTCTAGCCACAAGCTTTTGAACATCTTGTCTTTTTTCCTTATTTGGAATTAAAGCCTTAAGCTTTTCATCAAAAGAGCCTGTCTCCATAAGCATAAAAATTACATAGAGAAAAATGACCCCTAAATTACTTGCAAAAGTGGTCAACATTTGAGCAACCCCTGAAGCTATGTCTACAACACTAAAAGAGCCGATAAGATCCGATAAGGCAGGAGGTTTTTGAATGTTGAGCTTGGTCATTAAGGCTTCATGCAGGTGGTTGAAGCGTTCTTGATAAAAGGGCCCAGCTTCAATAACTTGCGAGATATTTTCTACCATGAGTAAATAAGTTAACCAAAGGCCATAGCCTCCCATGAAAAGGGCAAGGGTAATGGCAAGCGGGTAGTTTATTTTATAATGGTAAAATCTAACTTTTTGAATTGCGCCGGCTAAGCTTGCTAATAAAAACCAAATGACAATGGCAATAAAAATTGGAATGAAAAGATCTTTTCCGACAGAAAGAGTATAGAATACTAAAGCGACAGTCAAGAATGAATAGAAAAAAGTAGCTAGAGATCCCATCAGCGCTTTACCTTAAAAGAGGGTTTATTAATAAACCCTCTTTATAAATACTTTTTAAATTCTCTCACTAGACTTTGGAACTGATAGAGTAATAATGAGAAGAGTAATTCCAATAATTAACAAATCAATCCCGACAAGGACACCGATTGCCCAGCTAGCACTTCCGGGAAGAGCGGCATAAATGATATAGCCAATTAAAAATGAAAGCAACCCGCTTATAAAAACAAGACCTGCTTGCGGTAAGTTTCTTGCGGAGATGCTAAAGAAAATCTTAAAAATTCCCTCGAGGAAAAAATAGACGGCTAAAAGAAGTGTTAAAGTGACAGCTCCTCTTAGAGGAAAAAATAAAAGATAAAGCCCTACTAGGACATAAAGGATAGACACTAATAGAGAAGGCCAAAAACCGGTAGAATGGACTCCGGATTTTAAAGTTCTAAACCCCTGTACAAGCCCTCCGATAAGAAAAAGAGAGCCTATCAATAAGCCTATGCTTAAGGTAAAAATGAAAGGAACCGCCAAAGCTGCAATTCCAAGTAAAATAAATACTAGGCTCTCAAAAAAGAAATAAGGCCTAAGAGAACGAATAGTTTCTTGCATAGCATTTCTCCAAAAAAAGTCTTAAAGCAAATGATTTTAATAAGCTTCAAGGGAAGCCGCTTAATTAAGCACAATAAAGTTTAATTTTTAATTTTTGTAAAGCGAATTACATTATTCCCATTTTATCTGAAAGCTTAGGAACCTTTCCAAAAAAAGGCTTAAATGAATTTCATGAGGCATTTTTAGCCAGAAGATTGCAGCAAAAATATAATATAAAAAAAATTTCAATTTATAAAATCAGCGGTTTTTAAGCTATAAAAAAATTGTGGATTAAATTTTCATTTTGATCCATCTAAATAAGGAATTGAAGACGTTAGCGAAAATAGCCATTAGAAATGAGAACTTTAACAATTTTTTGGCTAAGACAAAAGAAACTTAAGACGGAGTAAAATTATGACAGGCGTTACAGGAATAAAGGGGGGATCTCCCTATGATCCGGGATTAAAAGAATCCAACACAAGAAAAAGGGAAATGTGTGAACCTTCCACTTCTAAAACTAAAGGTAAAAAGGACTCCCCAAGAGCTGAAAAAAAACAAAGAGTTGAAAAGGACTCTCATACCGTTGCGGTAGCGGTATTAAGGGACCCGGACATTACAAGAGCTGCCGAGAATGGAGTTCGTTTAAATCCTAGAACTTATGAGGATCTATTTCCATCGGGTGAAAAAGAAGAAGAGGGTGAGCTTGAATATCCTTTAGTCAGTGTAGCGAATTTTCCTTTTCCTGCGTTTCCCGATCCTTCTGTTAAAAAGAATTCAATGTATGTACCCACACACTTCTTTTCTCAAGTAAAAAGGGCAATTGATAAAGGTCCAAGAGGCGTAGAGACTGTTATTTCACGTTTTGATCAAAGATCGGGTGTTATAACTCAATTATCTTTAAAAGTTTATGGTAGAGGAGAGCTGAATGGATTTGGTAAAAATGACCCTAAAAAAATTCTTGTCGACTCTCTTCAAGATATTCTGAGACAACTTTGGCAAGGAAAAGTTATTAGGATGGGTCAAGAGTTGTTTATCAAACATCCGGCGATCGGCCCGCTTGTTGCAATTGTAGATAGTTGGGCTTTTAAGGACATTGAAAAAGATAACCCCTTTATTGAGAAGATACCCTATTACGGAAAGATTACAAGCGCTACTAAAGTTAAATGGAGTTCAGGTGACGACGAAATAGCGCTTTTTGAAGAAATGAAAGATGAGGGGATTGCAAGATTTGAATTTTCAGTTTGTAAAGTAACTAGAGTTTCCGCTCGAATTATAGGCGCTTTGGAAGGCGGGCTTAACGAAGGTTGGAAAAAAGGGGAAAAGCCGGTCCCGGTTCCCGTTGCATTTTCAGAACTAAGCCAATGGGTGAGAGAGCAATTTTCCAAATTTAAAATTATTCCAGGAGAAGAGAAGCACTTGCAAATTTCAGGTGATCACGCTGTTACGATTAGATTCAAAAGCGTTGAGTTAAAGAAAGGGTCTGAAATTATATCCAACGTGGAGGAAGGGGAGTTTGAGAATCAAAATGAGATCGCTTTTCAGTTAAGAGATCATGCGATAAGAATCAGTGGGCATTCACAAATCATATTCACATCCGTGGCCTCTGAGGCGCAACCTGCAAATGAAGTAGTTTTTGAAATATTAGATACGACGGCTAAAGAGAACCTAAAAACGGGAAAGCGCCTTTGGGCCAGTTTTGAGGAAATCAAAGAAGCTATTTTAAGCGAGGAGAGATCTTTACCGATTGGCGGAAAAATTGTTCTTGAACTCGCCAAGGGAAAGTTTCTTTTAAAATTAAATAAAGCGAAGTGTATGGGTTTCACAGAAAATGACGATGACACCATAAAGCCATTATACCATTTAAGCAAAGAAACCCTCATAAAAGTTTATAGTAATAAGAAGCTCATGGTCGATTTAGTTCAAAAGAGTGTGCCAATCGATCTTGAAAGCATCACCATTAAACCAACCCTTCCGGACAATAAGAGTAAGTCGTTTCAAAGGATCCTTCTTGGTGAAGATGATGAAAATAAAAAGAAACCCATATTGGAAGAAGAAGCTTTAAAGGTTGCATTTAAAGATACCGTAAAATGTTTTTTGAAAGATCAAAATGTGGCCGCCGTATTAGACAATGGGCAAAAAGTCAACTTTCAAATTATGGAGATCACGTCAAAAGATCGGATAGCTCAAGGGTCTTATCCTTTCTTATATCAATGGACACCCGAAACCAAAATTCAATTTTATACCGATAATGAAAGCAACCTTGTAGTGGTACCGGCAGTTCAAGACCTTAATTACGATAACATTGGGGAAACTTTGATAGAGCTTGGAGTCGGGGGCGTGCCGGATCTATTAAAAGAGGCTCTCACAGCCATAAAGCTTTCTTGGGGTGATTACAAAGATTACATCACAAGCATGGATCTTCAACCGGAAAGGGGGATTTTAATATATGGGCCTCCTGGAACCGGAAAAACCATTTTTGCAAGGTTGATTGGAAAACTAATGAATGCGCAAGTCCATTATTATTCAGGGCCTGATATTTGGAATAAATGGCTCGGGGGCTCTGAGGCGAATGTTCGAAATATGTTTAAACTTGCAAGGGAAGATCAGGAAAAAAATGGTGCTGATAGCCAGCTTCATGTCATTCTTATCGATGAATTTGATGCTTTAGGCCAAAAAGTTGGTGAAGATGAGATAGCTGCAAGACAAAGTGTGGTTCGAACTTTTTTAAAGGAGCTGGACGGTTCTGCTAAGTCCCTTAATAATACGCTAGTTATTGCTCTTACTAATAGGAAAGATTGCATCGATAGCGCAATTCTTAGACCCGGCAGGCTCGGTCTTCATATAGAAATGGGATTGCCGGATTTAAAGGCAAGAAAAGAGATTTTTCAAATCCATACCAAAAAAATGAAAAATTTAGACGAGGGTATCGAATTTGATGAGCTTGCCGAACACACCATCGGTCAATCAGGAGCTTTTATTGCGGCTATTTGTAAAAAAGCCGTCGATATTTCCTTGAGAAGGGTCTACCAAAATAGAATCCCTAAAGATGAAATTTATACGCATTCGGATGCTAAAATTACCCAAAGGGATTTTAAGGAAGCGCTTCTAACGATGTTAGATCGAAAAGAGGAAATAGAAAGCCCTGTCCCTAATTTCCAGGCGGTCTATCAAAAAGCTGAGGTGAAAGAGGCCCTTAAAAAATTAGGCTTTGGGGGACTCTCCAAAGATCAAATAGAAATGGTTTTGGATTTAAGCTGCTATCAAACCTATAAGCAATTTTTCTTGGATAATGGCCAAGCTTTACCGAAAGGCTATTTTATTTATGGACCTTCAGGAACGGGAAAAACAATTTTTGCCAAATCCTTGATGAAAGTTTTTAATCTCAATAAAAACAGCTTTAAATACTACCGCGCTTCTTCTCTTTGGGAATTACAAGGCCATCACCTGAAAGCCAAACTTAAAAACCTTTTTGAGCACTCCCTGCACCTTGAGAAAGAGTTAAAACATGAAGCTAGTATGACTATGGTTGTAATTGATAATATCGATTGGCTTTACTCTACTCAAAAAATTCCCGACTCTTTGGATGGTTCCGTATTTAATCATTTCATCAAAGAAGTAGAGGATGTGCTGGAAGAAAAATTTGAATTTCGAAATCTTGTCGTCATAGGACTTGCTACAAGGCATTATGAACTATCCGATGGCATTCAGAGAGAAGGAAAATTTGGGAAGCATATTCTTCTTTCGCTGCCGGATTTGGAAGCAAGAAAAGAGATATTTGAGATTTGCCTCGGGAAAATAAAAGCGAATGGTCAGCTTGATGAGAAAGTAAATGTAGAAGAGCTGGCATTAAGAACAGATCGACGAAATGGCAGTTTTATTCAATCTCTTGTAAATAAAGCGTTCACATTAGCTGCAAGACGCCATATGAAGATGCAAAACATGACGGCGAGTCTTAAAGGCAAGGAAAAAGAACTGCCTCTAAAAGTTGGAATGGCAGACTTCGAAAAAGCTTTAAAGAAAATCAGCCCCCGAGAAGAGTGGCGGGAGAGATATATTTAAAACCCAACTTGCGCCCCTAAATCACGCATGAGCGTTACAGAACTTGACAAGTGAAATGTTAAGTGCCGAAGGCCAAGTTATGAACTTAGCCGAGGTGCTTGGCGTTTCAATTGGCAAGTGAGAGGCTTAGCTCTCCGCTTGATAGTTTGTGCATAGTGTCTTATTTATTAAAGAAGGTTTCTTGCTCAAACTAGTGATTTTTATTATCTCGTTTTCCATTGAAAAGGGGTTTGTGCTAGGATTTAGGGGAAAAGTTGGGTTTAAAAATAAAAATAGCTCCCTCATTTTGGGGGAGCTATCCTTTCACAACTAAAAAAGGTTTAAGCCTTGCCACTTGTTTTGCTAGATTTGCGTCTTCTACCGCCTGGACAACAAGGCTGCCATCTTTATAAGCATTTGGCATTTCTTCAACAATTGTCCTAATTGAAGAAGCTTTAACTTGAACTCCTTGGCTTTCCATGTATCGGATTGGGTCTTTTCCTTTCCAGAATTTGGAAGATTTAAAACGGCTCATTTCTCTTCCTGCACCATGGCAGCAGCTACAAAAGGTCAGAGGATTTCCAAGGCCTACAAGTAAAAAACTTGCTCTTGCCATATCTCCCGGAACTAAAACCGGCTGCCCTGTCTTTTGAAAAAGAGAATTAAGCTCCTTTGATTTAGGCCCAAGACTTCTTGTAGCCCCTTTTCTATGGACGCAGACTTTCTTTTCAACCCCATCAATTAAATGCGTTTCAAACTTGGCAATGTTATGGCAAACATCATATAGAAGGCGGACCTCTTCAAAAGGGATTCCTAGGGTTTCATTGAAGCTTTGACGAACTTCATGAAGGATTCTCTGTCTATTATTGAAAGCAAAATTAGCAGCAGCTGCCATAGCCTTAAAGTAAGCTTTTCCGTCATCGCTTTTAATGGGAGCTGAAACAAGCTGCTTGTCAGGAAGATTTTCCGAATAGCCTTTTCTTACAAATTCATCGAGTGTGTCTTGGCAGACTTGATGGCCAAGCCCTCTTGATCCGGAATGAATTAAGACATAGGTTTGACCTTCAAAAACGTCCCATTCCTTGGCTACATCTTTTAAGAAGATGGCATCGACTTTTCCAATTTCAACAAAATGATTGCCGGAACCAATAGACCCAAGCTGATCTTTACCACGATCTTTAGCAGAAGTAGAAATGTAATGGGCATCGCCGCCTGCAATAACGCCATAGCTTTCCATATACTCAAGATCTCGGGAAAAGCCATAACCTAAATCAATAGACCATTTTGCGCCTTCTTTCACTAATTGCTCGTAGTCGCTATTGGTTAGGGTTTTAGCTTTACTATGTCCTTTGCCAACGCCTGAGGGAACGTTTTTATAGATGGATTCAAGAAGCGCCTTTCGATTTTTTGCCGTGATAGAATCAAAGGGGATATCAATTAGAGCTAGACGAACCCCGCAGTTAATGTCATAGCCGACACCCCCCGGGCTGATCACTCCCTCTTCAGCATCGGTTGCGGCCACACCGCCTATAGGGAAGCCATAACCCCAATGAATATCCGGCATAGCGACGCTATAGCCTAAAATACCCGGAAGATAGGCAACATTCCTCACTTGTTTCAAAGGTTCTTCAAGGTCGTCAATCTCTAAGAGTTTCTCGCTTGCTATAACAAGGCCCGGCACTCGCATACCGCCTTCCTTTGGAAGAAGATAGGTCGCAGGTTTTATTTTTTTTAAATCTTTAGACATCGACAATCATTTCCCAGGTAAAAATATTTTTATTATCTATTTTGATTTTTCCATGATGTGAAACGGCTTTAAAGGGAGACCCCTCATTTTTATCTTGTTCCCTAATGGCTTCGTTAAGCCAGAGGACAATGGATTCGATGGATGAAAAATCTTTTTTTGAATAATTAAAAAAAGGTTCAATATTTAATTCCCGGCTCATAAGAGCGGCTTTTGCGTTTAAGGCTATTTCTTCCAACGACTCTCCTTTAATTAGATAGGCAATGTCTGCTGTATGGTCTATTTCCTCGAAAGGCTTTTCAACCTCTTTCGTTATTAGAGGAGAATAGGAAAGCCCGCCCAAGCTTTCATAAAGATGAAGGGTCGACAAAGTTATGATAAATGATGTAAATTCAAATTTTAAATTGATTTTGTCGAAGGGTTGTCTTGCAAAGGTAACATGCGGGAGGAAGCTCCTTTTTTGATCTATATGAGAAATCAGGTCTTTTTGAATCAAATAGGATGAAAGTTTTTTTTGATAGTCCAGCAAGCGATTTTCTCCGGCAAGAAACCTTAGGCTATAGGAGGCGGTAGCGGGCTTATTAAATGGAAGGAAAAGGATTTCTTCAGCAACCGCTGAAAATCCAACAAGAGGGGGCGTTGGGATGGATTTTAAAAAAAAATCTAGCTCGTTATAGGGCTGCATCCCGAGGAATGCTAAAGTCATATGTCGATTTTTCTCGTTAAGAAAGCGAGCCTTTGTGCAAAAGAGTGGCCAATCAGCACAAGCTTTAAGGCCAAAGAAAATTTTTTTTTTAAAGTCGACCATTGAACCCTTAAACTATTATATAAAAATATAACAGGTAACTTTATTTATTAAGTTTTCTTAATTTTGTAAAGTTGTTTTATAAAACATAATTTTCTTTGTTTAGATGATCCGTTAAATAGTTATAAACTATTGATAAATAACCGTATTTAAGGTACGATCTATTCTTTTAATAATTTTTTTGAGTAGCTTATGTCCTGTCAAGAAGTCGGTTTTTTTAGCCCCATTTATCCTAATTCCAGTGTTGCAGCTCCTGTAGAGAAGGCTTCTATGCTTGGTCGAATCATAGAACCTTTATTTGATTTTGGACAAACTTCTTATGAAATTTTAATGAAAAAGTCTCTTTCCCAAAAGATTTATATCATGGAAACCGGGCCGCAAAAAGGGGTGATGGTTCTAGCTCTTAGAATTGTAAAGGCTGTCGTGCTAATTTTTGCAGCCCTATCTGTTGTTGGTATTTCTATTTTGCTTGCCGCTAAGTTCTATTATCGCCAGATCAACAATTTTAAAATCCAAGATCGCGTGATGACGGAAAAAGATTTGGATCAGCTAAAGAGCGAGCTTGAGAAATATAGACTTGGCTCAGAAGTGTATTTGCAAGCTCAAGGAATGATCAATAACCTTGAAGCGCTTTCTAATAAAGATGATTCAAGCAATAACTCCGAGTTCATAAACTATCTAAAATTTGCGCTCGACCTAAAAGAAAACTATGAGGACTGGCTTAAAAAAGCTGAAGGCCTTTCACTATTTTTTGATTTGGACAAGTTAGAGCAGATCAATGTTTTGATCTCCGATTTTGAACTTCTTAATATCCAGCTTAACGAAAAAGTCCATAGTTGCAGAGAAGCCATTGTAGAAAAAATCAAAAGTGTGCAAGAGAAGATAAAAGATTTCGATAAAGATGCTTTAAGGCTGGACCCTGATCGAGAAAATATCGCGATAGCTAAGTTAAAAGATCTTGCCAATATTGCTAATTTCTTAGAAGACTTTGGCGCAAATCTTGAGTTAACCCGTCATAATGTAACGTGGTTTTTCGAGGATAAACCTCTCATTGATAGTGAATTGACTAAGGCTCTCTATGGCATTTTGAAGCCAAAAGGAATTAGTAATTTAGGCGCAAGCTGCTATTTAAATTCTGCTTTGCAGCTTCTATTTTCTTCTGAAACCATAAAAGAAAAAATAGCTGAGCCAAACTGGGCCTCCATAGAAACTGTTTTAGATAATTTTATGCTTGATGCGATGGCAAGAGATGTTTATCAGTTTGATGACAAAGAAAAGTTAAAAGAAGTTTGGGCCGGTTTAAAAGAAGAAGATATAGATTTTTACATTCAGCTTAGAAGCGTGGGAGACCTTGAAGAGGGTGGCATAGAAGGCTTTGATGAAGAAATGGGGAGAATCTTAAGAAATGCTATTTTGGATTATCAACGGCTTCATCGTTTAAAAAGATCGCTTCAAGAGTATTATTACGAATTAGAAAATCCGGACACTAGCCCTTATGCCCTTAGCCGAAAAGTTGTTTCCATCCGTGAAGCTTTGTTTAAGGCTAATGTGATTGCAGGTGATATTAGAGAGCAGCAAGATGCTCAAGAATCCTTAAATTACATTTTGACAGCTCTTGGACTCGGGGTTTCTCTTTCAACTGAAAGAAGCGGTGAAAGGGGGGGAAGGACTATTCGCTCAGAGAAAGAAACGAGCTTTTATTCGAATTTACCGCTCATCGTACCTGATCAAAAAGAACCCATTCCAATCCAAAGTTTAATAGATGGTTTTTTTACTGAGCGAGAAGCAGGTTCAGCTGAAGATACCTGGAATAACTTCTCCACTTACAGGGAAAAAATGTCCCTGGAAGGCTCTCCCCCTAGGCTGATTAATCTCCATCTTAAAAGATTTTCGTTTGATATGAGAACCGGAGATGCTCATAAAATCAAAACTCCATTGACTTGGAGTCCTGATTTCGAGATCGATTTTTCAAGAGCCTTTAATATGGATCAGGAATGCCGGTATAAATTGAAAGCGATCATCAATCATAAAGGCGATGTCGGAGGGGGGCATTATACGGCCTCTCTTAATCTCGCCAATATTTACTTTGATTGCAATGACAGTGAGACAAAAGCTGTCGATGTATCAGATTTTGCCCAAAAAGTACCTTATGGATATTTTTATCTATTAGAAAAAGTTGATTAAACAATTTAATAATAAATTCGTTTTCATTATTTGTTTTTCTAAAATATTATATCCCTGCTTTATAGGGCGCTATAAATAAAAATGGTTTTAATTAATGACTATCTCGAGAGACCAGTCGGCTGAAGGTACGGTCCCAAAGACAATCCCTTCAAAAGGGTTTTTTTCTGACTTTTTTGAATCCATGGCCAAAGCCGGACGAAAGTTTCAAAAAATTTCTTTTTCTCAAAGAGTTCTTGTCGCTATTGCTAGCATTGCTGCCACAATATTCACAATTGTCGGGGGAGTCTTTGTCTTTCGATCGCTCGCTAATTTTTTTGCTGAAAAAAAAGTCACCCCTCTTTCTTCCTCTGAAGTTTCTGAATCTTCAAGCTCTACTTTGAATTCAGCAAGCAAAGCTGAAAAAATCTTTAATGAGAAACTAGGTTCTTCCAAAAGAAAAAAACAAAAGGGAAAAGAAGTTGAAGGCAAAGAACTCTCTTTAGACGACTCTCTTTCTTTCGTTAAAAGTTATTATGAAGATCTTACAAGCTCTATTAGTAGAATCGAAAAAGAAATTCTTCGCTTTAGAAAGATTGCCATAGATTTGATGCATAGAGCTCCCAATAAAATGACAGCAACAAATCTTTCTAAAATTGAGCGCTATATTGATAGATTTAAAAAATGTCTTAAATCTTTTGAAGGCAAGATTCATCTTGGTGAATTAATGATAGCCGGCCAAAAGGAGAACGCCTCTTCATCCGGACTATCTCCTTTCGAAAAGCTAAGAGAGAGGCTTGCTGCAAAAAATGAGCTGCTTGATAAACTTCAAAAGAATGTCCAAATTATAAAAGAGATTAACCTAGGTGCAATAAAGCTTGAGGAAGAAGCCGCTTCTGCAACGGATGCAATCTTTGAAGCCTTTAAAGAAATAGATGGTGAGCTAACCAAAATCAGCTATCAAAGCGAGAAACCAAGTCAATTAATAGCATCATTAGAAAATAAATTAGAGTCTATCAGGCCTCTTTTTGAAAAAGTAAGAGATTTTGAATTAAGAGAAGTACTCATCAATTGGTTTATATCACTAGACGGGAAATTTACTGAAAAAAAAGCATTAATTTCAAATTATCTTCTTCAACTTCAATTGGATTTAGAGAAGTTCAAGAAAGAGGATGCAGAGAGCGAAGAAAAAAATACGATTTCCATTAGAAGGGATAAAATTGGCTGCTTGAATTTTTTAACTTCAGAAGAACTTGAAGAAGCGCTTTTATTAAAGCGCCAAATTACGGCGAGAATTGCTTTTTTTAATTCACTTGCAAGTTATGTTCAAGAACATTTGAACAATGACATAGAGATAAAACTTGTCTTTGACTCCTTTAAGGGAGATTACGAACTTCTTCTTTTAAGCCTAAATGAAAAGGTTTCCGAATACAAGGATCGTTTGAATCTGCTGTTAGAGAAAAAGAGCGTCGAAGCGCTTGGCATTGAAGATAAAGGCGATGCCGTAGCTCAAGCAAAACAACTTGTGGTTTTATTCCGCCGCTTCGAAAAAGAGTTTTTAGCGGAGGAAAAAGAGTGTTTTTCTTTTGAAAAGTTCGACCTTTTTAGGGAAGCTGTCTCTCTTTTAGAAAAAGAAAATTTAGAAGTCTTTCACGGAATTGAAAACGTAGGCAATAGCTGCTACTTGAATTCAGCGATTCAAGTCCTTCTTCAAATACCTTTTTTTAAATCAGCTCTTCTACAAGAGAATTGGCAGACCGATTTTCTAAATATTCTTGAAGGGGACCTCAATGCTTTTTCAAAGCAATTAAGAGATCCTCTTACCCCAAGCTTACTAACTCTAGAAAACCTTAAAGCGATTGTCGAAGAGTGGGGAGAGAGCTCCTCTTCTCTTTTTGACGATAACACTCTTCTTGAAGTGACTCTATCTCGGTTTACTGAGAGCCCATTGAATGAGAATGAAATCAGAATTCTTGAAAAGCTTTTTCAAAAGGTCTCTTCCGAAAAGAAAATCGAGCAAGCCGTAAAAGAGTTTATTTTGCTTTACGACACCCCGAATTATGATTCGGTCGAACTAAAAAAAGCAAGCCGCAAAATGAGAGACGCTTTTTTTGACGCAGGAGTGTTTTTTCTATCGCAGAATAGAACCGGGATGGAAGATGCCGTTCAAATTTTAGAGAAATTATTATTTAACCTAAATTATCAAGTTAATCTTGTAAAAATGAAATTTGAAACAGGGAAAGATGTTCCTCTTGGCCATAAAGAAACGCAGCCTTTTCAAGTGATTCAAATTGAACTTCCAAGGGAAAATATGGATGAAAGCCCTTCCCTTCAAGAAGTATTGGACCAGGCTTTCTCAAGAAGCTCGCATCATGATGCGGACCCTATCCGAATTGAAAATAGCCTCGATAGCACGGTCTTTGAAGCGAATGATTGGGATGAAAAGCAATCCCTTGAAAGCCCTCCTCCCTATCTTGTCCTGCAGATGAAACGCTATCTTAAGATAGAAGATGCCGGGAATGTTGAGTTTGAAAAAATAGACACTTCTTTTAAACTTCCAACTGATTATACCTTTGATTTATCTAAAGGGTTTGACCTCGAAAAAGGATCGGTTCAGTACCGTCTTAAAGCGTTAGTTCACCATGATGATTGGGGTACTAAAAGAGCGGATACCGGCCATTACACGGCTTTAGTTGAAAAAAATGGCTCTTGGAGCCATGCCGATGACTCCCGAGTGACAGAAGTCATAGACCCCGATAGGCGGATGGGTAGAGGCTATCTTTATATCCTTGAAAAAGTCTAATCCCTAATTGCGTCCACATCTAGCTTAAAGAACTATTTTGAGAATGCTGATCCGAAATTTAGCGGTAAATTCGACACTGAGAATCGGCTCTTCGGTCTGAAACCGTAAATTGGATTACTTCTTGAGATACATTAAATAGAAATGGCTTATCCCTTGCAAAATCTAATATAAGGAGGAGAGTCTTTTATACAGGCTAAGTTGGCCAAAAATCTATCATCCCTCTGCCAAGTGCTTGGGTCAAGATTAACCATCAGAAGTTAAGCAAGAGCTCCTTCCAAAGCAGCTTCCCCTCTCATACGTTTAAGCTCTTCCATCCGATGCTCAGAAGCTATAGCTTTTGCGAAAGTAACTGTCCGCCCATCTTTTGTTTCCTTATGGATCCTAAGATGGAAAGAAGCTTCAATAGCCACTTGGGGAAAGTGGGTGACAGCTAAAACTTGCGCTCTTTTCCCGATTTCTTTTAATTTTTTTCCAACAAGAGAGGCAGATGTTCCACCGATATTAGCATCGATCTCATCAAAAAGGATAGATCGGTTTTCATTCTCTTTTGTCGTCAGCACTAAAAGAGCTATAAGAATACGCGAAACCTCTCCACCGCTTGCAGCTTCTACCAGGGAAACAAAAGGCTCTCCAGGATTTGGCGCCAAGAAAAATTCGACGCGGTCCTTTCCGGTTTCTCCACATTCTTTGGGAGTGATTTCAATTTTGAATCTACCTGAAGATAAATTAAGGGATGCAAATTCTTTTATTATCTCAGATTCTAGCCTCTTAGCTGATGCTGTTCGTTTTTCAGTCAATTTTGAACTCAAAAGATCTCTTTTATCTTGAAGGTTTTGCAAATGAAGTTTTTTTTCTTCAAGCGATTCATCGCTTTTTTCAAGTAAAGTCAATTCCCTTTCAGCAAGCTCTTTCCTTAAAAGAACATCTTTAAGCTCGCTCCCATATTTCTTTTTTAGCCTTGAGAGGGTTTCAAGACGTTTTGAAGCTTCTTCCATTTTATAGGGGTTAAATTCTACACGGCTAATTCTTTTCTCTAAGGTTTGAGTCACATCCTCTAAAGAAATAATAGCCATTTTTAAAGATTCTTCTTGAGAGGCTAGCAAAGAATCGATTCTAGAGAGCTGGTGAAGGCTTTTATGAGCTTGTTTTAGGTTGGATAAAAGGCTGTCTTCACCATCAATTAGGTTGACAATGGATTGCATCCCCTCTTGCAGATCATTGGCATTGGCAAGAAGCTGATATTCTTGAAAAAGAAGCTCTTCTTCGTCTTCTTTTGGATTGACAGAAGTTATTTCATCAACAATTTCATTTAGAAGGTTAATTTTTAACTTGCGTTCATAAAGAGAATTTTGAAAGTTTTCTAGTTCCGTTTTTGCGCTTACCCATTCTTTATAGCAAGCTTTATAGTCTTGAAGCTCGCTTTCTAATTGGCAGAATTGATCAAGGAATCGGATGTGGGTTTCTAGTTCTTTTAAACAGCGGTTATCGTTTTGGCTGACTATTTGAATGAGGCTTTGTCCGACTTTTTTTAAAAGAGAGGCTTGCACCGTTTGATGATTAATGAAATTACGGTTTTTTCCATTGGAGAAAATTTCTCTTTTAATAATGAGAAGATCTCCTTCAGTATCGATCCCGGATTCCTGCAAGATTTCTAGAGCCTCTTGAGGGTAGTTTTCAAAAATGGCTTCTAAAGTTGCCTTCTCCTTACCTTGCCTTATGAGTTCAGTTGAGGCTTTGCTCCCGGAAATTAAAGCAAGAGCTGAAAGAAATGCGGATTTCCCGGACCCTGTTTCACCGGTAATCACATTGAATTCTTCACTAAATTCAATTTGACAGCGGTCGATTAGAATGAAATCTTGGATGGAAAGTGATTTTAACATAGCAAATTTAGTCGTGCAACGAAGAGATAAGGGCTTTTAGTTTGCCCTCGCTTTCTTCGATGAAAGCGCCTTCTTTTAACTTTGGAATTTGAAAAATAAGATTATTTTTGAAGTAAACAATAGGTACTAAATTGAGGCCTTCTTTATCTCCAAATAAATAAATGGATAACGAATCGAAACCAAGACTTTTTTCAGGAAGAAAGCGGCCTTCAAAAGAGTTTGAATGATTGATAAAATCAATCATCTGCATTTGCTGTTTTAGGTTTAAAGTGTAGGGGAGGCCATTATAAACAAGCGCCATTCCATTTACATTATTAGGGTCAAGAAGCATTCCTTGCGAGAGAGAGGGCGAGGAAGAAGGAATTATTCCTCTTGGCATGTGTTGAAAAAACAGAAAAAAAGTTCCCAAAAAAAAGAGAACTATCATTGCTATTAAAGAAGGATTTTTAAACATGGTACCAAATGCTCTTTAATTAACTTTCTTCATACCATCATTTTCTTTCTAAAGCAAATGAAGCTTTTGTTTTTTAAGCCTGGTTTAAAGCGCTTCATAAGTTTTGAAATGAAGTTTAGCGGTTTTCCTTAAAGCTTCGTCCCCATATTGGGCTTTTAATTTTTTCCCGGCTTGTATGGTGAGTTTTGAAGCGCCCTTAGGTAGGTCGATTTTGTATTCTTCGCTTAAAGTTTTTAAACCCTCTAGAAAAGCAGCCCTTGCCAAAATAGAGGCGCTTGCAACAACGACATCTTCTTCAGCCCTATGCCTTTGCTTCAAAACAAGATCGGCTTCTTTCTTTCTTAAAGCGCTAAGGAGCACCGACTCATTGGCAAACTGATCGACAATTGCCAAAGGGCAGCCCGTTTCTTGATGGAGAGTGCTTAAAGCGGCCGCATGAGCCCAGGCAAGCAAAGAGTTTAAATTCGAAAAACCTTCGTAGAGGCTATTGTATTTTTCAGGAAAGATGCGAATAATTTTATAGGGTACGATCTTTTGGATTTCTTTAGAAATTTTGAGGGCTGTCTCATCTGTTAACGCTTTAGAATCTTTGGCTTTTATCCTAACAAGCTCCGGGATAGTCTTTTCATTTCCATAAACACAAGCTACGACAAGCGGTCCAAAAAAATCGCCTTTTCCTGACTCATCCCCCCCTAATCTTGGCGTTAAATCAAGGTTTGCATCGGGGTGGGAAAAGCTAAAATTGCCGAGGATTTCGGGCTCTAAAAAAAACTCGATAAAAGGAGCCATGTCTTTGCCCTGTACCGTCAGCTTGCCGCTTTCATAAAAGGTGCAGCTGACTCCTTTTTTTTTCGCTGAAAAAAAAGCGTAAGGGATTTTAGCGATTTCAAAACCTTGGGAAATTAAGCCTTGAAGGAGCTTATCTTTCATGGATACGTCTACTGTCGTTACAAAGATAGAGGGAGTGTCTTTTGTCATTTTTTTCCTAAATAGTCGATGAAAAATAGTATCCGATTTTAAATTCTAAGAGAAGAAAAATTAGAAAGGAGAGGCCATTAAGACAATTGATAAATCGTAGACCATAGAGGTCTTAAGTTTTAATTAGCATTCCTTCTTTTCTCAATATGGGAAATAGGGTATATTTGGATGAAAAAACCCGCGCTGTAGGGGAGAAAAAATGACCAGCCAATCCACGCAAGTCGGAGAGCTTTTTAAGCAAAAGCGGAAAGAAAGAAACTTATCGCTTAAGGAAGCCGAAAATGCGACTTCCATTCGAGTTAATTATTTACAAGCTATAGAAACCGGCGAAATATCAAAGTTAATTTCTCCGATCTATGCTCAGGGCTTTATTAAACAATATGCGTCTTTTCTTGGTTTAGACGGAGATATCATTTTAAAAGAACATCCGGAGTTATTTGGAAGGCCCCAGCCTCAAGAATTTGCTTATGGCATCGGGACTTTGGAAGTCCGGGACAATCCGGGCGCCGGTGTAAAATGGCTTCCTAACTCGATATGGATATTGGCTTTTACAGCCTCAATAATTGTGGCATGGTGGCTTGCTCGTTATCTTGAAGTCATCTGATACTTCAGGAATAAAAGACCTGATAAAGAGTAAGCCCTAAAGCTGGAGCTGTCACTTCAGCGGAAGCTCTTTTCTTAGAAGAAAGAATGTTAGGGATGGATTCAGGTTCAATTTTTTTAAGCCCGGCATAAACTACAGTACCAACCATATTCCGGACCATTTTGTAAAGAAAATGGTTGCCCTCTATAATAAAGGAAAATTTTGAGTCTTCGCTTTTTTCTATGTCAAAGCGTATAACTTCCCGAATAGTATTCTCATAGCAATTTTCCTTTATCGAATTGCAAAATGCGCTGAAGTCATGAACCCCTAAGAAGTGTTTTGCAGCTTTAACCATGGCTTTTTGATCTAAAGGCTTAGGGATATGCCAAGAAAAAAGCCTATCTTCAGGATAATGCGTTAGGGTATTTCTAACAAAATAACGATACTGCTTTTTTGTCACATCAAGTGTGGGGTGGAAAGACTCTTTCTCAATTCCAAGAGAAAGAACCCGTATGTCGCCCGGCAGCAAGCAATTTAAACTGTACTCAAGCCGTTTCGGGTCAAAGGGCTTATCGGTCACAAAATTGACCACTTGCCCTTTTGCATGAACGCCTCTATCGGTTCGACTGGCAGCTTGCAAAGAAACTGCTTGTCTTAAAATAATGGTTAGAGCTTTTTCAAGCTCTTCTTCAATGGAAGGGCCCGTTTTAGTTTTTTGCCAACCGAAATAATGGGTTCCCTCATATGAAACAATCAGTTTTACATTAGAGTTCATGATAGTTTTAGATTTAAGAGGCGACTGCTTTAAATGATTCTACAAAAAGAGCCACACCTTCAAAAAACTTTTGAATGGCTACAAGAATAAGAACCATACCCATCAAGCGCTCAAGGGCGATAAGCCCGTTTTCCTTTATAAATTTCTTAATTTCTCTACCGAATAAAAGTACAATCAGCGCTGCCAACCAAGCAATGAAAATGCTTATCAGCATAGGGAGCCATGTGGTTTCGTGAGCGAAAATCATAACCATGGCAAGAAGAGAGGGCCCGGCTATAAGGGGAACCGCTAGAGGGATAAGAATGGGGTGCTCTTCCGGAAGATTATGTCTTAAGCTTTTAGAGGTTGGAAAAAGAATTTGAAACGCCGTTAAGAAAAGGATAATAGAAGAGGAGAAGTAAACCGTGGTCGGTGAAATTTGCAGCAGTTGCAACAAATACTCGCCCAAGACATTAAAAAATAAAATGATAGCTAAGACAAAAAGCATTTCTCTTAAGACAGAGAGCCGATAGTGCTCTCTTTCGTTTTTATCCAACAGTTTTAAGAAGCTGCTGATATTGCCAAATGGGTCCATCACAAGAAAAAGAGTTAACGCAATGGAGCTAATCGTTAAAGTTGCCATGAAAAACCTCTAAATCAGGATAGCTGATTAATAAATAAACGAATGCCTTTAAGAATCATTTCAATGGCCATAAAAGATAAAATCATTCCCATTAATTGTTCTAAGAGCAAAAGACCTTTTTTACCGAAAGCCTTCTGAAGATAAGGGGTAAATATAAGCACCGGCATAACGCCAAGCCAAGCAATAAGCAACCCAAGAAGGACTTTAATAAATCCTGCGCTATCTTTTGAAAATAGCATGATGATGGCAATTAAGCTTGGCCCCGTCAAAAGAGGGGTGGCTATCGGAACTATAAAGGGTTCTTTATTAGAGCTTTTTTCATTTTCTTCCTTAGGGGACGGGAAAATAAGGCTTAAAGCGACAAAAAAAAGTAAAAGTCCGCCGCAAAGGGCAAGGGCATATTCCTCAAGCGAGAGTAAACCTAGAAACCAGGTTCCGAAAAAGAGGAAAAATAAAGCAATTCCAAGGGCGATTAAACCTTCCCGGATAACGATGGCTCGCTGTTTTTGAAGAGGGAAATCCTTTACAAGAGTTAAGATAGCCGGGGAATTGCCTATTGGATTTGTTATAATGAAAATAGAAAATGCAAATCTAATAATAGCTTCAATCTCAGACAAAATGAACACCTTCTTTCAAGATCTAATAGCTGATATTGTAGAAAAAAATAATAAAAAAACAATAAAAAAATAAAAGATAAAGAATTTGATCAATTTTATTTACAAGAGAGCTTCAATATTTCTTTTTTCAATAAGATTATCCTGCTCTCTTTGAGCTGAAACAAGTTTCCTTTTATGGTTCATTTGCAAGGTTATTCCGCTAAAGACGCCGGCTGCAACGGCTGCAACACAACCAAGAGATGAAATAAAGTAGCTTAAGGCAACAGAAGATCCAAAAAAAATAAGTTGAAAGTAGGGGTGTTTTTCTTGGAAGGAAGAGGCTCTTTTTTCTAATTCGTGAAAAAAGCTGTTTTCAAAATAAAACCCAATTTTCCAAATAATTCTTGTAACAAGAAGAGAAATTCCGGAAGCATAAAAAGGAGCTGCTATGGCCGGAAAAAAAATAGTAAGTACGACCCCTGCAATTAAGAGGCCGAGAGCTTCAAGGGGGGTCACAGCTTTTAAAAAAGTAATGGTCCGGCTAAAAAAGTTGGCTTGTTCCTGTTGGCTTTCGGGCAACTCGCTATATTGAAAAGGGTTTTTCTCAAGATCAAGTTCAACAGGGGATAAATTCATATTACTCTATATTAAATGAGTTTATAACTCATAATAGGCAGAGAGATTAGTTTTTTTCTAGTTTTCATTTCATTAACTTTGCCAATAATTAGTTAACTGGTTCCTTAATTCCCCGTATTTTAAGAAGGGATAATTACTTCTTAATAGCTTATTATTTTGAATCTTTTTAAGATGGATGGATAAATCTTTATTTTAAGGCGTTTACATGCATCAAGTTTCACTTGGAGATCATTCTAAAAAAAAATTACTCTGGATTACAGATTTACATCTTAATGCTCTCGAAGAAGAGCAGATTTCTGACTATTTTCAAACTTTATCCAATTTTGAGGGAGCGGCCCTATTGATCGGCGGTGATATCTGCGATGGCAAAGATTGTTTGAAGTGGCTTAAAGAAATTTACTCAAAAGTAAAATGTCCCGTCTACTTTGTACTGGGCAATCATGATTTTCATTTCGAGAAAATTGTGGATATGAAAGCGGCCGCCCGAAAGTTTTCAGAAGAAAGTAAAGGCATTTCTTATTTGACGGAGAGCGAAATTATCCCACTTAGCTCTAAGACGGCCCTTATAGGAGCCGATTTATGGGCAGACTCCCAAGAAGGAGATTTTTTAAATTCCACCATTCGATTAAGCGATTATGATAATATTATAGATCTCGCCCCCTTAAAGGGCCAGGACCTAGCTTTAAAGCTTTTAACACTTGGAAAAGAGTGTGCGGATCAATTAAAAATTAAACTTACTAAAGCTTATCAAGATTTTGAGACGATTATTTTATTAACCCACATCCTGCCTTTTAGAGAAGCTTGTCTTTACGAAGGGAAAGATTGCGATGATAATTGGGCGCCTCATTTTATTTGTAAAAGCGCAGGTGATATGATTAAAGAAATATCTTTTAAGTTCCCTAGCAAAAAGTTATTGATTCTTTCCGGCCATTCTCATGAAAAAGTGGATAAAAACATTTCAAACAATGTCAGAATACTTGTTGGAAAGGCAGATGTTGGAAAAACAGACATTCAAGGTTTGATCACGTTTTCATGAAAACGAAAAATTTTCCGGTTGCGATCAACGATTCGCTAGAACAGTTTCTTTTGGCTTGTGAACAAAAGCAAACGATAAATTTGGATAAAAAAGGGTATTGGTATCGTGAATGCTGGTTTGTCCGGTTGGTATTTTGGATATTAGATCTTGAAAAAGCGCGTCTTAGAAATATCATAAAAGCTTTCTGCAGAGCTATTGATTCTTTTGAAGAAGACATGCTTTTTTGCAGATTAAAAAATGAAGAGATTTCAAAAAAGGCCTCCTATTATTTAAGGATAGCAAAAGTTCTTCATGACAAGCTTAAAAATCACCGCTCCCGGCAATCCACTAGGGTTTGCAAAAAACTTAAACGAAGAGTCTATTCCTTAAAATATCGACTTGGAAGTAAAGAAGAAGGGGGCATTTCTCAAATTTGTCCGCCTCTTTCGATTGTACACCAGAAAATGCTCGAATTGTTTAACGATTTTCAAAAGGATTTTTTTGGCTACAACCGCCCTCTAAACCCTTATTCAAAAAGAATCTTATACAGAATCTCTTGTTATAGCAAATTTTTAAAACACTTTGACCAGGATATAAATTTTCGTAACAAATTTTTTTCCATAATTAATCAAAACGGAAAATCTGCGCTATTTTTTTTCGAGTACCCGAGTTTAAGTTTAAGGCTTGCAAAAGTGCCGAAAGAACATTCAAGAGCCTCGACACTTTTTAGAGTACTTATGCTTAACCATCAAGTCAAAGCATAAAGACGCTTTAGCCGAGAGAGGGCTTGATGAAGGGACTCTCTTTCAATGAAAGCAGAACAGCGTATAAAGCCATTTCCGGCAGGGCCAAAGCCGCTTCCGGGTGTCACTATGAGTTCAGCTTTTGTTAGAAATTCATTAAATAGATCCCAGGAATCTTCTTTTTTACCTCTTCTCATCCAGATAAAGGGCGCGTTTTCACCGCCATAGACTTCAAATCCAAGCGAAATCATTTCCTTTTTTAAAAGATGAGCATTTTCCAAGTAATAATCGGTCATTTTTTTAATGGCCCGCAAGCCATCGGGCGATAAGGCTCTTAGAGCTCCCATAGAGGCGATATTTGAAGCTCCATTAAAACAAGTCGATATGATTCTTTCCCAATCTTTCTTTATCGAAGAGCCGTCTTCAAAATGCAGTTCTTTCGGTACGACTGTAAACCCGCATCTTACCCCCGTGAAACCAATCATTTTTGAAAATGAATTCATTTCAATAGCAGCTTCCCTGGCGCCTTCAATTTCATAAATACTTTTCGGAGTATCCTTAGATCGGATATAAGAAGAGTAAGCCGCATCGTATATAATCAGGATTTTTTCTTTTAAAGCAAAATCGACAATAGTTTGAAGTTCTTTACGGTTAAAAGCTTTTCCTGTCGGGTTGTTAGGGGAGACAAGAATAAGAAGATCCGTTCCTTTAGCTTTATCTAAATCAGGAAAAAAATCATTTTCAGGCTTGCAGGGAAGGTAGGTGATCCCTTCGTAGCCCGGCTTGTCTTCATTAAACCCTAAGGTTCTACCTTGTAAAACGCTTGTGTCGACAAAGGCAGGGTAAGCCGGGTCTTGCACGCTTATTAAAGAATCCTGTCCAAAAAGAGCTTGTAATCTAAAGATATCAGGTTTTGCTCCGTCTGAAATAAAAATATCATCTGCCGGGATTATGTTTTGATAGTGATGAACCGATAGGGCTGCTCGTAGAGCTTCGCCGCCAAAGGGAGGACCATATCCATGATAGCCCTCAAAGGTTCCAAGTCCTTCTGAAAAAGCTGCCATTTCTTTTGTGATAAAAGACGGAATGGGTAAAGTTGTATCCCCGATACCAAGGCTTAATAATTTAGAATCTTTTTTATTATCTAAGTAAGCTCTTTTTCGTCTTTCTATTTCAGGAAAGAGATAGCTTCCTTTAAGTTTTGCTATATTTGCATTTCGTTTTACCATTGTTCCTCTTAAATTAGACTTCTTTCTAAAAGAGTTTCATTCATGATTTGAGTGAGTTTCAAAGTTAATGCTTCGTTCATTTCAATTAAAGGCAGCCTTAGAGGACCGGCTTTTCTATTTAGAAGAGCCATGGCTTTTTTTACAGGAATCGGATTTGTGGTTAGAAACAAGGCTTGAAAAAGAGGAAAAAGCTCATAAAATTTAGTTTGAGCTTTTTGATATTCGAAATTTAAGCATTGTCTAACAAACTCTTGAAGTTCATAGGGGATGAGGTTGCTTGCGACAGAGATTACCCCATTTCCACCTAAGGAAAGAATAGGAAGGGTTAAGGTATCATCTCCTGAGAAGATAAGGATATCTTTTCTTTTTTCCCTAATTTTTCGAATCACTTCCGTAATAAAAAGAATGTTTCCTGAAGCTTCTTTTATGCCGATAATGTTTTCGTGTTCGACTAGCCTAAGATAGGTTGCAAGTTCAATATTTGTCACGCACCTTACCGGAACATTGTAGAGAATAATAGGAACCAAAGAGGCATCTGCAACTTCCAAAAAATGCTTAATGAGACCTTCTTGGGGAGGTTTATTGTAATAGGGAGCTACAACTAAAGCCGAATCGGCTCCAAGTTCGCTTGCTTTTTTCGTAGCTTTGATCGTTGCCTTGGTAGAATAGCTTCCTGTGCCGACCATCAAATGCCCGCGCCCGTTAAGCGCTTCTTTGGCTGCGGAGATGATAAGCTCTTTTTCAAACTCTTCGATGGTGGGACACTCGCCAGTCGTCCCTAAGGCGACAACGCCTTGAACCCCGCTTTCCATTTGAAAGTTGATATTCTCCTTTAATCCCTCTAAATCCAAACTCATATCGTTCTGAAAAGGAGTGATCAGGGCCGTATAAACACCATCGGTTAACTTCATTTTTTACTCTTGTTAAAAGATCCCAAAATATCATCTAATGTAAAAAATCCTTTTTTCCCTTTGAGCCAGTGAGCTGCAAATAAAGCGCCGCTTGCAAAGCCGGATCTATTTCTTGCAGAATGAGTCAGGGTAATTGTATCTGCAAAAGAATCGAATAATACGGTGTGTGTTCCTGGAATTGCGCCACTACGAAGGGAAGAAAATGAGATTTCAGCTTTTGGATCTTGAAGGGTATCTTTTTGATAGACCACTTTTGTTTTTCTATTTATGGCATTGAGGAGCGTATCGCCAATATGTTTGGCAGTTCCGGAAGGCATGTCGATTTTATCTTTATGGTGGGCTTCAAAGCCTGAAACATCATACTCGGAAAAAGGAGAAAAAAGGGTGGCTGCTTTTTTTATGATTTCAATAAAAAGGAGCACTCCTATTGAAAAATTGGGGGAATACAAAATCCCAATCTCATTTTTTTGTGCAAGATTTTTAACTTCCGGCAAATGCTTTTCAAAACCGGTAGTTCCAATCACCACATTTTTTTTTAAATGCGAGAGAATTTTAATATTGTTTAAGACAGACTCGGGTCGGGTAAAGTCAATGCATATATCAACAAAAGAAACCGCTTTCTCTATCTCCAAAGGGCTCATAGTCCTTAAATCGAGCTTCGCTTTAATTTCAACGTTATTTTTGCAAGCGATGGATTCAATTTCCTTCCCCATCTTTCCATAGCCTACAAGAGCTACTTTTAAGAGGGGTTGTTCACAAGGCTGCAATCCGAGATTATTTTTTTCCATAAATTTTTAAGATATAGATTTTCTTTGGAGGTTAATTGATTTAAAATCATAAAGGATTCGTAATTTTGATTGAAAGCAGCTTTTGTCCAATTTGTGGAGCCATGAATGAGAATGGTCTCATCAATCCAAACAAATTTATGATGAAGAAGCCCGGGCCCTCTATAAAGATAAAGGGGAATAGATTCATTTTTGATGATCTTCATAGCTTTTGAGAATTTTCCCATTGAATTGCCATCGACCGCAATTTCAACATGCACTCCTCTATTTTTAGCTTCAATAAGGCTTTCTGCAAAATCTCCTCTTGTCCAAGTATACATAGCGACTTTTATTGTTTTTTTTGCAGTTGCCAATAGCTGCTTTACCTTATCGACGGATTGCTTGGCTTTTGGAAGCATCCATAGTTCAAAATTTAAAGGACTCTCTTCCCTATAGGTCGGACAAAAAGGTGTGCTTGAAAACTGGCATTCCAAGCAATTTTTAAGAAAATGGGCCGCTTTTTCTGAAGTTAAGCCGGCCACAAGATTTCCATGGAGCGAAAGTGAGGACCAGGTCAAATTTGCGGAGCCAAAATAGATCGTTTTGTCATCAATAATCATAATTTTTTGATGCATCAAACCTTTGCCGAAAAAGGGGATTAAACGTACTTTCGGATGGAAGTTTGAAGGAAAGTTTCCCTTAGCTTTGGCATCGTAATAGATTGTAATTTTCTTTTGCTTTTCAGCTTGTTTATTTAAAGCATTGATAATAAGAGAGTCATTGATGTTATAGATAGAAATAAGGATAGAGTTCTTAGCAGATTCAATGGCGCTTTTAAAAGTTCGTCTTAAATCATCCCCATTTTCTTGAGCATAAAAAACAAGTTCATCCGTTTCAGTTGGGAGAGCCGTTTTTAAAGACAAATTCCCATAAAAAGAAAGGAGGCAAAAAAAAGATAGGTAGAGGAATAAATAAAAAAGTTTAAAGTTCATTAAATATTCATAAGAGCCTGTTTTAAACCCGTGTATCTTCTTTTGACTTCATCATTTTTAGCAGCTATGGCAAGAGCTTTTTTATGTCCGACTAAAACAACCATTTTTTTTCCTCTTGTCACAGCTGTGTAGAGAAGATTCCTCTGCAGCATTTTAAAGTGGCTTGTGTGAATTGGAAAAATAATGCAAGGCGCTTCACTTCCCTGGTATTTATGGACAGACACGGCATAAGCTAAGACAAGCTCATCCATTTCTGAAAATTCATAGCAAACATCGAGCGAATCAAAAGAAACTGTAAGCTCCTGTTCGCCATAATTTATGAATTTAATAAACCCTATGTCGCCATTGTAAACTTGCTTTTTATAGTTATTGCGAATTTGCATGACTTTATCATTTTCTTTAAAAATCTGACCAAAGCGGGAGAGCCCTTCTTCTTTTGGATTTAGCTCTTTTTGAAGCTCGCGATTTAAATTTTCAATCCCGATGACTCCTTTTCTCATCGGAGCGATCACTTGGATGTCTTTTTTAGGGTCGAAACCATATTTGGATGAAAGCCTTGTGGCAGCTAGGGAAAGGACTTCTTTTAATACAAGTTCAGGCTCTTTTGCTTCCAAAAAGAAAAAGTCGCTTTGAGGGTCATTACGAAGGTCTGGAAATTGCCCAAGATTGATTCTATGGGCATTAGTGATGATCTTGGAGCCTTGGGCTTGGCGAAATATTTCCTTTAGCTCTTTTACTGCAATTTGTCTAGAGGCAATGAGATCCTTTAAAACATTTCCTGCACCGACACTCGGCAGCTGATGTATATCGCCAACAAAAATCACTCTAGCATGATCGGGGACGGCTCTTAATAGCTGATACATTAAAAGCGTATCGATCATGCTGGCTTCATCGATAATGATAAGATCGCAATCGATTGGATTTTCCCGATTTTTTTTAAAGCCGCCTTTTGTGAAGTCATATTCTAAAAGGGAGTGAATGGTCGACGCTTTCTTTTTAGTTATTTCACTCATTCTTTTAGCCGCTCTTCCGGTTGGTGCCGCTAAGACGATTTTATTTGTTAAGACCTCGCTAATTGAAATGACGGCATTAGTGATGGTGCTTTTGCCGGTTCCAGGCCCCCCTGTTATGATGAGAGCTTTTTTTGAGACAGCTTCCTTTACGGCAAGTTCCTGCTTTTCGGCAAGTTTAATAGATAACTTATTTTGAACCCATTCTAGAGCCTTTTTTAGATCAATTTTTCTAAGGCGGCTCTCGCTTGCTGTCAGTCTTTTCAATTCTTTGGCAATCCCCATCTCGCTTAAAAATAAGGGCCTTGTCCAAATAAAAGGGAGAAGGGCTCCTTCGTAAACCAAATTATTTTGAATGAGGGTGCCTTCTTTGAGAAGGTTTTCCAAATTTCTCTTAAGAAAATCCGTTTCAAGGGCGAGCTCTTCTTTTGCTTTTTCCAAAAGCTCGCTTTCCGGCAAACAAGTGTGGCCTTCTTCAGACAAGGTGAAAAGAATATGCTGAAGACCTGATTCCACTCTTAACGGAGAGTCGTGAGGGTAACCCATTTTACTTGCAATCGTATCAGCGGTTTTAAAGCCAATCCCATGAACTTCTTTCGCAAGTAAGTAAGGGTTTTCTTTTATCTTGAAAACCGCTTGTTCGCCATAGAGCTTAAATATTCTTGAAGCGGAGCCCGGACTAATGTCATAAGTCCTTAGAAAAATCATCAAATTGCGGATTGATTTTTGAGCTTGCCAGGACTCTTTGATAGCTTCCAAGCGCTTTTTGCCAAGGCCTTCTATCGTTAGAAGTTTGTCTGGAGTTTTTTCAATAACGACTAGTGTCTCATCTCCAAAGGCTTGAACGATTCGCTCAGCATAAATAGGGCCAATTCCTTTGATAAGGCCCGACCCTAAATACTTTCTTATGCCTTCAATTTCAACCGGCATTTCGATTGAAAACCGTTCTGCTGAAAACTGCTTGCCATGGATCAAATGCTGTTTCCAAACACCAAAAAGTCTTATCGTTTCTCCAATCTGAATACCTGGAAAAGTGCCAATAACTGTCACTAAGTCTTTGATGGACTTGATTTTAATTTTTATGACCGCATAGCCCGTTTCTTCATTTTGAAAAGTGATACGCTCGATTAAACCGACTATTTCTTCCATAAAGTAGATACATGATAACGAATGAGATTCATTCGTTCCTTGTTTTAAAAGACTTAAAACTTGGGTTTAAGTTAAATTTTTGAAGTTTCATGGGTATAAAACTAGCATGGCCTGTGGAATAATATCCAAAAAATTCTTAAGTCGACTTGCGGTTTATCAAAAAATTTTTAATTATAAAATTTAGACATGGTTATGCTTTTTACCCCTTATTCTAAGGTTCGTAGGGTGTAACTCATCTATAGAGAGGGATTTATGGTTAAAGGAATAGCCTTTTTTTCAACTTTTGTTTTTCTATTATTATCTTCAATACAAGCCAACTCCTATGAAAGAACAAGCTGCGATGCCGGAAGATGTTGTTCATGCACCCAAAACTATTACAGAAAGGGCATCCCCTACGGAGCCTATAAGCATCGCTACTATTATCCTTGCTGCTCGGTTTTCGTAAATAGCCGCGTATTTGCGCTTCCCGATGATGATGATGAAGTCGATTGGGCAGGAAGAAGAGACGATGACTTTGTCGATGCCTTAACAAAACCCTACTACCGGGTAAAATAAATAAAATTAAGCAGGGAGGCTTTTTTATGGAACTTTCAGGGAATCGAATTCTTATCTTTGCAGCAGATACTTTTGAAGATATGGAACTTCATTATCCAAAAATTCGTTTAAAAGAAGCCGGAGCCGAAGTTCTTGTGGCAGGTCCGGCTTCAAAAACTGTCTATACCGGCAAACACGGCGTTCCGGTAAAGTCGGATCTTGGCTTTAATGAGGTTAATGTCGATCAGTTTCAAGCGTTAATAATCCCGGGAGGCTATGCTCCGGATAAGCTTCGGGTGGATAAAAAAGTTCTTGAAATTACAAAAAAGTTTTACGACCAGGGAAAGCTTATTGCCTTTATTTGCCATGCCGGCTGGGTGCCCATTTCAGCAAAAGTCATCAATGGAGTCAGGTGCACTTCCGTAAATGCAATCAAAGACGATTTGATTAATGCCGGGGCAAATTGGGTGGATGAACCTGTAGTTGTCGATCAAAATTTTATTTCAAGTCGAGACCCCAATGACTTACCTCAATTTTGCCCTGCAATCATTAAATTTCTGCAAAAAAATAAGAAAAGCCAGTATGCTCTTACCTAAAATATGAACTTAAAAGCTTCGCAAGATAAGTTAAAAAATTCTCTTGGTGATAGACTTAAAACTTGGGTTTAAAGAAACGTCATGGTCGTTTTTACAAAAGAGAGTTTGGATACCTTAAGACAAAGAGTAGACCTTGTAGATTTTCTGTCGGCTCGAATGGAGCTTAAAAGATCGGGGGCTTCTTATAAGGGCCTTTGTCCTTTTCATGATGAAAAAACGCCTTCTTTCATTGTTCAAAAAGGGGACCGCCACTACCATTGCTTTGGTTGCGGCGCTCATGGCGATGCCATCCACTATCTGATTACCCGAGAGGGGATGACTTTTAAAGAAGCCGTTGAAACCCTTGCTGAAAGGTTTTCTGTGCCCCTTGAGCTCTCTCTTGAGCTTGAAAAAAATGATCAAGTACCCCTCATAAAAGCAGCCCTTGATAAAGCCTCTCTTTTTTTTCAGTTTTTCCTCTTAAGGACAGAAGAGGGAAGAGAAGCTCTTTCCTATCTTATTACAAGGGGATTGACCCTTGAGTTCATTAAGCGCTTTCGGCTCGGCTTGGCTCCAAAAGCTATGGGGTTATTCAGAAAATTCATGCACGAGAATAACTTTAGTGATGATATCCTCGTTGAAAGCGGTCTTTTAACCAAGACAGATGAGGGGAAGCTTCGCGAATTCTTTAATGAGAGAATCACATTCCCAATCCATCATGCATCGGGTGCCATCATTGGTTTTTCCGCCCGTAAAATTAAAGAAAGCGTTTTTGGAGGGAAGTATGTAAACACGAGGGAAACCCCTGTTTTTAAAAAATCAAGGACCCTTTTCGGCTTAAATTATTCAAGAAAGCGAATAGCTAAGGAAAGGCGTGTGATTATAGTCGAAGGGCAAATCGATGCTTTAAGGCTTATTGAAGGAGGCTTTGACTTGACTGTTGCAGCACAAGGCACAGCCTTTGGAGAAGGGCATCTTGAAGAGCTTTTGCGGCTTGGGGTTCAAACTGCCTATCTTGTTTTAGATGGGGACAAAGCCGGAAAGGAAGCGGCCTGTAAAATTGGAGAGCTTTTCTTAAAAGAAGGAGTGGAAGCAAGGGTTGTTGCTTTACCTGAAAAAGAAGATCCCGACAGCTTTTTAAAAAATAAAGGGTTTGAAGCTTTTGAAGAGCTTTTGAAAGGGGCCAGTGAGTATATAGAATTTCTTTTCCATTATCGCTCGGCGTTAAGAGATATGAATTCCCCGGCTATTAAAACGCAAGTCATCTCAGAAATTAGAGGGCAAGTCAGGGAATGGAAGAGCGAGGTCTTAGTTCATGAGAGTTTAAAAAAACTTGCTAAGCTAGCAAATTTGCCCGAGAGCACGCTTCTTTCAGCGATGTCGATAAAACCCCCTGAATTTATTAAAAGGGAAGCTTTCACATCCTATAAGCCTCTTGACCCCCATAAAATCCTCGAATCGGATTTCTTAAGATGGCTGATTTTAGCAAGCAGTGAAAAAAAGCGGTTTATGAGTTGGGCTAAGAATAATATTTTACCGGATTACTTTCACACCGAGATTTGCAAAGCGCTTTATCAAGAAATCCTTGCTGCCCATTTTAACGGTACTCATTTTGATTGGATCGAAGCGATTGCCAATGAAGAAACAGAAGATCACCAAAGGCTTCTTCAAGAAATACTTGAAAAAAAGGTTGACCGCTCAAAAGCTGAGGAGCACTTTAAAGAGACGATGTCTAAAATCATGCTTCGAAATTGGATGGAAAAAAGAGAAGCGATTAAAATAAAGATACAGAGCGGGCTTTTAACAGAAGAAGAAGCTTTTTCTTTAGCGAAAGAATTTGATGACTTAAGAAAAACCCCGCCGCAATTAAATTTGACCCTTGGATAAAAGGTTTATAAGTTATGGCAGACAGTCCCATGAAACATCTTGTTTTTTATGATGGCGAGTGCGGTTTTTGCGATCAGGTCGTTCAGTTTCTCTTGAAAGCCGATAAAAAAAGGGTTTTTATCTTTGCTCCCCTGCAAGGAAAACATGCAGCCTTGGCTCTACAAGATCTTCCGGACGAGGTAAAGCAAGCCGACAGTATTATTCTAATCGAAGATTATCAAGGGGAGAATCCAAAAGTTTATCTTTTTGGAAAAGCTGTCTTTCGTATTTTTTGGTTGCTTGGAGGGGGTTATAAAGCTCTTGGGGTTTTTTATTTCTTGCCTGCCTGGCTCTATAATTTCGGTTATCGATTCATTGCTAAACACAGAAAAAAAATCTTTAAACCAACCGCTTGTGTAATTCCAAATCTCAAAGATCGCGATAGATTCTTAGATTAGTGTTTAACTGTAATGTGAGGCGCTTTTTTCTTTCCGGATATAGCCACAATGCCTTGTTTTAAGCTGTAGAGGGCGCGATTTGGCAGAGTTACTTTCGGAAAAAAGAGTAAACAGCATTTTAACACAGTATCCCCTGTATTATCTTCGACCGCTTGGACACTCGGGCTATCTTTCGCAACCATTTCCTGGGCTTCTTTTTTTAGAAAGCGTTTCTTTATCTTGGGAGAAAGCGATTTTGATTCATTCACACGCTCTGATAATAAATCATGGATCACAGTTGCCGCAACAAGCCCCGTCCTGTCTTTGGCGCTTAAGCAGTTTAGAGAAAGGATGTTGTTGATTTTTAGCAGGTTAAATGTGATTTCTCCCGCATCCTGATGTCGAAGCTTCTTCCTTGATAAAACCGTTTTTATTGTCTCTAAATGCTTAAAATAGTTTTCAGGTTTTTTTTGCATCATTTTAAAGTGTGCTTCGAGGTCTTTCAATCCTTGATCGTTAATCTTTCTTTGAAGAGGATTATTAATCACGGATCTTTGAACGCTAACATTAAAAAAGGCCGGGTTTAATTGAAGGGATGCAGGCGCTTTTTTTGAATCTAATAACGTTTTCGGTAAATGGATATTCCCTTCCTTATCAATAAAGGGACCATTAATATCTTCAAAGTGGATGGTTTTACCCTTGAACTCTTGGAAGATGGCTTGCATGTCAAGCATTTCATTTTCTTCATCGTGCATCCATCCGCTTTTGTCATGAATTTTCAAATCCTTATTTAAAAGACTTAAGTGAGCGAATAAAAAGGGATCTCCGGTATTAAGAGAACTTATGGTGTGGCGGTGCTCTTTAATTTGACTTGATAAAAGGATGAGAAACTGGTCTTGAAGAATATTCCTTCGTTTTTCCAGGGTCTTCGGGATATTGCTAAGCTCTTTTTGAGCATAATCAAGAGAGCCTATTTGATGCTTTAGAACTTTTATAGATAATCCGGCCCGGTGTATATTTTTCTGAAGGGAAATGATTTTTTCCCCAAGCTTTTCCTGTTTTTTGCCTTCAGTTAGGGATTCATATTCTTTCAAAGCTTCTTTCTGACGATCTAAAAGCTTCTCATAACTTTTTTCTAATTTTGCTAACTTTTCGTTTAAAGGTTGTTTTCTAATGGCTAAATCAGCGATACGAGCGTTTAATTCCTCCGTTTTTTTTCCCTCTTTAAACTCTTTTAACTCTTCTAAATTAGTCCAACCGTTTGATAAATCAGTGATGACCCCGATCCTAAAAAAACCGGTCCGATTAGAACTTTCATCATCATAGCTATGAAAACGTAAATTGATGGGGGTTGAAAGGTAAAGGTCCATGACTTCTTCATAGCTTTTATCGGGATGGGCAGCTAAAAGATCGCGAAAGTAATTAGAGCTGCTCCAATCTATCCCAACTTCTACAAGCTCTTTAGCATTAGCAAGAGCCTTACTGTGATAGGCTATCAAAGATTGAACTTTTTCATCATTGGATGATAGGCGTCCATGAGCTATCTCATCTGACAAGTGAGCAAGTGTTGCTTCATGACTGTTTATAATAAGAGGAATGGGAGATTGTCTGACAATAGATTCAGTGCCAAAGAAATGATCCTCATCTAGAAGAAAAGATTTTTCAATAAGTTTGCCTTTAAGAGCTTCTTTTTCTTTCTGTTCGTCATTTGCAGGCTCAGCAAGACCTTTTAAGCCAATTTGTTCAACTGACTTTCTAGCTTCGGCATCTTTTCCGCTTTTAGCGATTTTTTCAATTCGCCCTTCTTCTCTTTTATAAAGGCTTAAATATCTCAAACCCCAAGCAAAACTTTCAGAAGCTTTAGTAGAAAGGCGCGCTTTTTGTTCTTTAAAGAAAGAGGCCACTTTTAATGACGCAGTTTGAAGGGGAGTTTTAGGTAATTCTTGAAGGAGAGGTTCATTTTCCTTAAGGAGAGGTTCGTTTTCTTCTCTAGGGGCGGAGGCTTTTATTCCGGAAGGATCAAAAGTTTCCATAATTTACCAATATTTAACTATTATACCTTTTATTATAAAGGTTTTTAGTTAAATTATTAATTTAACAATTGTAAATTTTAGTTTAACACGTTTACCATGTCTTAATAATAAACATTACAAGATTGTGTTAAGATTTGGTATGGGCATGAAAGGGTTTTCCTCTCATGCCTAAAGTTTTTTAGAAGCGTTTGACAGCGGGTCTGAATTGGTCAGTAATTGGGTCATGGATACTTTCAGCGTAGGAAATAACACCGTCGTTGCAGCAAGCAATAGCGCCTTTCTCAAAAGGATAGGTTCCGGACTTTGCATATCCAGCAAGAGATGCAAGATAGACCTCTATAACATCAGGAACTTCATAACCAAGATCTGTCAAAGTTTTATCATTAAAAATAAGCTCTACTTTTAGCGGATCGGATTTTCCTATGGATACAGGAGCTATGCCGTTATACATTAGGATCCATTGGCTACTACATGCGCCGGCAGGATTTTTTGGATTGGCTCTAAGAAAAGGAAAGCTTTTTGATCTTGCAAGCTTTTGTGCTTCATAGAAGGGAAGAGACTGACCGTTAGTTTTAGGAACAAGATAAATAGTATGCGTTTCGTAAACTTTCCTTCCGTCTCCTGAAAATGGGCAGACTTTATTAAGTTCTCGTATTAGCTCGTTTGTTAATCGTGGGGTGGCATCAACCTCTAGCCCAAAATCCTCATTCCAATTCTTAGATTCATAGAGGTTTTTAGGGGCAACTCCTAAATCTTGAAGAAGAGTCGCATCATAGGCTGTGTCATGCCAATCTTTGCAAACTCTAGAGCAGGCTTGCAAATTTGGGCGGTCAAAATAGCCCAAAATTTTATAAAGAATTTCTTGAGGTAGATGACCCATTAATTTCATAGACCCGGTATTATCCGGCTTATCTGAAAGCTCTCGGATGGCGTAGTGATTAACGACTTTTTGGCTTCCCATAAGCTTTCGAAAAGACTTATGAATGAGAGCAAGCCCAAGAGAAGAAAGCAACGCTAAGGCAATAAGCATTTTCTCAAAGAAAGTCGTCGATCTTTCCTTTTTGGCGACGATTCGATATTGATTTCCTTTATGGTCGGCTTTTAGGGCGTTCCCCTTGGCATCAACTAGACTTCCCAAACTTTTACACGAAACAGCGTCTCTCAAATGACTAACGTCAGTGATATTATTTATTACTGTAATGGATGGCATAATTATCCTAATTTTAAATTTTTAAATTAAAAAAGTAAGATAGTAACAAATAATCGGTTTTAATAAAAATGATTATGTGTAAAGGTTTTGTTAAGAAAATGAATATCTAATGGGAAACCAAGACTATAAATGTGATTGTTCTGAAAAAATTTTTCTTTTGGACACATCAAGACTCTAAAAGGAAAACTTCTTAGAGTCTTGATAATAGAGCAATTTTTCCCTGGGAAAGCTTACAGACGACCCGGCTCTAACCCTCTGTCATAGAGATCAAATATTAAATTTGGGTTATATTGTTCAGCTGCCTGCATAATTTTATCGTGAAGAGGTCCTGGCCAATTTTTAAAATCTATTTTTAATTCCGCTATAATATTCAGGGGGGTTCGGGGGGTTCTTGTTTGAGGGGAGTTCTTAATTGAGTTTGAGAGGATATTTGCTAAAGCAGAGGGGGGTAAATTTAAAACAAGGTCGTCAACAACATTCATAATTTCCGGCTTTTCTAAAATGATATTACCCATGAATTCTCGGAAATCAACCTCTTGAATAAGATTAGAAAGGAATTCATCTGTTCGCTTCTTTTGTTCGAAAATATTAGATGAAGCCTCTTTTTTAAGCTCAGGGTAATGGGAACTAAAAAATTGACAATAGGCGCGGTAAGTTTGAAGAAGTCGGTCTTTTTTAGAGGATCCGGGTTGGAAAGAAGGCATAACTTTATCGCTTTTCCAAAATAAATCGTCCTCCAAAAGCCCGTTAAAATGTTTGGAAGTTGCTCCAAGAATGGCGAGGTCTCTTTTTTTGAGCTTGGAACAAATTCCTGTTTGCACTTCTATCGGCAGGGATTGCAGGTGCGAAATATGAGATAAATTATTCATAATAAACCTTTTAAATTGATTAATTTTTATTTTACATAAATAAAAAATTAGTAAAATTAAATTAAAATTTTAACATAAAGTTTATTTTAAATCAAGTATGAATTTATTATTAAACTCATGCTTTCAAATTAACTATTCACCTCTAATTTTACCGATAAATTAGGCTTTTGGCATTTAATTTAGTTAACAATTCATCGCCTCAGTGAGGATTGGAATTAACTCAGGACTCCATCTGGCGGCTAACAAACAGTTATCATCAGGTTTTATGCCTTCTTCGAGAAGAAATGGGACTAATTCCGGATTAGCCTTACTATTTCCAATTGCCTGTTTTAAAAACCAGAGTTGCATTTTCAAATCGAATTCCCTAAAATTAATATTCAATTTTTTTACTACAGAAATAAACGTATTTGGAGCGCTAGTAATCGAAGCATGCAAGATGTCTATTGTTAATTCCTGATTACCTAATGAGGATTAAAATCCGAGAAAACATCCACAACAAAGTTTATGAGTTCTTTTTTATGGTAAAAAATATTTAGGAATAGAGTAGCTGTCTCTGTGTGAGATCTATCTTTAAAAGACTTTTTTAGAACCTCATCGGTTTGCTTTTTCTTCTGGAATGCATTAAGAGAGGGCCCTTCTTTTAGCTCAGGAAATATTTCAGAAAAATAATTGCAATAGTCGCGATAGTTTTTCAATAAGCTATCCTTAGCAGAGAGAGTCGGGTACAATTGAGCGCTGAGCGGGGTGTTCTCTTTCCAAAATAGGTCGTCTTTTAAAAGCTCTTTAAAGTGTTTGCAAGTTAACTCCATGATTGCAAGGTCTATGTCCTTAAGGTACGAACAAATGGCCACTTGTAATTCTAGCGGTAAGCTTTGAAGAGGTGAAGCTTCATGTATGCTATTCATTTTAAAATCCTATTTTTAATTAAAAAATTAACGTAATTCTAGTAATTACTCTCATTTTTGAAAAGTGAATCGTAAATTTGTTTTCATGCTCTAATTAATTATTCTGCTTTAATGTTACCAAATATTAAAATAAGTAAAACTTCAGGTGATTATACTAATTAAAACGATCTTTTATTACTAAAAGAAAAGTTTTACTATTAATGGTATTTAATATTATGTTTGTGATCATAGAAAATGAAGCATGAATTTATTAATAATCCAGCTTCCAGGAAGACTTATAAAGCGGCGATTCGCTCTAATTTTTGAGTCATCCGAAAGAATCTTAACGTCAAATAGTTGGGTAAGATGCGGCTCTTATATCTGAAATCAGAAGATAGGTTTGTTCATAAGCATGCTTTCAAGAAGGTACGTAAACGGCTTTTAAGATTTATTCCAAATGATGGTGGAGCTCTTTTTCGAGCATGCTCTAAAAGCTGGGACTCAGAGAAATTTTGGAATTTAAGCGGTGGCTGATGTAAGGGTCTCTTCGATAAGGTTTGAATCGACGCCTTGAGCTAATAAGAGGTTTGAAATGATTTCTATATATTCTTCCGAATGCTGAGCTATAGCTATTAATACCCATATATTGGGAACAGCTCCGGCTTTAAGTAAGCTTGGAATTAAAGAGGGGTTATATTTGGCAGCAGTAGTGAGCGCCGTCCAGTCAGGCTTAGCTTCTTGCTGAATAAAAAACTCTAGTAAAGAAGGAGCATACCGGACTGCTTCTGTCAATAAATTCATTTTACAATCCGGTGTAAATTCTTTAATAATAAGATTCATTTTCTTAATAAGATTCAAAGATTGATGTGGGCAATTTCTTACAGACTTAAGAATTATATAAGATTTTAAAGTATCAATTTCGGGGGAATGAACATCAGATAGGACATTCGCAACCAAATTTATAAGCTCCGGCTTCTCATCTATCAAGTTACTAACTAGTTTAATCGCTCGTTGGTGATTTTTTTTAATTTGGCTGTTAAAAATGTTCTTAAGAAACTCATCAGTTCGGTTTTTTTGTTCGAAAACAGTAGGTAACGCTTGTTCTTTTAGAGCTGGATATTTTGAAGCAAAATATTGACAGTAACTTTGATAGTAATTCAAAACTTGTGTCTTCTTCGATAAATTTTGAGTTTGGGTTTGAGAGGCTTTAGGTAACTTGTTTTCCCAAATAAAATTCTCTAAAAAACTATTAAATTGGTTACAAGTAAGCCCCATAATAGATAAATCAACCTCGCTTAGCTTTTTAAAAATGTGAACTTGTAGCTCAGCTGGCATATTCTGAAGCGCAGGAGTAGAGAGATTAACCGGATTATTCATAGAAATCCTTTTTTCCCTTTTTAAAGCGATTAACTTAAAATAATTCTACAGACTACTCAAAAGTTAAATTTAAACATTGTAATGTTAAGATTTTATAAATGGCAGATAGGAGCATGAATTAATAAAATAAATTCATGCTCTTAGTTAATTTATTCGACCCGAATTTTACCGAAGTCTAGAAGAAGGAAGAATCGATCAAAGACTCTTTTTAGAAGGGCAATTCGATTTGCTCTAATTTTTGAGTCATCCGAAAGAATCTTAACTTCATCAAATAGTTTGGCAAGGTGCGGCTGAATATCTGAAATTAGAAGATAAGCTTGGTCATAAGCATGCCTTTCAAGAGCCTCCGTGAAAGGTTTTTCAGAGAGCGCCAAGTGGTGGTGGAGCTCTTTCTCCGCATGTTCTACAAGCAGGGACTCAGAGAAATTTTGGAAGTTTTCTTTTCCAATCTGTCCTTTAGCTCTTCTATAAACTTCATAGAGCTTGGTAAACTTATCTTCTTGCGCCCTAAAGGAGTGGAGAGCCTTTACCTTGCAAAATGTGTCAAAAATGTCATCGATACCGCCCGATAGGGAAGCTTCCACTTCATCTTTACTTACATCATAATCGAGAAAAACAGTCTTAACACGAGCCACAAAAAACTCTTCAAGCTCTTTTAAACTTTCTTCCTTTCCTTTGTAAATCGATTGAGGAAAATGTTTCATGATCCCTTCTAAAACAGTTTTCAGAGGTAGATTAAATTGATTGTCGATAATGATTTTGATGATGCCGAAGGCTTGTCTTCTAAGGGCATACGGGTCGCTTGATGAGGTGGCTTTTATGCCTATCAGAGAGAAACCAACCAAATTGTCAAACTTTTCAGCAAGGCTTAAAAGAATACCTGTTTCAGTCTTGGGAAGCTCCCCGCCTTCGCCTCTTGGACGCCAGTGCTCTTCAATGCTGTCAGCAACTTCCGGATCTTCTTTATGGGCGAGAGCATAATAGCGTCCCATGTACCCTTGCAGCTCAGGAAATTCATAAATCATTTTTGATGGGATATCGCATTTAGAAAGGGTAGCGGCTCTCTCTATTTTTTCAGGAGTGCTGATTTTAAGTAATTTTTGTAAAAGTTTCCCATGCTTAATGAGCCTTTCGGTTTTGTCGTAAACTGTCCCTAGGTCTTTTTGGAAAGTAATGCTCTTAAGCTTTTCAATAAAAGAGTCTAAAGAAACTTTGACATCAAGGTCATAAAGGGCAAGGCCGTCCGCCAATCTTGGAGATAAGGCCCTTTCATTCCCTTCCTTAATTTTTGGGGAAGGTTTTGTGTTCGCCGTAATGACGAATTGATTTTTTAAAGTGCCATCAGGTTTTTCCATCGGAAAGTACTTTTGATGCTCCACCATTTCTGAAATAAGAACTTCTTTCGGAACTTTGAGAAAGTTAGCATCAAAGCTTCCAACAATAAGCTCAGGCCATTCTGTCAGATTTGCCACTTCCTCCAAGACTTTTTCACGGGCTAGGATTTGACAGGTATGAGACTTCTCTAACTCGTCTAATTTTTTCTCGATCACACTCTTTCTTTCAGTTATGTCCGGAATTACTTTATGATTCTTGAGCAGATGGAAATAATCTTGGGCTTTTAGAAGGGCAAAGTCCCAAGGGCAAAGCTGGCTATGTCCAAAAGAGTTTCTTGAAGCTGTAATATTGCCGATTTGAAAGGGGATCACGTGCTTGCCGAATAGAGCGACTATCCAGCGAAGAGGCCTTGCGTAGGCAATGTCTAGATCCGACCAGCGCATTTTCTTCGGGAAGTCAACATTTAAAATAAGGTCGGGCAGATGCTCAAAAAGGATGAGAGCGGTAGATCTTCCCTCGGTTTTAAGGTTGGCAAAAAGATAATCCTTGCCGCTTTGTTCTCTAATTGAAAGATCTTTCTCCTTGCCCTCTTTAATGTCAGAAAGATGGGCAGGTTCCTTTTTGATTGAGCGGAAAAAACCAAGCCCTGCGGGAGTTAACTGACCCTTTTCGTTAAAAGCTACCTCAACTGCCGGCCCGCGCCTTTCCTCTTCCTGAGAAGGCTTTGCCATAGCAAGGCCTTTCACAACAGCTGTAATTCTTCTTGGAGTTCCATACATCTCGATTTCATCAAAAGGAATCGATTCTTTTGTTAAGAGATTTCTTATTAATCGCTCTAAATTGATGCAGCCTGTTGTTACAAAAGAAGCAGGCAGCTCTTCAGAGCCTATTTCAAGAAGAAAATCTTCTTTTTTAGTGGGCTTAGCCTCAATTAATTCATCATCCAAGTCTTGAAAAGTGGTTCTCTCTATAGGGGGTTCGACTCCATTTTTAATAAGGGGGAACCCTTGCTCTTCCCGGCTTTTTACATAAGCTTTCGCAACTTCGCAAGCAAGAGAGCGAACTCTTGCTATATAGCCTGTCCGTTCGGTGACTGAAATCACTCCTCTTGCATCCAACATATTAAAGGCATGCGAGGCTTTCATAACGAAATCATAAGCTGGGATAACAAGGCCGTGTTTTAAACAATTCTTACTCTCTTTTTCATAATCTTCAAAATGTTTAAACCACATCTCATTCGAGGAGGCTTCAAAGTTATAAGTTGTCCATTCGACTTCATTGCGAAAATAGATATCGCCGTAGGTTAAAGTGTCATTCCACTTGATATCGAAGATGCTGTCGACTTTTTGAATATAGAGGGCAAGTCTTTCAAGACCATAAGTGATCTCACCTGTTACAGGCTTTAAAGATAAGCCGCCGCAGTTTTGAAAATAGGTGAATTGAGTTACCTCCATCCCGTCCATCCAAACTTCCCAGCCAAGACCTGAAGCGCCAAGGGTGGGGGATTCCCAGTCATCATGAACAAAACGTATGTCATGTTCTTTTAGATCAAACCCGATAGCTTCAAGAGATTGCAAGTAGAGCTCTTGCAAATTTTGCGGAGAGGGCTTCATCATGACCTGATATTGAAAATAGTGCTGCACACGGTTTGGATTTGTGCCGTAGCGGCCGTCTGTTGGTCTTCTTGAAGGTTCAACATAAGCTGCTGAATAAGGTTCCGGCCCAAGACAGCGTAAAAAAGTGGCCGGGTTAAAAGTTCCGGCACCCACTTCAAGGTCATAGCCTTGCTGGATGGCGACACCTTTTTTAATCCAAAAATTATTAAGGCGCTGGATAAGTTCTTGAAAAGTGATCATGGTATGGGGTCTCTTTAACTTGGTTTCGGTTTGAACGAAAGACTAAAGAAAACATTGTATGTGAGAGGAATCTTTTTACTCAAATAGAAGAGTCTTCCGAGGCTTCTTTTGTGAAGTTGAAAGCGTAAGAGCAAAGGATGCCTATGGAGCAAAATCAACAGTATTTTGCGTAAAAGACCTTGTGATTTAAGAAAAATTTGTCTACTATTGTAGAAATTCAGTTAAAGTTATTGTTTATATCATAAGTCCTAAGAGGGTTTAAATGAAAAAAAATACTCATCCTAAATACCGCGAAGTCCTTTTTGTCGACTCCGCTACCGGTCATCGCTTTGTTTGCGGCTCCTCCCTTGAATCAACTGAAACAGAAAAGTTTGAAGGAAAAGAATACCCTGTTTGCCGCGTTTCCATTTCCTCGGCTTCTCACCCATTCTTTACAGGAAGCCGTCAGTTAGTGGATGCTGAAGGCCGAGTGGACAAATTTATGAAGCGCTACGCTTCCAAGCCTGCTCCTCAGAAAAAAGAAGAAGGTGAAGAAGAAGGTGAAGAAAAAGAAGAAAGCTCAAAGAAAAAACCGACAAAACCCGCAAAACCGGCTCCTAAAAAGAAAAAATAACTCTTTTTTTTGCCCGTTCTAGTTATCTATGACCCAAAAACACCGAATGGAGTTTTTGGGCCTATTTTTTTTAATTGCTTTGGAATTCTAAATTCTATTGAACTAAAATTATTTTTATCTTTTTATCTTCTAAAACTTAAATTTTGAGATTTTATGGAAAAGCGTATTGCCAAGTTGCTTAAGCGATTTGATGAAGTGGAAGTGGCTTTGGGGGACCCTGGAGTTCTTCAGAATAAGACGCGGTACAAAGAATTGGCTCAGGAGCACTCTTACCTTTTAGATGTTAAGACAGCCTATGAAACCCTTGAAAAGTCAAAAAAAGAATTAGAGGAAAATAAAGAGCTTCTTTCTTTGGAAAAAGACCCTGAATTCAGGGCGGTTTTGGAAGAAGAAATCAATCGAGTCACTCTTGCCATTCCGGATCTTGATACGCAGCTTAACAATTTACTTGTTCCACCGGACCCGAATGACAGTAAAAACACCATCATGGAGCTTCGTGCGGGTACAGGAGGGGATGAGGCGTCTCTTTTTGTTGCCGATTGCGTTCGCATGTATAAAATGTATGCGGATAAGATGGGTTGGCGTTATGAGCTTTTATCCTGCACACCTTCTGAGATCGGAGGATTTAAAGAATACGCTATGGTTCTCTCGGGTCCGAATGTGTATAGATTTCTTAGATATGAAGGCGGCACTCATCGGGTGCAGCGCATTCCATTGACGGAAGCGCAAGGGCGAGTCCATACCTCTGCCATTACGATTGCCATTCTGATTGAACCGGATGAAGAAACAGATGTTCATGTCGATGAAAGGGATTTGCGGGTCGATACTTTCAGATCTTCAGGAGCAGGAGGCCAGCATGTTAATACAACCGATAGCGCCGTTCGTTTAACCCACTTGCCGACAGGCATTGTGGTCGAGTGCCAGCAAGAAAGAAGCCAGCATAAAAACAAAGAGAAAGCGCTTCGCTTGCTTAAAGCAAAAATTGTTGAAGTGGAACGTGAAAAAAAGCATCAGGAAATGGCTCAAAATAGGGCAAGTCAAGTAGGCTCAGGCGATCGCTCGGAAAGGATTCGAACCTATAACTTCCCTCAAAACCGAATTACGGATCATAGAATTAATTTAACGAAATTTAACCTTGACCTTGTTATGGAAGGGGCGCTTGACGATTTCTGCCAAGGTCTTGTCTCGCACTTCTATCAGGAAAAGCTGCAAGGTGAAGAAAGTTAATTCGAATGATGAAAAGCTTGCTTGAGATTTTAAAAGCTGCGCAGCAGTACTTGCTTGATAAGAAGATTTCTTTTTCAAAGAGGGAAGCTGAACTTTTGCTTGCCCATGTCCTTTCCCTGCAGCGCATGGATTTATACCTCCAATATGATCGGCCGTTAACTAAAGAAGAAGTGGACGAGTACCGAAGGCTTATAAAACGCCGCGGAAATAATGAACCTATAGCTTACATTATAGGTTCAGTCCCTTTTTTTGGGGCTCTGATTGAAGTTTCAAAAAATGTTTTGATTCCAAGGCAGGAAACGGAACTCCTGGTCGATCTCATAGCAAACAGGCTTTCCAAAGTAGACTTGTCTAATAAAGTTTTAATTGATGTTTGCACCGGCAGCGGCTGCATCGCCGTCTCTTTAAAAAAACGCTTCCCGTCTCTTCGGGTGATCGGGATTGATTTATCAAAAGATGCGCTTGAGACCGCTCGAAAAAATGCTCTTTTAAATCAAGTAGAGGTTGAGTTTTTGGAAGGAGACGGCCTTAATCCTTTCGTTCAAAAAGCGGATTTTTTTGTCTCAAATCCCCCTTACGTTAAAGAAGAAGAATATGAAGGTTTGGAAGATGAAGTTCGGTTATTTGAGCCAAAAATGGCGTTAGTTAGCGGGCATTCGGGGATTGAGTTCTATGAACGATTTGAAAAAGAGCTTCCTCCGAAGCTAAATCCCGGAGCAAAAATTTTTTTTGAAATCGGGTGTTTGCAAGGGGATTTAGTAGCAAAAGTTTTTTCAAATCGTCCTGTTTGGCGGAATTTGCAAATTGAAAAAGACTATGAAGACAAAGACCGTTTCATTTCCCTTGAATTTGTTTGAATTTTTCTGTATGCTGATTCCCAAACGACTTGAAAAATTAAAATTTCGGGTGATAACGTCGCATTTGCTTAAAAAAGAAGCGCTCCTTAGCCCTAAAATTTATAGCTTGCCGGACCCTTGTCCGGCATTCGACTTGTTGGATAGATAAACACTTAACAAACGGCTCTTAGGTCCACTATGCTTGGCTTTTTAAGTGAAAAAATGCAAGGACTAGTCCAAAAACTGTCCCTTACACGCAAACTTACTGAAGATAATATTCAAGAAGCGGTACGCGAAGTAAGACTTGCTCTTTTAGAAGCCGATGTGAGTTATAGCGTTGTTAAGACCCTGATTCAGAGGGTGAAAGAAAAAGCCGTCGGAGATCAGGTGCTTAAATCTGTGACCCCCGGACAGCAGTTCATTAAGGTGGTTCATGATGAATTGCAAGCCTTAATGGGCGGCGGTGAAGCTAAGTTGAATTTAGACAATAAGCCTTCTGTTGTTATGCTTTGCGGTTTGCAAGGCTCGGGTAAAACAACAGCTGCTGCAAAGCTTGCTCACTATCTTAAGCGATTAGGCCTCGCCAAGAAGCCTTTAATCGCAGCTTGCGATTTGCAAAGGCCGGCTGCTGTTTTACAAGTGAAAACTCTTGGCGAGAAAGCAGGCGTTGATGTTTTTGCTCTTGAAAATAGTCAAAAGCCATTAGATGTGGCTCTTGGAGCTTATGACAAGGCAAAACAAGATCAGCACGATGTGTTGATTATTGATACGGCAGGGCGTATTCATCTTGATGATGAGTTAATGGCTGAGCTTAATGGCTTGAAAAAAGCTTTAAAGCCGGACGAGGTTCTTTTTGTTGCGAATGCTACCCTCGGGCAAGAAGCCGTTTCAATTGCTGCTGAATTTGACAAGCAAGTTGAGATGACAGGTTCTATCTTAACCATGCTTGACGGCAGTACAAGAGGGGGAGCTGCGATCTCCATTAGAGAGGTGACCGGCAAGCCCTTAAAGTTTGAAGGAATCGGAGAGAAAATAGAAGATCTCCAGGTATTTAACCCGACCTCGATGGCTGATCGAATTTTGGGAATGGGCGATACCATAAATTTAGTAAAGAAAGCTCAAGAGCATATTGGCGAAGAAGAAGCCAAGTCCCTGGAGCACAAAATCCGAACAGCCACTTTCACCTACGAGGATTATTTAAAGCAAATCCAAATGGTGAAAAAGATGGGATCCCTGAAAAGTCTTTTGGGCATGATTCCTGGAATGGCTAGCTTTAAAGGTCTTGACATTGATGATAAGGAATTTTTCAAAATTGAAGCCATCATCTATTCAATGACTCTAGAAGAAAGGTCGGGTAAAGATGAATTATCGTTTTCTCGTAGAAAGCGCGTAGCAAGAGGAAGCGGAACCGCATTGGATGATGTCAATCGATTAGAAAAATCATTCAAACAAGCGCGAAAATTTTTTAAAAATATGCCTAGTCTGAAACAGATGCAAAAGATGATGGGAGGATCCCTATGGGGTTAAAAATTAGACTAAGAAAACAAGGCCGTACCAATCGTGAGACTTATAGACTTGTTGTCACAGATACTCGCACGAAGCGTGACGGAAAATACGTTGAAGCTCTTGGATGGTATGATCCTTTAGCTTCTAAAGAAGAAATGACGCTTTCATTGAAAGCGGATAGAGTTGCCCATTGGTTGGAACATGGCGCAGAGCTTTCAGAAAGAGCGCAATCTTTAGTTTTTAAAGTGGCTCCTGAAATTATCCGTACTCACACTGAAAGAACTTTGGCGCATAAAGCCAAAATGGCCGCTAAAAGAAAGGCTAGAAATAAAGCTTCAAAGCAAGCTGCGTAGTTTTCTATGACGGATAGCCCTTCTTGCCTTCGCATTGATATTTTATCGTTATTTCCCGGATATTTTAAGGGGCCTTTTGATGAAAGTATAATAGCAAGGGCAAGAAAGGCTAAGCTTATTGATTTGCATTTAACGGATATCCGCAAGTTTGCAGATAATAAGCATAATCGTGTGGATGCAAGGCCTTATGGAGGGGGTCCTGGAATGGTTTTAATGCCAGGTCCAGTTGTCGATGCCGTAAAAAGTGTTGAGACCCCTGAATCTAGAGTGATTTACTTAAGTCCTCAAGGAAAGCCCTTTAATGCGGAGACTGCAAGGCGCTTGGCCCAGGAAAAACATTTGATTTTTTTGGCCGGCCATTATGAAGGGATTGACGAACGTGCGTTAGAAATGACAGTCGATGAGGAAATCAGCATCGGAGATTATGTTCTGACAAATGGTTGCTTAGCCGCAATTGTTGTCATCGATGCACTGATACGGTTTATTCCTGAAGTGCTAGGACATGGGGAAGCCGCTAATGAGGACTCTTTTGAAAAAGGTCTTTTAGACTATCCACACTACACTCGTCCTGAAGAGTTTAGGGGGATGAAGGTCCCGGAAGTGCTGCTTAATGGGAATCATAAGAATATTTCAGCCTGGAGAGATGAACAGGCTTTAAAAAAAACAAAGAGTGCAAGGCCCGATCTTTACGAACGATTTATCAAGGGCAAAGACACTCGTAAAGCTAACGGACAAGAGAGCTTATAAGCCTCTTGGTCCCAAGAAAATTATTAAGGAGACGACGTATGACAAAGCAAGCTATTATTCAAAAGCTTGAAGAGGGAAGGTTGAAGAAAAATCTCCCGGAATTTAAAGTGGGCGATTCTCTTCGAGTACACACAAGAATTATTGAAGGTGATAAAGAGCGTGTCCAGGTTTTTACAGGAACTGTAATTGCAAGAAAAGGCACAGGACTTTCTGAGACTTTTTCTCTTCATAGAGTCGCTTTTGGCGAAGGTATGGAAAGAGTGTTTCTCCTGCATAGCCCAAGAATTGCTAAACTTGAAGTGATTAAGCGTGGTGATGTTAGACGAGGAAAACTCTACTACCTACGCGGTACTCATGGAAAAAAATCTAAAGTAAAAGCGCTCCATGGCTTTGATCAAGAAACTCCTGCTGGAGCAAAAGTAGAAGCTTCTCAAAAAGAGATCGAAGCGTAAATTTTCCAAGATTGACTTTTTATAGGAGATAACACCTATAAAAAGTCAATTCGAACTTAAATTCTCTTCCGAAAGCTGAAAATGCAATCGATTTTAATCGACCTTTTCCTTGGACATTGATGGCCTCAACAAAAATCAAAAAGAAAGAAATGCTTCGACTTCAGGCCTTGACGGCTATTGAAAGAAGTTGTCTCAAGGAAGGTTTTACCTGTATTGCCGGAGTCGATGAAGCAGGTCGTGGGCCCCTTGCAGGTCCGGTTGTTGCAGCAGCTTGCATTATCCCAAAAGATGTGCTGATTCCCGGGATTGACGATAGTAAAAAATTAAAGCCGGCTCAAAGGCAATTTCTATACGACAGGCTGGTTACAGACCCCACGATTATCTATGGCGTCGGCATTGTTGAATCAGATGAGATCGATCGAATTAATATTTATCAAGCGACGATTCAAGCGATGCGCCAGGCCATCGACGCTCTTATCATTAAGCCTGATATTCTTCTAATTGACGGCCTGAAACTCGAAGCATACCCCATTCCCAGTAGAAAAATTATCAAGGGCGATTCTCTCTCCCAATCCATTGCAGCCGCCTCAATTATTGCCAAAGAGACGCGCGATCGACTAATGAATGAGCAGCATCGTCTTTGGCCATCTTATAAATTCGATCAGCATAAAGGCTATGCTACAAGCGAGCATCTAGCAGCTATAAAAAAATATGGACCTTGTCCTATTCATCGAAAATCTTACGGTCCTATCAAAGAAGAGTTTCAGGAAAGTGAACTCTTTTTTTCTTTCTAAAAAAATCAGTAGCCTAAAAATTCACATTAGACCATCTTAATTATTTCTTAATTTTTATTTACTATAATCTAAGGCAAATTAATGATTTCGGGAGTAAACCCTATGTTTCCAAATTTAGTAATGCTGGCGGGCGATAAGAATATTGAAGTCGTCGCTGTTAAAAAAGCATCCTTTAAAGATCAGGATTCCCCTTCAAAAACTCTTTTTATCAAACACCTCGATTGTGGAGATCTCTGCAATGGAAACTTTAACCGTTACCTAAGCGAAGGCCGTATCGCTTTTATTATTGACGGTAAGAGAGTCCAGGTCAATGAATCGCTTATAGAAAATAACTTTGCCGAGTCTATTTCCAAAGTAAAATTTAAAGATACTGAACTTAAGTCAAGCTCGCTTGAAAATGTTGAGATCATTCAATTAACGGACGAAGAATACGATGAAATTCTTGAGGTCTGCCAAGACATTATTAGGCAAGCCCAGCTTAAAAATGCCCAGGTCGAAGAGCAAAAGAAACGGGGAAAAGAATCCTCTAAGAGTAGAGCTGCAGTACACTTGGCGATTAAAGAAATGATCATTCAAAGCTTGCTAAAACAAATGAATCGCATCACAGAGAATTTTCTAAAAGCTATGCAAGATGCGATCGAGAAAGAAAATAAAGCGGCTCATGAATACGAAATCAAGATGCAAATCGTAAGAGAAAAACTTCTAAAGGAAAGACTTAGTAAAGAAAGGCTTCATGAAGTTGAGAAGCAAGTAGAAATTTTGAAGACAGAGATCAGTAAAGAGAAAAAGCAATCTATTAAAAGAAAAACAGGCGTCATAGTTGCAGAACAGCTAGCATAAATCTTTTGAATCAGTCTTAAAACAGTGACTTTCAGCTTATATAGCTACCCCTCTAAAGTCCTGTTTTAAGACTGATCTCTTTTAACCTTAATTCGATTAAAATCTCTTATTTTTTATCTAGGGAATGTCGAATATTCTCCAGACAGAAAGTTAAAAAACTGCGATTATCTTAGATTTAAGATGCATCGATGGTTTTAACTTTCGTTAGACTTCTTCCGAAACTCCATTCAATTGTTAAAATAGCTGTTTTTGGCATCTTTTTTCCTAAATCTTTCACTCATAGGTTATCCTAAGCTTTCAAAATTTAGCAAAAAATTTGCATAAAACCAGCCCCTTCTTCCAATAAAAGCGAGTTTCGAAAGAAGTCTATTTCTTTTTCTGATTTAGCTGATCTTAAGCATCGCTCTCATCATCATCGTCATCAAAGTCAACTTCCGCTTCTTCTTCCTCTTCCTCTTCATCATCAAGGCTAAAATCATCCATCTCGACTTTGGGCTGGACTTTGGTGCTGACGGCTTTTAAAGCGCGTTTAGCTTTTCGCTCGCTAGGAGATAACTTGACATAGTCTATCCAAAGGGGGGAGCCCCATGCGATGTGGCCATCTTCTTGAGTGACTCTTACGTAATAGAATACAAAAGGGGGTTTTTTATCTTTTGCGTCGAGTGCGATAGTGCTTAAGTCTTCTGAGTCATCATAGGCAAAGTCTTGATGATACGTATTCTTAGGGTGGATGGTGTGAATGACCTCGCCGTTTCGAATGATCTCAATTTTTTTAAGAGCTGTCGTACCGGCTGCATAACCTGATATATGGCGATTGATAATTAATCCAGGTTTGTCAGCAGTTGAAATTTCACCGCCCATGGATGTTCCTGCGATAGAATACCCAAGGAGCATCCTTTCACCGGTTGTGGCGTAGCAGCTTCTTTTATATAGCGCTTCTGCAAGGGAGGTGCGGCTTTGTTCTTTTGCTATGATTGCCGTAAGTCCGGCAGAGTATTGAACCTGATCGCCATCAAAAAAATCAGCATAGATGCCGCGGTCATCAAGCCCGCCCGCTACAAACCCGAACCTAAAATTCCTTTTAAGAGCGCCAATAATTGAACCTTCAGCTGTTTCCTTAACCCCTTTTTTACCTTGGGTTTCGATAGGACGGGGGTTGTCATCTTTCTTTAAGTTTTCTGAAGAGCCCCAGGCGTTATAGATTTCAACGACTCTTTCAAATTCGGGATTGAAGTCATTAAAATTGTAGTGGGTTCCGGAACCTTGTGTGAAAGTTGGAATGGAAAGAAGTTCTTTTGGTGAAAAGCTCTTATAAATCTTCTTTAATGTAGTTCCTTTGGCATCTTTTCTTCTTAAGATCTGCTTACCATCTTTTGTAAAGATAAATTGTCTTGCTCCTTCAATGCCCGGATCTCCATTCCATTGAAAACCTATAAAGGTTGTAAATCGATCGTTTTCATCAAAGTCGGTGATGTTTTGAACTACAGATTTCCATAGGTCGTTTGAAGTTTCTTCCATGCTTTCAAAATGGGAGGACGAAAAAAAACTTAGAGCTTTTTCATCTCTAAAATGTCTTAAGCAGCCTTCAATATTTTCTGCCGAATCGATTCTCTCTGACTCACCATGAAGCAATCCCCAAAAAAGATGATCATGAGGCTCTGCGAAACATTTGATTGGGCTCGCCCTAAAGACTTCGCCTGTTGCCGCATTACGCAGTTGAATGGTATAAATTCCAGCTTCATTAAAGTAAAGATTGGGGAGGGTGATGAATCCTGTTTCCGGAACAAACAATTTCCAGTTTAAATTTTCACGTAAATTTTCATAGGAAAGTTCAATGAGAGTGTCTTCAGGGGCATTTGAGGTGAGGTTTCCGAATTCATCTTCAAATCGCACGATCACATCGAATCTATGGTTTTTGATCGCGAAGGAAGGCGCCCAAACTTTGATATTTTTAAGGGTGCTGCCTTTAATATCCATATTGAAGACTTCAGGCTCGCCGAATCTGCCTTTGCCGGAAGTGTCAATGTAGAGGTTAAAGTTTTTTCTTCTTTGAGTTGTGCATTGAGCCATGTTCCCGGCTTGGGTAGGAGATTTTCCTTTAGGGGCCCCGCAAATGATAGTTATAGGCGAGCCGACATCAATTTCTTGAGGCAGCTGAAGCTCATATTGAGGGGTAAATCTCCATTCCACATCAATTTCTTTGAAAGGAAGAATTTTGCCATTTTCTAACATGCAGTAAATGACATTTCGACTTTCTTTCAGGTCAGTCGAAGGGATTTCCCAATCAATGGATCGGCCTTCTGATGCCAGATCAAATTTAATTAATGTTCCTTTGGGAAGTTTGTTAGCTGGAGTATAGATAAACTTCCAGGTGTTGATCTCGCCAGCAGCAGCTTGCTGGGGTTCGCAGTAGCAAATGGAACGACGCATGAGGGTAAGGACTCCAATAAATCATAAGAAAGCTTGAATCATTTTGCCGAATCGAGCTTTCTTTTTCAAGTTCTCATATTCGTTCACTCATTTAATAAATAGCTTAGAACTTTCCTTTTTATCTTTTGTTAAAATTCCTTCCTCGAAAACACAAAAATCTGTCGTACTTATTGCTTTAATTTTGATATAGAAATAATTTGAACTCTTAAAGTTGCCTAACTTTTTTTTTAATTGTAGAGAAGTTAGGGTAAATAGGCCCGAAACAAAATTTTGTAAATGATCAGAAAAATTATCAAGTTCCTTATCTTTATATCTTTGATTGCAGTCCTTGCATTCTTTGGATATGAATACTACTTAAAGACCCATGAACCGGATGACCGACTGGTTATTTATGGCAACGTGGATATACGTCTTGTCGATATTGGATTTCGAGTGCTAGGGCAATTAGAGACCATGACAGTAGATGAGGGGGATGTTGTAGAAACCGGCCAGTTTCTTGCAAGGCTTGATCAAAAACCTTTTATAGATGAGGTAAGAGAAGCTGAAGCCAGAGTAGAATCTTTTGAGGCCCAGCTTAAAAATGCGATTATTGTTTTTAACCGTCGAAATGAATTGATTGGATCGGGGGGCGTTTCTGAAGAAGATTATGAAGATGCCAATTCTAAAAAAGAAAATTTGACGGCTAATTTAAAAGAAGCCATAGCCTCTCTTGCTCAATCCAACCAACGTCTTTTAGATACGGAAGCTTTTGCGCCAACAAAAGGGACTATTCTCACCCGAATACGAGAGCCGGGCTCTATCATAAGGGTCGGTGATCCTATTTTTACAATTTCTGTTGCGTCTCCCATTTGGATAAGAGCTTATGTTCCTGAGCCTAAGCTTGGGCGTGTCATACCCGGCATGCAAGCTGAAATTTATACGGATACGCTTGGCGGCAAAGTCTACCATGGCCATGTCGGCTTTATTTCCCCGCAAGCGGAATTTACACCCAAAAATGTCGAAACAGAAGATTTAAGAGTAGACCTTGTTTTTAGACTGCGGGTCATTGTCGATGATGCTGATGAGGGGTTAAGGCAAGGGATGCCTGTCACTGTCAAACTTATTGAGGAAAATCCTTTAGACTCTGAAATTCATATAGATAAAGGCAATGAGTGAATGTCTTATGTCGTCGAGGCTCATAACTTAAAAAAAACGTTTGATGATAAGCAAGCTCTTCAAAATATAAGCCTGTCTATCACACCTGATAAAATTACAGGCATAGTAGGGCCGGATGGCGCCGGCAAAACAACTCTTATCCGTCTTATGGCAGGCCTTCTTCTTCCAACGAAGGGTGAAATTATAACACTTGGGTATGAAATGCCAAAGCAAGCTTCGGAAGTTTCACCCTTGCTTGGCTATATGCCGCAACGCTTCGGGCTTTATGAAGAATTGACAGTTAAGCAAAATATGGATCTTTACGCAGACTTAAAGGGCCTTCCCTTTAAGGAGAGAAAATCCAAATTTGCAGAACTTTTAGATTTGACAGGCCTTTTTCCTTTTCAACAAAGAAGAGCCGGCGCTCTTTCCGGAGGTATGAAACAAAAACTTGGCCTTGCATGCGCCCTCATCAAGCGCCCCAAGCTTTTACTACTTGACGAGCCAAGTGTCGGTGTCGATCCTATTTCTCGAAAAGAACTCTGGAAAATGATTCGCGGACTTGTCGAGCAAAAAATCACAGCTATTTTAAGCACCGCCTATTTAGATGAAGCTGCAAGCTGCGATGAAGTTCTTTTATTAAATAACGGCAAAAAACCGGCCATTCTCTTTTTTTTGGCGACCCGAAAAAAATGACAGAACGAGTCCAAGACAGGGTTTTCTTAATTGTCGGGATCATAAGAAACAGGCGCGATCTGTTATCGAAACTTATCACAGAAGGGCATGTGAGCGATGGTGTGATTCAAGGAAGCGCTATTCGGATCGTTTTAAAAAAGGGGAAAACACCTGATTCATTAAACAGTTTTCTTGAAGGAAATGAAAAAATCATTCCCGCCTCGCCTCGTTTTGAAGATGCTTTTATTGACGAGTTAGGGGGGATTCCGGAAGAAAATGCCCCCTTGGCACAAAACGTGGCCAGAATCCCGCAAGATAACAAAATTGTTGTTGAGACAAAGCATCTTGTAAAAAAATATGGCTCATTCACAGCAGTGGATGACATTTCATTTAAGATTAAAAGAGGAGAAATATTTGGATTACTCGGCCCGAATGGAGCCGGAAAATCAACTACTTTTAAAATGATGTGCGGTCTTGTCTCTCCAACTTCCGGAACGGCTATTGTGGCCGGCTATGACCTTAGACACTCATCAAGCCTTGCGAGATCAAAAATCGGCTATATGGCCCAGAAGTTTTCTCTATACGGCAATCTTTCCGTGCGTCAAAACCTCGAATTTTTTTCGGGAATTTATAATTTAAAAGGGGAGATGCGGCGAGAAAAAATTAAAGATATGATCGAAATTTTTTCTTTTGAACCCTACTTGCGATTGAATGCCGATGAGCTTTCTTTAGGATATAAACAAAGGCTTGCTTTAGCTTGCAGCTTAATGCATAGCCCGGAAATTTTATTCTTAGATGAACCAACGTCAGGTGTCGATCCTTTAACAAGAAGAGAGTTTTGGGATCATATCAATGGGCTTGTGGATAAAGGTGTGACCATTCTTGTCACAACTCACTTTATGGATGAAGCTGAGTATTGCGACCGCATCGGTTTAATTTATAGAGGAAAGATGATTGAAAGCGGGACACCTGAGGAGCTTAAAGAAATTGCTGCCCATAAAGGCATTGAAAACCCGACTTTAGAAGACGCCTTTATCACTTTAGTTGAGGGGTATGATTCTAAAGATGAATAACGCCTATTGGAAATATAGAAGGCTTTTAGCTCTGACAAAAAAAGAATTCTTTCAAATTGTGAGAGATCCAAGCAGCATTTTGATTGCTTTTGTTTTGCCTTTGATCCTGATTTTTATTTATGGATTTGGAATTTCCCTTGATGCGAATCATTTAAAGATAGCTCTAGTCTTAGAAGATACATCCCCTCTTGCAACGAGTTTTGGAGCTTCTTTTACCGAGTCTCGTTTTTTTGATGTCACTATTGTCAGACATGTTGAAGAAGTAAAAGAATTGCTTGTGGATGGAAAGGTGCGGGGGATTATTGTCGTGCCTGCATATTTTTCAAAACAACTAAATGATATTACAGGGCCAAGTCCCATTCAAGTGATTGCTGATGGCAGCGAACCAAATACTGCCAATTTCGTTCAAAATTATGCGGAAGCAACCTATCAGAGATGGCTTGATCTAAATAGGATCGAGAGAAAACTTCTTCAAAAACCCCTGGTCAGGGTCGATATGCGGTTTTGGTTTAATGAAGAGCTTAAAAGCCGAAACTTTTTGGTACCGGGCTCGCTTGCTATTATTATGACCCTGATCGGAACCCTTTTAACGGCTCTTGTTATAGCAAGGGAATGGGAAAGGGGAACTATGGAAGCCCTTTTTACAACACCGATCAGTCTATTTGAATTAATTTTAGGAAAATTAATTCCCTATTACATTTTAGGAATGCTTTCTCTAATTTTTTGTTTAATTATTGATTATTTGATTTTTGATGTTCCGGTACGAGGATCTTTTTGGCTTTTATTTTTAACTTCAGGATCGTTTCTTTTTGCGGCCCTAAGTCTCGGGCTTATGATATCAACTGTTGCTAAAAACCAGTTTGTAGCAGCGCAAATTGCACTCATGAGCGCATTTTTGCCCGCCTTTATTTTATCCGGGTTTATTTTTGAGATTACAAGCATGCCTAAAATTATCCAAGCGATAACCTATATTGTCCCGGCTAGATATTTTGTTTCATCTTTGCAAACATTATTTCTTGCCGGAAATATCTACCGGATTATCATCCCCTCTATTTTAGCGATGCTTAGTTTTGGATGTATTGTTTTTTTAATCATGAGAATAAAAATGGTAAAACGCCTTGATTAACACTCGTATTTCAGCGCTTGTCGTAAAAGAGCTTTGGTCTTTGTTAAGAGACAAAAAAAGCCGGACCGTGCTTATATTGCCGCCGCTTGTCCAGCTTTTGGTTTTCGCCTTTGCTGCAACGCTAGATGTAAAAAATGTAAGCATCGGTTTTTTGAATCGAGATAGCGGCTCGCTCTCTTTTGACCTTTTACAAAGATTTAGGGGGTCGCCGACTTTTCAACATATTTATTATTTTTCCTCTGATGAAGAACTTAAGGAAGCGATCGATACTCAAAAAGTTATAGCCGCGCTCTATTTGGATGAAGAGTTCACAAAAAATATTTTGGCTGAAAGAGGGGCCTCTTTACAGTCAATTTTAGATGGGAGGAAATCCAATTCCTCGCAAATTGTTCAAGGCTATATTGGCCGAATTGTAGATGAGTTTGCAAATGATGTCAGAAAAAAATTAAATCTCTCTAAGCCCGTTTCCAAAATCATAGGGATAAACTGGTTTAACCCTAATCTGATTTATTCCTGGTATACGGTCCCAAGTCTCTGCGCTATTTTAACGATGGTTGTGAGTGTCTTAGTGACGGCGTTATCGATTGCAAGGGAAAGAGAACTTGGGACTTTTGATCAGCTTCTTGTATCCCCTTTGACCACTTATGAAATTCTTCTTGGTAAAACAATCCCCGCTGTGATTTTAGCTTTCTTAGAGGGAAATCTTATCTTGGCAGCTGCTTTTTTTGTGTTTGACATACCCTTTAACGGGCATCTTCTTTTACTTTATCCTTCCATGCTAATTTTTATCTTAGCAGTAGTAGGCGTAGGGTTATTCATTTCATCGCTATCTAAAACACAGCAACAAGCCATTTTAGGAAGTTTTGTTTTTATATCTCCTTCTACTATTTTATCCGGGTTTGCAACCCCTATTGAAAACATGCCTCTTTTCCTGCAGAAATTAACACTCCTAAATCCCTTAAGATATTTTCTTGTGATTGTTAAGGGAGTGTTTTTGAAAGACATGGGCATCCCGGTTATAATTGAAAATACTTGGCCCCTTATGCTAATTGCTTTAGTCACTCTAACAGCCTCAAGCCTTCTTTTTAAAAGCAAACTTGAATAGCCGCTAAACGCTCTTTCCTCTAAAGTAAAACAAAGTGATACAACCCAAGCAGCTATGGAAGCAAACCTGGCTACCCTCGATACTAGACTTCTTTCGAAACTCCATTCGACTATTAAATGGGTTCTATTTGGCATGTTTTCCGCTAAATTTCTCGACTTATGTATGCATAGGGCTTCAAAATTTCTCATACATTCTCATTGATCTCACAGGCTCCGTGGTGACTTATGCAACAACGGTTCCTAAAAGAAATTATAAATTTTTAATTTGCTTTAATTAAAAAGCTTTTGGTAAGTTGTTTCAGAATTGAAATTTGAATTTGAAAAAAACGATGCTTCCTTTTCTTGTATTAATTTTATCTTGCCTGACAGCTTCTTTATCTTGTGATCTCAATAAGCAGGGTTTATTACCCTCAACTGCCGAGGAAGTTAACGCTTTAGAGTCAAGTGATGACTTTTTAATCCATGGTTTAATCAGCCCCTTAACAGGCCAGTTGGTCTTGCATGAAACCGACCTTTTTTTAAGAGGCGCTCAAAACCTAAAGTTGAAAAGAACTTATATCTCGCCTCCGGCCCCGGCTTATTTAAAGCAAGGTAGCGATGAAGCTTATTTCTTTTATGAGCATATTTTATGTACCTATAGGGGTTGGACTTATTTCCCCCATCTTAAATTGCAGGCTGAAATACAAAAAAAAGAGTCCAAAATAAATCTCGCGACAGAATCGGGAGCCATTCTTAGCTTTTGCTTAACTTCCGAGGGCAGCTTTAAGCTGATGGGCAATACTTTTGGGATTTCAAACTATAATCACGAGGTGCCAAGCGGAAAAAATGATGTCCGAAATATCCAAATAAAAGTTGAAGACAACTGGAAAAAAATTTTGGTGATGGACCCTAGCGGTAAAACACTCCTCTATACTCCTTCCAAATTGCCGCCTTCAAGTCTTATTCCTCTTTCTCTTTCCTATCTTTTAGAAAAAGAAATTTTACCGAATGGGAAAGTCATTAAATACACCTACAATCCCTTTTCCGAGCTTGTTTCTGTTGAAACGAAAGACCCAAAGGAGCGTTATACGTACGCTTGCTTAAATGTAAACCTTAATGAAAACACCTATTCGTCCCTAACCGGAAAAAGTGCGGTTTTGCAAAATGAAATTCGCCCTCTTCATGTAAAAAATAAATCCCAAGGCCATAAGAGATCGGTTTCCGGCCATCTTTCGCTTTTATCTTCTGTCACAAGGTCTTCCGGAATTCAAGAAAGCTTGCATTACAACCCTGAATTTTTGCTGGATCGTTATTTAGGTCAAGACACCCGATTTCAGGTAGGCTTTGGAAAATTTTCAAGAGGGAGTTTTGAAAAAGCGCATTTAAGGGTAAAAACTCTTTTTCTTGAAAATGAAAAAAGAGAAGTTTGGGACCCGGCCTATGAGATGGAATATAAGATTCCAACCCCCGGGACCATGTCAGGTGAAACGATCGTAAAGATTAGCGACGGGACTAAAATCCACTATGATTTCAACGCCAACCTTCTGATTCGGTCTATTCGGCATTACGACTTGAACGGTCATCTTAGAAAGGAAAAGAAATTTTACTGGAATGCTATAAATCAACTTTCAGCTCTTGAATTGCGAGAAGGGGATCAACTTCTTTATAAAAAAAGCTTTGCTTATGATTCATTCGGCAATCCGATTAGAGAAACTATTGAAGGGGACTTAACCGGCAATTCCTCTTGTGAAAGCCTTTTTATTAAAAGAGAGTTTTCAAAAGACGGTCGCAATTTGCTTCTCAAAGAAGAAAAAGAAGAAGGGTTAACAGAATCTTTTGAGTATCTTCCAAACAGCAATTTACCCGTAGCAAAGATCGTTTCCAAAAATGATCGCATCCTCTTAAGGGAATTTAAGGAATATGACGATTGCCATAACTTAATAAGGGTGATTGAAGATGACGGCGCATCTTTAGATAAAAATAATCTTCAAGACGTAAAACAAAGAAAAATAAAGAAAATTATTTTACGGCAAGAATCTCCCAACTTGCATTTGCCTGAGTGGGTGGAAGAAACCTATTTGGAAGAAAACACTGAAAAGCTTCTAAGTAGAAAACATCTTCTCTATGATGAAGAAGGCAGAGTCATCAAAGAAGAATTTTATGATGCCAAGGGTTTATTTTCTTATGCTATTGAAAGGGAATACAACGAAAAAGATGAGCTAATAAAAGAGACGAATGCCATAGGTCAAAAAGCCTATTATTCTTACGATGATTTTGGCAATCCCGTTTTTTCAAGCACCTTTACAGGATTACAGATAGAAAATCGCTATGATGCGAATAATCGTCTGATTTACAAAAAGGAAACCGGAAGAAATGGGGAATCCCGTGACTATTCCTATCAATATGATGCCCAAGGCAGGCTGATTTCAAAAGGGGATGAATTTCAAAATCTCACTCATTATGACTATGACTTAGTGGTAAGCAAACCAAACTTGATTGTAAAGCCTGCCATTTCAACATTAGAGGGCAACGAATGCCAAGTTGTTACGCGCTACACTTATGATGGCTTGGGCCGAGTTCTTTCTCTTACAAATAGTCGCGGCCTCACAAAATATTATCGCTACACAGCCTATGGAAAACCTTCTGAAATTACGCATACTAACGGCTATAAGGAACGTTTTACTTATACTCGGCAAGGAAATCTTAGTAAGCATATAGATAGAGAAGGAATCACAACCCTTTATGAATATGATGAGTTGGATCGCCTTCTTTTAAAAACAATATCCAAAGACGAATTAATACTGGCTCAAGAAAAATATGAGTACGACTCTAAAAATCTGATATCAGAGATAAATCGCGAGGGTCATAAGAAAACTTATTTTTATGATGGCGCCGGAAGAAAAGTAAGAGAGGAATTTTTAGATCAAGTCACAACCTACGCCTACGATGATTTAGGCGAGCTTGCCGAAGTTATTAAGGATAATGGAGGACAACGTCAAATTATTCGCTATAAAAGGGATTTTTTTGGCCGCATCACGTATCAAAGCAAAGGGGATGTCTCCTTTTTCTACACCTATGATGAATGCGGCAATATTTCAACCATCAAAAAAGTAAAAGATGAGGAAGCAGCCTCTGAAACTTTTACTTACGATTCCTTTAATCGATTGATAGAGAAAAAAGACGCTTTAGGAAATATCACGACTTCCAACTATGAAACCGTGTTCAATTCTCTTGGCCAAAAAGTCTCTACAAAAAGAACTCTAAGCCCTGAAAATGTTGCAACGGTAATGACTTTTGATGCGCATGGACGTGTCGTTAAAAAAGAAATTGGAAGCTCAAGCTCACAAACCAAAATCTATGATGGCGAGGGCAATCTTCTCTTGCAAACGGATTTAGAGCATGACTTAAGATTTACCTACACTTCTGAAAATGAAATTGAGAGCTTTACACGAGGGTATGGGACTTCTTTTGAAAGAACGACTTCCTTTGAATATACCCCCAATAATAAACTTTATTCTAAAAATCTTCCCGATGGAAGAACCCTTTACTATAGCTATACCCCGCTCGGAGACTTAGAGTCGCTTCTGGCCTCAGATGGAAGCCTCCATCACCGTTTTGAATATAACAAAACGGGAAAAATGGTTAAAGCGATAGACCTTGTTCAAAATGTGACCCTCGAAAGAAAGTTAGACGGCAGGGATCGGGTTGTTTTTGAATCTCTCGGAAATGGTCTTGAGATTCATAAATCTTATGATTCGTTAGAGAGGCTTTCCTCTTTGACGATTCCGAATTTTGGGGAAATAACCTATGAATACGACGATTTTCATTTAAAAAAGCTTTCAAGAAAATCAAACGAAGGCGATTGCCTTTATACCCATAGCTTGGATAGCTATTCATTAAGAGATCAGATCACTTCCGAAACTCTCATTGGCGATTTGGGAAAAGCTTCTTACTCTTATGATCTAAGCGGTCATCTTAAAACCATTTCGAACCCTTACTTTTTAGAAAGATGCAGCTACAGTCAAGAAGGCAATCTTCTTAACCGCAATAGGGACGATCAGGAAATAGAATATGGTTATGATGAACTCAATCAATTGACTTCTGAAAATGAATCAATCACTTTTTTTGATGCGATCTATAATAAAAAAGCTAAAAACGAAATTCCTTGTTCCGTTAACCCGATCAATGAGCTTATTTCTCAAGAAAGCACCACTTGTTTTTATGATCTTAATGGCAACCTAACTCTTAAGGAGACCCCTTGGGAGACTTATCATTATAGCTACGACATTTTAAATCGTCTAACACAAGTGGTCACGAAGCATATCAGGATCACCTACAGCTACGATCCTCTAGGACGATGCCTTAGCCGGAAATTAGAAAAAGCACACTATGGAAATTTTGAAGAAACGGATTTTGAAAACTACCTCTATGAGGATGAGACTGAAATCGGAGCCTTTTCAAAAGAGGGGATCTGCAAAAACTTTCGTCTTGTGGTGCCTGCCTTAAAAGGCCCGTGTCACACATTAGTTGTTGAACTGGATAATAAATTTTATGCAGCGCTTCGTGACTGTCAAAATAACCTCATCGGGCTTGTTGATCCAATTACAAGAGAACCGGTATTTACAAATAACTACACAGCTTTTGGGGAATCAAACCTCGTTTCTCCTTGCCCTTGGGGGTATGCTTCCAAGCGTATAGACCCGGAAACAAGGCTTATTAACTTTGGTAAACGCCACTATGCGCCCGACTTAGGTCGATGGATCACTGTCGATCCGGCCGGTTTTATCGATAGCGTAAACCCCTACCAATTTGTCTTTAACAATCCTTTTCGCTATAGCGATCCCGACGGCCAGCTCGTTTTTATCCCCATCTTTACACTCGCTTGGGGAGCCGGGGTTACCGCAGGTTTTGTCACAGCCGAATGCATCGCAGGCACACTCATAGGAGCCGCCCTTGGCTACGCTGCCTATGAAAGCATGTCCAAGCTAAACGAAGTCTCTTGGCTTCCTAAAGATCCCTTTAATCATCCTGATTGGGAAGATATTGGACATCCTGAAGCAAAAGCACATGGACATCATGATTTTCAAAATAGAGAAGATGGCAGAAAAATTCGTTATGATGAAGCCAAAGAAGGGGAGCCTGGACATAAAGGTAGGGATCATTATCATTGGTATAATCCTAAATCAGAGGATGATAATGAAAATTATTATTTAAACGAAAGTGGCAAGCCTTGTAAAAAAGATAGTCATGAATCGCATTTATATCCTCCCGATGAAATTTCTGACAACTAGTGTTTAGATGAGTGGTTAAATGAATATTCATAAATATGAAGCTTATTTTCACGATGGGACTCTTGTTGAAATCGATCAAAAAGAAAATAACGTAGTACTTTCTATGATCAGCTCTGAAATGTACCCGGATGAAATGAAAGACCCAATGCTTCTCTCTTATGATAATAAAATAAAAGGAAAGTTGCATTTAGACAAAGTGAAACGGATTACGATGGACGGAGAGACTATCTCTCTAATCGATATGCTTTATGATAGTGGCGAAATTTTTGATTTAGAAATTAAAGAAAATAAAGTCACTTTAGTTGTGATTTGGCAAACTTATAGACCTTTGAGGAAAGTGGAAGAAGACTCAAGGATTGAAATAATGGCAGAAGATATTTATTGGAAAAGCATTCCGAATATGGTAGACCCATTTTGGTTCAAAGAACCAAGTCTTCCTGAATTCGCCTCTAGACCTCATTATCATCATCTAAATCCGGATGCGAAAGATAAAAACGAAAAGTATTTTGATAAAAATGGAAAGAAGGTGGCTCAAGGATCCATAGCCTCTTGTCTTATTCCTTTGAAATTAACCACCATTCCTCCTAAAGAGATTCCTTTTGAATTTATTCCTGAAATACCAATTAGTGAATATGCGCTAGAATTTCATGATGGCGATTTGTTAAAAATTGAACAGAGTCATGGAAATATAGCTTTAACCATTATAAGTGCTGAAATAAAGCCTGATGTTATCATTAAAGACGCTTCTCTACTCAAAGACGGGAGAATTAAAGGCAAACTTCATTTCGAGACAGTTCTTTTTATTACTAAAAACAGTGAAGCAGTGAGTGAACTAACAATGGAAGCTGAGTTGGGGGATATTTTCTATATAAAATTTTT
>NZ_CCEJ010000012.1 GCF_000750955.1 Criblamydia sequanensis CRIB-18 | reverse complement strand
ATAAAAGGAAAGTTGCATTTAGAGTAAAGACAGAAAATTAGCATTGTACGCGGATTTTTTGTTTGATCTTTTCGGGGTCGGCGGCATCGAATAGCAGGGATCCGTCTAGGCAGTCGATGATATTAAAAGAGCCGGATCTCGTGCGGTGCAAGGCATTTAAAAAAGCATAGCTGCCAAGGTCTTGACCCATATCATGAGCGATAGAGCGGATATAGGTGCCTTTACTGCATTCGATCCGCAAGTGAAGCTCAGGGTAGTTGTAGCTAATAAGCTCTGTTTTTATAAAAACGGATACGGGCTGTCTTTCGATAGTCTTGCCAGCTCTTGCAAGCTCATAGAGCTTTTTACCCTTGATCTTTTTGGCTGAAAACATAGGTGGGACTTGCATCATTTCTCCTTGATACTTGGAGACAATGGCTTCGATTTCCTGCCTAGTTGGAATAAGAGAGCTTTCATTTGTGATTTCGCCGTCTATATCATAGCTGTCGGTAGCTTTTCCAAGTACGACGTGAGCTAAGTACTCTTTATCAGAGGAGAGAAAAGAATGGGAAAGCTTGGTAAAAGCTCTCCCGATAAGTAAAACCATAACGCCTGTTGCAAAAGGGTCTAACGTGCCGGCATGGCCTATTTTCTTAACCGAAAGAATTCTTCTTAAGGCTCCGATAAGGCTAAAAGAAGTTTTTCCTTTTGGCTTGTTAATTAAAAGGATGCCTTCAGGACTCTTCTCTATCATCTTCGTCATTTCCTTTGGGGCGGCCTTCTTCTTCTTCATGAATTTCTTTTAGGATCTCTTCAATGCGCATATGCTTTTCTACAGAGTCATCAAGATAAAAATGAAGAGCCGGGAAAAAACGCATCACCACTTCTTTTGAAGAGTTGACTGCGATAAATCCTGCAGCTGAGGTCAAAGCCTCCAGAGTTTTTTTCTGCACATGTTCATCGCCGATGACGCTGACATAAACTTTGGCATGCTTCAAATCTTTTGTAATATCCACTCTTGTAACAGTGATTAATTCTGCTACAAGAGGATTTTTAACTTGCCGTTTAATGACATCGGAAATTACTTCTTTCAAAAGAGAGTTCAATCGATCTGTTCGGTTTATTGCCATTTCCGCTCACAAAAGAGTTAAAGAGTTTGTTTAATGTAGGTCACTTCATAAACATTTAAGAGGTCACCTGCTTGTACATCATTGGTTCCAAGAAGAATACCGCACTCAAAACCTTTTGAAACCTCGCGAACATCATCCTTAACCCGCTTTAGAGAGGAGATGGAACCTTTCCAGATCTCGCTTCCGGCACGGATAAGTTTAACGTGGTAATTACGGTTGACGGTCCCTTCCAAGACATAACAACCCGCAATCACACCATGCTGGGAAGATTTAAAAGTGGCTCGAACTTCAACTTTAGCTTTATCAGTTTCAATAGCTATCTTGTCAAGCTGCGCTGCCATTAACTCTTTTACATCATCAATTGCATGATAAATAATATCATGGAGTTTTACGATGACGCCGTATTGCTTAATAAGCGGTTCTGCGTGGCCTTCAATTTGGGTATGAAAACCAATAATAACCGCGTTAGAAGCATTGGCAAATTGCACATCCGATTCAGAAATTTCACCAACGCCTGCAAAGATGATATTCAAATCAACTTTTTTGGAATCGATTTTTAAAAGTCCTGCACGGAGGGCTTCAAGCGAACCTTGTACGTCTGCTCTTAAGATAAGGGTTAATGTTTTCTGTGGAACATCTTTTGAGCCTTCCATTAATTTCTCTAATGAAACAGCTTTCTTAACGGTTAGAGTAGTTTGCCTTCTATCTTGAGATCTTACATCTGAGATAATCTTGGCTTCTTTCTCATCTTTTACGACTATGAATTCCTGTCCGGCTTCCGGTAAACCGGAAAGACCTGTGACTTCAACAGGAGTTGAAGGGCCCGCTTCTTGCAGAGGATTTCCAAATTCGTCACGCATGGTTTTAATGCGTCCGAAGTGGTAATCAAAAACGCAAGAATTGCCGACTTTTAAAGTACCGTTTTGAACAAGCACGGTCGCAACAGGACCAAGTCCTTTATGCATCTCGGATTCCAAGACAACCCCTCTTGCTCTTGCGGAAGGAGCCGCCTTTAATTCCAAGACCTCAGATTGAAGAGCGAGCATTTCAAGAAGCTCAGGAATTCCTTGGCCGGTTACAGCAGAACAATTAACGGTAATTGTGGTTCCACCCCAAGCTTCCGGGAGAAGTTCTTGCTCAGAAAGTTGTCTATAGACAAGTTCCTGATCGAAATTAGGCTTATCACATTTGTTAATCGCAACAACGATCGTGACCTTCGCTTCTTTAGCTTGCTGGATGGCTTCGATAGTTTGCTGTCTTATCCCTTCATCGCCTGCAACAACAAGAACTACAATGTCTGTTGCATCGGCACCTCTTGCCCTCATAGCTGAGAAAGCTTCGTGGCCCGGTGTGTCCAAAATTGCGATGTCGCCAACGGCTGTTTTACAGCGGAAAGCGCCAATGTGCTGTGTGATGGCTCCGGCTTCTGAAGCTGCTCGATTACTTTTTCGGATAGCATCGATAAGGCTTGTTTTTCCGTGGTCAACGTGACCCATGAAAGCGACAATCGGCGCTCTTGGTTCTAGTAAATCTTCGCTTGTAAGAGACACTTCTTCTTTAATTGTCTTATCGGTAATTCTAATTCTTTCTTGCTCTGAAGAATCAATTGTGATTTCACAGCCAAATTCTTGACCGAGAAGTTGGATTGTGGTCTCATCATCAAGAAGGTCATTTAAGGTCAGAACAAGCCCTTGCATAAATAATTTTTCGACAAGCTGCGAAGCTTTTAGCTTCATTTGAACGGCTAAATCTTTAATGCTGATAGGCACACGAATTTTTAAAGAAGACGGTCTTATCGTTGTATCTTCAATTTCGTATTTCTGTGATTTGTGTCTACGTTTTCTCCATCTGAGATCCTCGTCGCTTTCTCTAAGCCCTTGACGATCCCTTGAGTCAAAACGGGATTTATCCTGTTTTTTTGCAGGTTTTAGGTCTTTAAACTCCTTGAATTTTCCGGACTTTCCTTTTTTCTTTTCTTCATCATCAAGATCGAGGTCCAGACTTCTGGCAGGTTTTTCTTTTGTTTTTTCTTTAGCCCGCTCATCTGAAGTTTTCGGTTTTTCTTCCGAGCTTTTCTTTGGAGGTTGCCCAGGAGCCGGCTTATCAGTAGGAAGAGGCTTTTTCTTACCCCAGTCAGCAGGCAGTAAGTCTTTGACGTGCCTGCCGGTCGGCCCGAGTTTAACGGGGGGAGCTTTTGGCTCAACCGGCTTTAAAGGTTCGAAATCTCTTACAGGAGGAACGACTGGCTTGACTACTTCCGGTTCTTTTTGAACAGGAGCTTCAGGCGTAGGTTCCGGAGCTACGATCTCTTCAATAACTGTCTCAACAATCGGTTGAATCTCTTCCTGAGCGATCGGCTCGAAGGTCTCATGGGGAGCTTCTTCTGTCTCCATTTCCACTTCTTCAGTTTGAAGAGGCACTTCAACTTCAGATTCGCTTTCTTGGGATGGCTCTTCAAAAGAGACTTCTTCTAAATCTTCACGTTTCTCAGGCTCTGCAAATACAGAGCGTGAACGAGCTCTGATTTTTGGAGTATCTTCCTTCACTTCAATCGTTTCTTGCAGCTCGCGAGGTGCTGGCTTTGCTTTTGGCAATTTGGCTTTGGGAGCAGCAGGTTGTTTTACCGCCGGCTCCTTTTCTTTAGTTGCGGGCGCTTTCTTTTTAGCAAGCTTATCTTTTACACTATCTAAGTTGATAGCTTTAGCAAGCTGCGTGTTTTTGATGTTTAGTTTAAGGTTTTTAGCCAACGCACTACATCCTTTGTTTGCGAATTTGATCTAATATCTTGTCCGCTGTTTCGAGGCTTATGCCTGGAATTGAAGCGAGTTTTTCTGGGTTTGCCGTTAATAGCTTTTTCGGTGTGTTATAACCTCTTTCAATAAGAAGCTCAAAAATTAGTGAATTGACACCCTCAATATGGGTCAATTCCTGGTCAAGAGCCGGATCGTTTGAATTAGCAAGTTCATTTCTTTGTAATGCCAAGGTCATCTTGTACTCGGTCATCTTCTGAACGTCTAGTTCATAACCGATAAGCTGGCTTGTAAGCCTGGCATTCATGCCGCGTTTTCCAATGACTGTCGCATAGTCGTCATCTTCAACAACGATCGATACAAGTTTTTCATCTTCGCTGATATTTATTTTGCGAATCTCCATAGGAGATAAGGTGTTTTGCAATAACTCAATCGGCTCATCCGAAAAAGGAATAATGTCAATTTTTTCATTATGAATCTCTCGCACCACATTCTTGACACGCATGCCGCGCATGCCAACGCAAGCGCCGACAGGATCAACACGGCTGTCTTGGGATCTGACCGTCAACTTAGTTCTGTAGCCGGGCTCTCTTACAATTCTTTCTATTTGAACAATACCATCTGATATTTCAGGGACTTCTTGAATGAGAAGCTGCTTTACAAATTCGGGACTTGATCTTGAGAGGATAACTTCGGCACCGCCGTTTTCTGTGTCGACCACTTCCTTAAGAAGGGCTAAAACTTTGTCTCCGATATGATATTTTTCAATTTTAGGGTACTCCCTCATGGGCATAACCGCTTCAACTTTTCCTAAGTCGACAACGAGATTCGCCCCTTTTATAAATCTTTTTACAGTCCCTGAAACAAGGTCATTGATTCTATGACGATATTCTTCATAGATGACATCTCTTTCAGCGCTCTTTAATTTGCGGCTAATAATTTGGCGCGCTTTTTGAGCGGCGATTCGACCAAAGTCTTTTGGAGTGACGACGATATCGATAAATTGGCCGATCTGGCATTCAGGATCAATTTTACGTGCTTCTTCCAGTGAAATTTCTTGGGCCGCGACTTCTACCTGATCGACAATTTCTTTCTCGGATAGGACATCGATGTTACCGGTTTTTGGATTGATCGTCACTGTAACATTTGAAGCGCCGGTAATGCTTTTTCTTGCAGCTGCGCAAAGCGATTCTTCAATGGCTTTAATCACAATATCGCGTTGAATACCTTTTTCACGCTCTAGATATTCAAAGATGGCAATAAGATCTTTGTTCATTTAACGCCCCTTAAGTTGATGTCTAATTGTTAACGCTTTCTAAATTTTTTAGGTGCTAAGCGTTGAGTGACAATTATGGGTTGCATGTTATTAACTTTTTTAAGGATTTTAGCTACAAATATCATTTCGGCTATAAAGGTGCTTTTCATTGCCTTTTATTCTTGGCTTTACTTAAGAGGTCAATTGGCAAAAGACTTTTTCATACGCTATTTCTGTAACTAGATCCTAAACTAGCTTAAACGCTTGTTGTAACTAGTTTTTTATTGTTCCCGCTAAAAGAGAAATTCAGTTTGCGGGCTAACCTATATTAAATCGTTTTTGCCGCTTAATCTTAGACTTTCGTCCTATTTTTTACGAAAACAAAACACGATTTTGGATTAATTAAAAGGCGGACAAGCAAATTTTTGCGTTGTCCGCCTTCAAAACAAATCATTTAAAGTTTTGAAAGCTTAATGATTCAAATCAAGCGAGACTACTCTTCGCCTTCTTCGTCCTCGTCAAAGCTCTCTTTTTCTTTTTCTTTTTTGTCTCGGCCGCGCTCGCGTTTTTCTTTGTCTTTTCCGGGAGCTCCAACAACAATGTCATCTTGACTGCATTGGTTTTGATCGATTTGGTATTCTTTAATAGACAGAGCAATTTTTTTATGCTCAGGGTCTAATTTAATAACCTTGGCAGTCACTTCATCGCCTTTAGAAACGACATCTTCAACTTTTCCGAATGCTTGATCAGATAGCTCAGTGACATGAATAAGTCCTTCAAGGCCATTTTCAAGTTCTACAAATGCACCAAAAGCTGTGATTTTGCTGACTTTGCCTTTAACCAAAGAACCAACCGGAATTGTTTTTTCAATGTCTTCCCAAGGATTGGAGCTCAATTGCTTCATTCCAAGAGTGATTTTTTTACTTTCACGGTCTACTGATAAAATAACCGCATGGACCATATCGCCTTTGCTTAAGATCTCAGAGGGGTGGGAAACCTTTTTTATCCAGCTCAAGTCGGAGATATGGATAAGGCCTTCAACGCCAGGCTCGAGTTCAACAAAAGCGCCATAGTTTGTTAAATTGCGGATTTCAACTTTTACGTTTTTGCCGACAGGGTATTTCTGTTCAACATCATCCCAAGGATTGTGCTCTGTTTGCTTGATGCCTAAGGAGATTTTGCCTTCTTCTTTTTGTACTGAAAGAACGATGGCTTCAACTTCTTCACCTTTTTTAACAACTTCGCTTGGATCAGTGATGTTTTTTACCCAAGACATTTCCGATACGTGGATAAGTCCTTCAATGCCTGTTTCAATTTCAATGAAAGCGCCATAAGGAAGGAGGTTTACAATTTTACCATGAACTCTTGTTCCCGGAGGGTATTTCTTTTCAATTTCGTCCCAAGGATTTGGTCCTTTCTGCTTAAGTCCAAGTGCAACGCGTCCTTTTTCTCTGTCTATATTAAGGATCATTACTTCTAGTTTTTGACCTAATTGGATCATTTCGGAAGGATGCTTTATACGCTTCCAGGTCATGTCTGTAATGTGGAGAAGCCCATCAATGCCATCAAGGTCTAAGAAAACGCCGAAGTCGGTGATATTTTTTACAACGCCTTCGCGGATATCGCCAGGCTTGATCATTTCAAGAAGTTCTGCTTTTTTCGAGATTCTTTCAGCTTCTAAAAGCTCGCGTCTTGATACGACAACGTTCTTACGTTCGATATTGATCTTGAGAATCTTGAATTCGTAAGTTTTGCCAAGGTATTCATCCAAGTTTTTGATGCGCTTGTTGTCGATTTGAGAGCCTGGAAGGAAGGCTTCCATGCCGATGTCGACCATCAAGCCGCCTTTAACTTTGCGGATGACTTTACCTGTAACGATAGAACCTTCTTCGCAATGCTCAAGGATGTATTCCCATTGTCTTTGACGCTCGGCTTTTTCTCTTGAGAGAACGATTTGACCATTGTCATCTTCCGCGTCTTCGAGCATCACTTCGATTTCGCCATCAAGTACTAATTGCTCAGGATCTGAAAATTCGGAGAGAGGAACTAGCCCTTCTGATTTTAAACCGACATCTACCACAACATGGTCTTTCGTGATTTCTACAATTGTGCCTTTGAGGATTGTGCCGGGAGTGTATTGGGGAACTTCTTTTTCGTTGGCGAGTTTTTCTTCTTTGAGAAGGTTTTGAAATTCTTTTGCCTCTTCATCTTGAAAAAGTACATCGTCTAAGACGTTTTCTTTTTCTTCCCAAGAGTATTGTTTTTTTTGCGACATTTAAAGGTTTCTCCTGCAGTTTTACTTATCTAATCCCACAAGGTTACCAGAAGCTGCCGAATTAAAGCAAGCGGCAAAGAGGGTAAAATCTAAGGCTTTTGAAACCCTGAAACAAATTTAAAAGTTGACTTGTTTTTTCACGGATTTCAAATTTATTTTTACCCTAAAAAGGCTTTATTTCTCAAAAATAAACTGCTTGGAATTTAGAGCAAAACATCAGGAATGATCTAATGACTTTCAAGAAAGTCATTGTCTCAAAGGCAGCTATTTTGGAAAGGTCAGCTCAAGAAGTCCTTAAGGATATGCAAGTATTAAATCGTATCTTTGAATAGATGTAAATGTTTTTTATCGAATTTGAGGTCAGCTTTCGTAAAAAGTGACTTTTTGTGTGTCGGTTTCATGTAGAGTAATCGAGTAAAGGTCCGGCAGCTCGGGTTTTAAACGATTGTAGATCCAGCGAGCGATGAACTCAACTGTCGGGGCGTCTGTTTGAAGGGTGTCATTCAGCCAGCAATGGTCAAAATATTCGTTTATTAAAGGTCTTACGACACTCGAAATAACATTAAAATCAACCACCATATTCCGCTCCTGCCCCTCTTCTTGGAGTTTTTCGGCCCGGATCTTTACAACCAAAAGAAAGGAGTGTCCGTGCGGGACTCGGCATTTGCTATTGCTTTGGGGGAGTGAATGCCCTGCTTCAAAACGAAAGGATTTTTCAAGTTCGAACATGGTAAAAAAATAATTTTAAAAGTTTATCTTTGAATAGTTTTATCTCACCTTGAAAGCGCTGTTGAAATGCAAAATTCATTGAACATTTTAGGCTAGCAAAACGCGAGAATTTCCCTCGAGGAGAAAATGTCTTAGCGCTTTAAAAACTATTTTAGGAAAGTTAAGCGCATAATAAAAAGATAGACTATCATGAAAAATAATTATTTTCCAACAGTTTATGGCACCTAACCCGAGACTTTCAAATTTTGGAAAGATTTTTTATTTTTCATGGTTTTTGATATCAATTTTTAAGGGGATTGTTTAGAGTGAGTTCCAAAAGTCAAAAAACGTTTTATCGCTAAACATTTAGGCGATTTAATATTTCTTATTTTTTGAAGAGTTGGACTAAATTTGAGGCATTGACTATGATTTACCGCATTCGATCCTCTAGGAGCTTCTCGTTTAAAAATATTTTTATAATTACAAAGAACATATAATAATATTTATGAAAACGCTTGTCATTAAATTTGGTGGGGCAGCTGTCGCATCCCCTGCTTGCTTTGATCATGTGGCAGAGATTGTAAAATCCAAGATTGAAAAGAAAAAAAGAGTCGTCGTGGTGGTCAGCGCCATGAAAGGCGCTACCGACCGGTTGATCAATCTAGCAAAGGAAGTTCATCCTAATCCTCCGAAAAGAGAATATGATATGCTTGTGACAGTCGGTGAGCGGATCAGCATTTCCCTTTTGGCCATGGCGATGGATAAAATCGGTTTGCAAGCCAAAAGTTTTACGGGAAGCCAGTCCGGAATTATAACAACCTCATCGCATTCAGAAGCAAGAATCATTGCCGTAAAACCTCATCGAATAGAGAAGTCTTTAAATGAATCTCAAGTGGCCATTGTAGCAGGTTTTCAAGGGGTTTCCGAGCAAAATGAAATTACAACACTAGGCAGGGGAGGATCTGACACGACAGCTGTAGCCTTAGCTATAGCTTTAAATCGTGAAAACTTTTTTAGCGAAGTGGAATTTTATAAAGATGTCAGGGGGATCTATGATAGAGACCCCCACCTTGATAAGACAGCTTCAAAATATGATTTTTTAAGCTACGAAGAGGCCTTAAAAATCACTTTGGCAGGGGCTAAAATCCTGCATCCAAGAGCTATCGCCTTGGCAAAAGATAGGGTGAGGCTTCGTATACGCTCGTTTATTGATTTAAATGATGACGGCACAGTGATCGGTTCGGATGCTTATTTAAAAGAAGAAACTTTGTTTTATGAGAGTTTGGACCCAAGACCTTATCAAGTTTCTCTTAAGGGATTAAAGGTTGGTCAATGTTAAAACCTAGATTTCCGACTATCCAAACCGTTTTTGATCCTAAGTTTGAAGGATCAAGAAACCTTCTTTACGTTAGCGCCATCGAGCAGTCCTTAAAAAAACTTCTCCCCGAATCTTTTTTTGAAATGTCTGAAGAGGAAACCTTCCTTGATAAAAAGGATTATTTTTTCTCGATGCTTCCGCTTGTAAAAACGTTAAGGTGCGAGGATAATCCTCAAAACTTTTCCTTTTTTATGCTTAGCCGCTATAGAGCTAATGCTTTTAAATTCTTTTTTGAAATTATTAGCATGTGGCTTGTCCCGGGAAAAAGGCTGGATGTCGGCATGATTTTTGCCGCCGATTTTTGTATTCAAGAATTTGGAGAAGATGTCTATACGATTTGCGAGATTGTGATTCCAATCACTAATGCATCTGATCTTGTTGAAATAGAAAGCAATCTGCCGATCATTGAAATGGAAGCAAGTTTAGGTGTCGAATCAAGCTTCTTTGCCGCTAGAATATTGGAAGTGAAAGGCATTTCAGTTGATGAAAAGACAGTTCTTATTCAAGACCGCATTAGAAACTTAATCCGTCGAAATGAGCCCCTTATCGGTCGCGACATTATGACCGAGATGCAGCATTTACTTGTTATCAGTGATAACGCCTTTAAAGCTCATAGAAAATCCTTCCATTTAACAAAAATCATCACTTCCCAGTACATCTTTAGAAAAGAGCTTTTGGAATCGGTTCGTGAAAACCCTCAAAAAAGGTTTTTAAAACTTAAAATTTTCCAGACAACAATCCAAGGGGAAGATGGTTTATTTTCGAGAAATATCCTTTCTGTGTTAGTAGGAGTCAATTTTTTAAAAGATAAGGAATTCTTTGAAGAACAGCATTTGCTTACAGTCATTCAAAATTATATGCCAGGCGTAAAAGCCGTAGACGGCTCTTTTATTGCTAATAAGAGAGGGAATGAGAAAATTTGCACTGCCTACCTAGAAGTTGAAAAAATAGAGGGAGGGACGTTTAAAATCCTGGAAATGAAGCATTTGAAGCAAGGTCTTTTTGTTGATTTAAAAGATAGAATTGCTCATTTGATGCACCCTGTTTTTATGCCTCGAAACGAAGAAGAGGTTATGAGAAATGTCTTAACGATAAGCAGCCAAATGCGATATCTGCAGGACTTACCGCAAGTATTTATCTCCTTCGATGAGCAAACCCACTCGGATCTTGTATTTACAATTATCTTTGTAAGGGTGGTCAAGCCGGGCAGTCTTAGCCTTCAGGAGCAGTTTAATGAATCAAACTCTTTTTTACAGTATGTCCATGATAGATGCAAGACAGTTGGCATGATCCGAAAAAAGTTTGTAAAGGAAGCTACCGTCTTTCGTTTAAAAATTAAAAGCGCAGATTTTTTAAGGCTGGATCATACCATTGATCTTAATAAAGCAAGACAAGCGGTCGTTGAGGAGATGACAAGAGTTTTAGGCGAGTTTAGAGACTATAACGGCGGTATGATATCCAAGCAAAATGAACTTCTTTTAACTCTAAGAAATCTCTTAAAGAGCGAATCGGTTAAGTATAGTGAATTACTTTTAGAAAACTTTTTCTATTCACTGACACCCGTTATCATGAGGACTGTGCTTGAGCCAAAATCATTAAAGAAGCTGTTTATGATGCTCTTAAATGCCATTTCAGGGGAGTTTTTTAAAGAAAGACACTCTCATCTGATTGTCGAGGAAGATGAGCAGTTTGTTTATGCGATTATTTCCGCTGAAAATCCTCAGGCAAAAAAAATAATTACCAAAGTCCTGCAAGGGTTTAACCGGCATCCGGGCTCTTTAGCCGAAACCTTCGTTCAAGTTTATGACAGCTCTTTCTTAGGCTACATTTTTAGATCGGATGATAAAGAGCAGAGACAATTATTTGTTCATTTTCTTAATGAGGGATTGCAAAGAAGGGAAGAAGAGTTGGAGCCAAGCGAAAGAAACGAAAAAAGTTTTTTCGTAAAGCCCCCTCACCCATCATTTGGATTGGATCAAGTGACAAGTGAGAAATAGCTTTAGCTAACCTTTTCAAGAATTAAGAGATATCCCTTTTCAATGAAGTCTTTAGGGTTGACAAAACTTGTTTTCTCATCATCAAAGTGAATCCAGGAACCCTCTTTTTCTATTACTGTTGTAAAGTGGCCGGAGTCAGGCCGCCTTTCCCTATCATGGTGATAAATCACCCCTTTGATTTTATATAAGCAAGTTTTAGCCGGTGCATCAAAAGCAAGAGATAAATCAATAATATAGTCTTCCGGAATTAAAAAAGGGTCAGGGTTTTTTTCATAAGAGGATCCTGTTTGAGAATATCTCTTAAGCTGAAAAACCAAATGAGAGGTAGAAGGATTTTCAAGCGAGAGTTTTTCTACCCAAGTAGAGGTCTCAGTAATAATTTGGCCCTCTTCTTCAATCTGGAGAGGATTTTTATCTTTCATGATCGTTTTACTAAAAGCTAAATCAAAAATATTTTGAAGGGTCCAATTCGAATTTACAAGAGGTGTGGCCAAGGGTAAGGATATTGGAATTAAGCTAATGGTTTGACTTTCTATTCTGCCAAGAAGAGCCTCTGTTTCCAAACGATACTTCCTCTTAATCAAATCGGCTTTCACATTAATAGCTGGAAGAAGCTTTTCAAGGACTTCAGAGGCATCCTGCATCGCTGTTTTATCACCTGTGAACCTGTTTAAGAAAAGAGTGTCTCTTAAAATGTAGGCTTTTGCGGGGAGCAAAGATTTTATGCTTCTCGAATAGGTTTCAGAGAAACTATCCAGCTGCAGTTTCAATTGAAGTTCAGGAACGGCTTTTATATAGAGTGTCGACAATATATTATTTTGCTGAGCTGTAAGGGGCTCTTTTATTTGTTGCAGAGCAAGTGAAAAAAACTCCTTGAAAGTAATCTTGTCATTGTTGATATAAATTTTTTGAAGGTAGAGGTTTTGAAGTTCAAATAAGAACTGATTAATAAGTGTTTTAAAGGAGGGTTCAAGCGACTCTTTTCTTACAAGTACATTAATCTCAGACTCGAGAATATCCTGCAAGTTTAAATAAAACTGCTTCCTTTTCAAGAGGTTATTAAATTCAGCAATGTTAAATATAGCGTGAAGCGCGGCATTTATATAGCAGCTATTCCCAATATTCGGAATGCCTATGGGAAGCCCTTTTTGAAGGTTGAGAGGCCGGGGCTCCCGAACCAGGGGTTTTACTTGGGTAGGGGGTGCGGGTCTTAAAGCGTCCAATTGGGCAAACGCACTTCTAAAGACTTGAAGATGCATAGCAGTTACGTTTAAGTTACTAGATGAAAGGTTCGATACTCTTCTAAGAAGTGATTCGTGATCAAGCGCAAGCTTGTCGTTTGCACTTTCTTGATGAAAAGGGGGTACAGCACCCCTTGGCTCGATAAACGTACTCGGCTCAGAAAGCATACTCTTCAAAGGAATCAAAGAAACGCTTGGTGGATTTACACTTTTTGACTTCTTAGCATCCTGGGAAGGCAATTCTTTTTTTCCCGCCGGAAGTATTCGTTTATTAGTGTGAGGACATTTTTCTATGTTTAAATTGACATAATTTATAAACGAGGTACGCTTCCAGAATAATGAATGAGAATTTTTTAAAAAATCGAGAATGGCCGGCGTTGATATACCTGTATTTTTTGCAAATAACTCAAAATAGGGAGGGCAAGTAACAGATGTTGAATCACGGGGTAAAGCATGAAACAAAATAAGGGCTTTCCCTTTTGAAATAAGGTCTTTATTACTCTCAAAAACGGTTGCAAGCTTTTGTAGTTCTTCATCGGCCACGATTCTTAAAAAGTAAGCGGATTTACTTCTTGTTTGTTTCCTTGTAGCCGGAAAAATCTCAAGGTTATCAAAAGAATTCAATTTTTTTAGATCACAATGATAAGGAAAACCCGCTTCATTATAAGAAAAAATCATGGTATCTAAATTAATTTTCATGCGTTTTGAAAAGAGAGAAACGGGGATTTTTGTATTTGATAAGATATCTTGACTCGGTGTGAACAAATGATTGATATTTTTTTTAAAATAAGCAAGAGCTTCTCTGACTAAGTGAATAGCGGCATGAGCGGGAGAGCTTTTAATAGCCACCGGATCAATTTTGATCGGATTGTTCTTTGCTGCTTGCAAAACAATATTAGTGAAGGAGGGAGAAATGCTTCGCAATACAATTAAATTGTTTTCAAAGCTAGACAATTCAGAATCCGATGCATCCGTAATTCTTAAAACGTGTCTATAAAAATAATAGGCCGCAGATCTTGTGGCGAAGGTATTATTTCCTTGCAAAACAGTGAAGGATTTCTCTAAAAGGGAAAAAATTGCTTTACCATGTAAAGAGAAAGCTATATGACCGCCAAAAATTTCAAAACAATGTTTAAAGTAAGAAATCGCATTAGAATCTAGTAACCAAAGGTTATATAAGTTAAAAAATGCTGAAAGCAGCAGTCTGACTTTTTCATTATCCTGCGTGTTTAAGTTTAGAAAATATGTCTTGAATTCTCCAAAAGAGACAAACATCCTGAAATCATTAACTTCTCTTCTTTGAATAGTGTTATCGTTTTGAAGCTTCTTAGGCTCGGGACGACGCTCTTGGTGATAATGGGTATTAATGATATCTGAGAATGATTCATATGGATAACTGCTTATTCTAGTTTCATACCAGGCTAAGGTACTTGCGTTTTTTAAACACTCAACCACCCGGGATGTAACAAGGCTTGTGTTTTTTGCAAATACCTCAAAGTAGGGCTTCGCTATCGGAGGACTTACTTCTGTAATAGGGTGTGCGTAAATAACGATAAGGCATTTATTTGTGAATTGGTTATTTTCTAATGCGAGAGCAATTTTTTTTAAAACATCAGGGGTTGCCCTTACTCGATTAGTTGAGGGGTCTTGGATGAGAATGTCGAATTTATTGTGAGAGTTGAAGTCGCAAAAGCTTGGAAAACCCACTTCATTAAAATAAACATTAACATTTTCCAGGTAGATTCCATTTCGAATCAAACAAACCGGCATTTCGGTGTTGCAGAGAATCTCTTTATCGTCTTGAAAGAAATGTTCTATGGACTTTGAAAAGTAGCTAATAGTTCCTTTAGCAAGAGTCATAAAGGCAATTACTGCAGGGGTTGATGATCTTTTAAAAGGTTTGAAAGACTCATTCTTTTTGCAAATAGATAAAATAAATTCTTTAAAGTAAGGAGAGGTTTGATGAATAAGCTCTAAATTTTTTTCACGGCTTGAAAAAACAGGCTCTGATTTATCAGTTATTTTTAGAATATTTGTTAGGAAGAAGTAAAGGGCTCCTCTAGAAGCTACGGTGTTTTGCTTGACGAAGGGTTTTATTAAATTGCTTAAAAGAGCTCCCATAGGGGCTCCATGAATCGAAAATGAAAAATCGCCGCCATGTATTTCAAGGTTAAATTTAATAAAAGATTCTTTAATCCAATGAAGTTCAGAGAGCCAGCTTTTAAAACCCTCGATCAAGTACGAAAAGGAAGAACGCATAACTTTCTTTTCTTCCGGCGAGAGGCATTCATAAAAAGTTCTTAGTCCTTCAAGGGTGCTTGGGTACTTCAAGAGAACAGAGGAAGTATTTAAAGCTTGAGGGGCTTCTAAAGTTTTGGGGTCGGAAATAGGATCAGGATAACTCAAAAGAACAGGGGAAGTTTTTGAAGCCTGAGGAGCTTCAATAATTGAGACTGCAGTCTCTCTTACCTTTTGATCGAGCTCCTGATAAAGGGATTCATTTTGAGTTTCTAAAAGCGTAGTTAATTTATCAAAAAAAGAAGAAAGCTGCCCTGAGGCGCTATTAATATCCGAGGTAGGCAATGGATTCATAAAAGGGACATAAATCTATAGTTTTATAATAATTAACAAAAATAAAAATGATTTTAATTAAAAACATTCATTATAACAGAAATAAAATAAATGTCTTTAGAGAATATTATTAATTTATTTTCTTGAAAAATGTATCTAAAACCCAATATTTTTTTTGGAGAGTCATTTTTTTTCATCGATGAAAAATTTTGAATCGATTTTTATGAAATCTTGAGTTCCTTTTCTCTTATATTAAAAGATTGATAAAACCTTTTTAATCTATAGGATTGGGTAAAGGTTATTCAACGGCTTCTAAAACGAAAATATAACTTTCGCTTAACATCTTTTCCGGGAAGGGAAGCCGTGTTACTTTCCAATCGTTCATGAGATGCCAATCACCTTTTATTTCAACAAGTGAAGTATAGTGTCCAAAGTTAGTTTTATTTGAGCCATAATCATCATGCAAAATGGCAGCTTTTAACTGATAAAACTTTGGATTTTTTGACTTAAAAGCTCTTGCTAGATTAAGAACTTTAGAAGGTGTGAATAAGTTGCTATTTTTATGAAATTCTCCTTCAGTTGTTTGATAATACCTCTTTAATTGGAATACTAAATATTTTGTATTCGGATTTTCAAGAGAGTACTCTTCTTCCCAATCTTTGGATTCATATATTTCCCCTGTTTCAGATAGGGTTCTAAGAGGGTCATCATCATGCAAAACAACTCTAGAAAAATTCAAATCGATAAGTTCTTGGAGAGTTAGGTTTTTGGAATCCGGAGGCAAAGAAAGCTGCAGGATAGTTGAGAGCTGTTCTTCACGTTGTCCAAGCCGAATTTTCCCCCCTAATGAAAATTTTTCTTTGATAAGGGTGGTGTGCATATTTAAAGAGAAAAAGATTTTTTCTAAAACTTGCACAGGGTCTTGCATAGACTCTAAATTAGTCTCAGGATAGTAAATTGTTTGGAATAAATAAGACCTTAGGTGCGAAATACTTTGAATTATAGAGCCTTCAGGGAAAACTTTTGCACTATATAAGCGGAAAATTTCCTTTAGGCTATCTAAAATTCCTTTTTCAATGAAAGCTTTTTTTACAAGATACTTCAAGGCAATTGAATTTGCGGGTTTTGAGAATTCAGAATGATCTACAGGTTCTCTATCGCTTCCTTGCTTTTGAATATTATTGATGAAGGCATTTAGATTAGAGAGATCAAGGGTTATTCCCGGTGCTCTAAGCGTTGCATGAATATCGCTTGCTAAAATCGTTGGTAAGTCAAGATATTTTTGGTTATTAATAGAGTTTCTAAAAAAAGGAATATGATTCAGGATTTGAAGAGCAGCATTGATATAACAGCTATTGCCAATATTTTGAAATCCCCTAACTGGATGCGTATTTTGTGTTTCTAAAGAAAATTTTTGAGAAAGGGACGTTTCTATAGTTTTTTGGAGATAATAACCATAGCTTGCTTGAGTTTGATTTTGAGCTCGTCGAGGATGACTTTGATTAAGCGTGACTGGTTGCTGAACCAAAATTGGGGCCATTTCTTTAGGAGATTGGCACCCCCTTTCATTAAAAGACTCTAATGCGGCCATAGCTTTGTCAAAAAATTGTTTATGTCTAAAGTAGCAAGCCATGGAATTTGAGGAGGTGCTGACAGGACTAAAATTATCCACATAGTTCGGTACTTTGGGGAGCTCTATGGACTGATCTGCCTCCTTAATTCTTTTTCCGCTTGGTTCTCTAGTTTTTTTGACTGAAGGCGGCTCCTTACGTTTTTTGGACTTCTTTTCATTTTGAGAGCCTTCCACAAGCTTGTCAAAGGCTTCTAAATAATTAAAGTCGTCTAAAAGCTGAACACTTTCAGGAAACCAGTAATAGCTTTTTGGATTTTTTAAAAAGAAAAGAACTTCAGCTGTAGATAGCCCTAAGTTACAGGCAAAATCTTCGAAATAAGTTTTTTGGGTTAAAGAAGCGTTTGGAAAAAAAGTTTCTTCAATCTTATAAAAAAGAAAAAAGGGAATGGTGTCATATTCCGGCCGAGAAGAATTTTCTATAAGCCCTATCCATTTTTGGGATTCCTCTATTGATAATGATTTTGTTCTTGTTACCCCCGGGCTATAGGAAACTATAGAAGCCGGGAGTCCAATTTCGTTCACATAAATATTTGAAGGGTTAATATAAGGATTCTTGATCTTGTTGGAAGGCTGTTTTCTTATTAACCAAACAGACACCTCTTGATGTCTCAAAAATTTTTTATTTCTACAGTTTTTTTGGGGTTCTATTAGAGCTTCCGGGTTATTTTTAAAAAAACAAAGGCTTTTTAAAAGTAAAGAAAAGAGTGCTAGTGCATGAGTTGGTTTAACTTTATCCGTTTTGCTGATTTCAAAAACGTTGACTTTGCAGGGATTGATTTTGGCAGCTTCAAAAAGAATATCGACATACTTTAAGGATACTTTTCCAATAATTTTTTTAAAAAGGCTTTCTTCGATATCCACTCTTTCCGTGGTTAGATTTAATATGTGCTTTAGGAAAAAGCGGTGCGCGGTTTCAACCCTATCGTTCTTTTGATTCTCAAAGTGATGCGCCAAAGTCACAAATAAAGACATTAAATGCTTTGACTGCAAGGGAAGAGAAAGTAACCCTTTATAGGAGTTAAGACATTCTGAAAGAAAGCGTGAACGTTGAAATTTAGAAAGCCAACTTTCAAAAGCATCGAATAAAAAAGATAATGTCTTAGTGATTTCGTTTTTTTCATCAAGGGGAAGAGTGCGATAAAGCTTTTGTAGCTTTAGCAAGTCAGAAACCTTCGGGGAATTTGGGTTTATGGGACGAAAAGAGGGTATGTTTACTCCCTTGGCTTTCCAGTTTGGACTTAATGGGTTCTTTAAAAAATAAAGCACTTCGCTTGTCTTAATCCCGGTGTTTAAGGCAAGGTCTTCATAATGATATGAAGTCTCAAGAAAGGGAGAAATGCAGACCTCTTCTGTTTTATGAAAAAGGAGAAGAATCTCACAGGATTGAGCTTTTTTCGGATCAAGCAAATAATTAGCTAATTCTTTTCTAGTTTCGTCAGATATAACTGTCTTGCTTAATCTATCTATCTCTAAAAGGGAATGCTTTGAAAGATGCTTCCTAATAAAATTATTGTTGCCATTGAAATGTTTAAACGAAGAAGGAAAGCCATTTTCATCAAATGCAACAAAAAAATTGTCTGAATAAATGTCTACGGTATTTTTTTCTTTTGTCACTTTATGATAATCCGCGTTTCGAGAAGCACACTTTTTTAAAAGACAAACAGTGACTACCGTATCTTTTAAGAGTTTTGCTTGACCCTCAACTCTTGGTTGAAGAAGGGCATGAAGGTTATTTTTAAAAAAGATAATATTTTTCTTTAATAAAAGGCGCATTGCTATGGCATGATCCTCATTAAAATAATCTTTTTCACAACGTGGAAATTCGTTTTCCTGACTGATTCTGTCAACTATTTCGGCAAAAGACGGCGAAATGCTTTTTAAAAAGTCTAGGTTTTGATCTCTATAGGAATAAACCGGGAAGGGAGCATTTGAGATTCGAAGGACGCAGCGCAAGAAAAAGGTGTAGGCTGAATCGATAAGAGGGTGGTCTTTTTCTTTAAAGGTTTGAGCAAGCGGCTCAAGTAAATCCTCTATAAAAGGTGAGTCAAGCGAGAAAGCTAAAGTTCCTCCATGAGCCTGAATCGAATTGAAAATAGATACTTTGCTATCCTCTTCCTGAACCCATTTTTCATAATAGTTGAATAAATAGTGTAGGGTTTCTGTGAATTTTTTCTTCTCTTCTATTGAAAGAGAATTATACAGGCTTTGAAGCTCAATAGTATTTTTGGGTAACGCGTAAGTTCTTTGCTTAACAGCTCGACCGTCTAAAGAGGGAGAAGGGTTATTTAATTCCTCTATTTGATAAAGAGAGCCGTAAGCCACTGCGGCGATGTCCTCTACTTTTTGAGAATATTCTATTGGAGAATATTCGAAGTCTTCGACAGAATAAGTAGGGGACGAGAAACCAAAAATACCGTGCAGATCTTCCATTTATAATTATCCTAATAAAAATTAAGGATAATAATTTAACTATTATAAAAAATAATAACAATATTTAAAAAATTGAGGATATGAAAGGGTACATTTCAAAAATTAAAGTTAATAAAAATAGAGCAAGGACCGGGCCTTTTACAAGAGTTATCCCATAGAGTTTATAGAGAAGGTTAAGAAGCGTGAGTAAAATAAGGGAGGGATAGAAAACCTGTAAAATGGGGCTTAAGAATTTAACAATCCCGTTAAAATCAAGAGTAGAGACAATAAAGGTGACAGCGAGTGTAATTAAAAGAGAAGTGAAATAACTCAATTTCTTTTTTGAAATATCTTTGTGTAAAAATTCAGCAAAAACATTGGTTAGAGCAATAGCTGTCGTTAAACAAGCTAAAGCCACAGCAACGGAGGTTGTAATACCGGCGTAGGGACCAAGCACTTGAAGTGCAATAGCTCCGATTAACTTATCTTGGGAAACTAGAGTTAAAGAATCCGAATAGTAAGCTGCCACAAAACTAAACCCGATATAAATGATGGCTAACAGAAAGGCGCCTACAAGGCTTGCTTTTATGGCAAGTAAAGTCAGCCTTTTAAAATCACTCTTTGATTTTGGTTCAAAATCATTTTTAAGTCCCAAAAGCACGACCGAGGAAAAAAAGAAAGCGCCAAGCAAGTCCATAGTTTGATACCCTTCTTTGAAACCGAAAAGAAAAGAATTAATATCTCCAAGGGTGCTTGAATGCATTGTTTTAGTTGACATCATGCCTTTAATTATGATGATTCCAAGAGATAATAAAAGAAAGGGAGTGAGGACATAGCCTAGTAGGTCGAGAATGCGTCCCGGTCTAAAGGTGAATAAAAAGATAATAACGCAAGAGAGCAAACTAAATAGGGGGAGAGAGATGCCGCCATCATTTAGAAACATCGACAAAGTGGAATGCGATAGCGAAATGCATCGGGGAATGGCTCCAAAAGGACCAATCAGTCCCATGATAATGCAAGAAACGATAAACCCCGGCATTTCACCGATTCTTGAAAAAAATGCACGATAGTTTCCGTCAAACAAAATCATGGTAATCAAGCCAAGAAAAGGAACGGCAACGGCGCTAAATAATAACCCAATGATAGCAAAGATAGTTTTATCCTGAGCAATTTGGCCTAAAGCTAAAGGAAATACCACATTGCCTGCTCCAAAAAACATGGAAAACATGGCAAATCCGGTGGATAGTATTGTGGAATTTAGAAAATGCTTCATTTTTTTCTTTTGGGTTAAAGCGTCAAGCTAAACATAGCTTCCTAATTTAGGACAATCGTAAAGAAGCTCTTATATTAGACTTCTTTTAAAAGAAGTCTGTCGTCTTATTAAATACATGAAATTTCGCTCTCAAAATGGGATTGAGTCTTGTTTTTAACTCGAGAGAAAATTATCTTTATTCCAACAAAATAGGTAAGAGAAGCCAATAAGAACTTTTTTATAAATTATAGAATTACAATAAGTAAGTTAAAAAAAGGCTTTCTTTTCATCCTTAAAAGGCTCAAAGGTTGGAATGTTTTTTTATTTAATGCAGCGATTTGAAGAGTGGTTTCATTTTATAACACCCCAAGTTTTTTTATATTATTCGACAAGAATGATGCTTGCTGCCATGACATCACTTTTAGTAAGCATATTTATAGGGCCTTATTTTATAAAATTGCTTTATTCGTTGAAGCTTGGACAACCGATCAGGAAAGAAGATTGTCCGCTTCTTGGGCAATTGCATCATAAAAAACAAGACACGCCTACGATGGGCGGCCTTTTAATTATAGCTTGCATGCTGCTTTCCCTCTTTCTCTGGATGGATTTAAAGCATCCTTTCACGCTAATCTTATTAGCCACTACTATTTTTTTTGGGTTTATCGGCGGCTATGATGATTTTTTAAAGTTGAAGTATAAGAATCCAAAAGGGCTTTCAGCTAAAAAAAAGATGCTTTTACAAGGCCTATTTTCTCTTTTGATAGCTTTATATTTAACAGTTCCCGGACTTGCGGAGTTTTTTGAAGAGAAAGGAATAATAGCCGCTCCTTTTGCCAAGGAAATACTAGTCTCTAAAGCTGAAAAAAATAGCGAGGATGCCTACTTAGCCAGTGTAAAAATGCTTCCCTTGTCTGAAATCTCAAATCGCATCTACGTTCCTTTTTTTAGAGAGCCTATCATCCTTTTTTCAGGTCTTTTTGGCCTCCTCTCTATTCTATTTATTTTGTTTGTAATTACAGGATCTTCAAATGCTGTAAATCTAACAGATGGCTTAGATGGCTTGGCGGCAGGATGTCTTATAATGGTCAGTGTTTCATTTGCCATTTTTGCTTTTGTTTCAAATAATATAGATTTAGCAGGTTATCTACATATTCTCTATATAGAAGGCAGCGGTGAAATCGCCATTTATATGGCAGCTTTCATTGGCGCATGTCTTGGCTTTTTATGGTATAACAGCCACCCTGCGCAAGTATTTATGGGGGATACAGGTTCTTTGGCTCTCGGAGGCATTTTAGGCGTAACCGCAGTTTTATTAAAAAAAGAGCTTCTTCTTGGAATTGTAGGAGGTGTTTTCGTTGTAGAAACTTTGTCTGTCATTTTACAGGTAAGCAGTTATAAAATGCGTAATAAAAAACGCATTTTTCTATGCACCCCCTTGCATCATCATTTTGAATATAAAGGCTGGCCTGAAACAAAAGTTGTCACAAGATTTTGGATCATGGGGTTTCTTCTCTCTTTAATAGGCCTGGCTTCCTTAAAATTTCAATACAGTTAGTTTGAAGGAATTGAGCATGCGTTTTGTCATTTTAGGATTTGGAGTAAGCGGTCAAGCTATCGCAAAATTTTTATTAAAGCAGCCTTACGAAATCTTTGTATTTGATGACAAGATTGAAAGTATCCTAAAACTACCGGAAGCTAAAAAAATAATCGATCAGGGGATTACCGTTCTTAAGGTCGCTGATCTTTTTAATTTAAAGTATTGCGATAAGACGATCCTATCTCCCGGCATCCCGGAAAATCATCCTTGTCTTTTGCATCTTCAAAAAATTTCGGAGGAAGTGGTAGGCGAGATGGAATTTGCTTTGAGACAGTTTGAAGGAAGATGTGTTGGAATAACCGGCACTAATGGAAAGACTACTGTTACAAAACAAATTTCTCATATTTTAAACTATAATGGAAGAAAAGCAATTGCTTGCGGGAATGTAGGTTATACTTTAATTGACGCTGTTCAAGAGTTTAAAAATGATATTTTAGTGATCGAAATAAGTTCTTTTCAACTAGATCGGTTAGAATCACAAAAATTAGAATCGGCAGTTCTTTTAAATATTACGCCTGATCATTTAGACCGGTACCAAACTTTTGAAACCTATGCCATTTCAAAAGCAAAAATTAGAAGTTTAATTAAACCCCAGGGCTGTTTTTACATACATGATAAAACGCTTGAAGATTTTTGGGTGTTATTTGAAAATAAGAATGCTATTTCTTATGGTTTTGAAAATAATGCTCAAATAACTCTTAAAAATGGCAACCTCATTCGCTATGGAAAAGAAGAAATTAATTTAGCTTTTTTAACTGAAAATTTAGTGAAACATGATCTTGAGAATTTATTGGCAGCTTATGCTATTTGCCGGGATCTTGGACTTAGTTCAAAACAAATAAAAGAAGGGTTGGAAACTTTTAAAAAACCTGCCCATCGTATTGAGTTTGTTAAAGAAGTAAAAGGCATTCGTTTTTTTGATGACAGCAAAGGCACGAATATTGATGCTGTATGTCAAGCGGTCAATTCGATGAATGGCAATATTCTATTGATTGCGGGCGGGGTTGACAAGGGATCCCCCTATACGCCTTGGGTTGATATCTTCCAAGGGAGAGTAAAAAAAGTTTTTGCAATTGGACAAGCAGCTGAAAAAATCCGCAAAGATTTAACCCCTTTTGTGCAAGTCAGTATAGCAAAAAACCTTGAAGAAGCGGTATATGATGCTTTTAAAGAAGCCGATAAAGGTGAAAACATTTTACTGTCTCCTGGCTGCTCTAGCTACGATATGTTTCGGGATTATGCTCACAGGGGTGAAGAGTTTAAACGAATTGTGAACACATTAACCAATGAGATGAAATTATGACACGGCGGGACATTATAATTGCTGCAGTTATTGTCAATTTAGGATTGCTCGCGGTACTTTTTTTACTCGCCGGCCATTTTGATGAAACAGAAGAAATCCAAAAAGAAGAAATAGCTGAAATTCTATTAGAGAAGCCAAGGCCTATTTTGAAAGAAGAGCATGCTCCCGTATTTTTGGCGGAAGAAAATGATGCCGATGAAGTAGATGCTGTGTTAAGAGATTTTGCTGAATCTATTGAAGCTAAGCATGAAACCGAGCGTTCCTTTACTCTTTCAAGAACTGAGGAAGATTACAAAATCGAGAAAAAGAAACCTTCTGAAAATGTAACTGAAATTACAGTCAAAAGAGGAGATGTTTTAAGTAAAATTGCAAAAGCTAACGGAACCTCTGTTTCTGCTATAAAAAAACTCAATCATTTAACAAGCGATCGCCTTCAAATAGGTCAAACCTTGCAAATTCCTATCGCATCGGATAAGGATATAAAAAGAGCCGAAACCCCATCAATCTCTCAGAGTGAGGGATCTTATTATATAGTTCAATCCGGCGATAACCCATGGAAGATTGCTAAAAAATTTGATGTCAGTGTTAATGAACTTTTACAGATGAATAACATGGATGAGAAAAAAGCAAGAGCTATTAAACCGGGTGACCGCATAAGAGTTGAGTAATTTTTCTTTAAGCGTAAAAATATTTCGAATCTCGATGCCGCCTCTGCTTCTTTTTCTAATTGGCCTTGTTGTGATCTTTAGTACAACAAGCGCGAGTATTTTAGACGGAGACCAAGCCAAAAGCACGCATCATGCCATTATAAGGCAATTTTTCTATTTTTTTTTAGCTTTAATATTGTCTTTCCTTTCCTATCGAGCGGGTTATTTGAGATTTCTAAAAATAAGCCCGTTTCTTTTTTGGGCCTTTGTGTTTCTTTTAGTTTTAACTTTAATTCCGGGAATTGGAAAGCAGGTCAATGGAGCAAGAAGATGGATTGGCGCCCAAGGCTTTTATTTTCAGCCTTCCGAATTTGTAAAGGTGATCCTTCCAAGCTACTTTATTTATCGCCTAAGTTTTTTAGAATTCGGAAATGTCTCTTTTGGCTCTTTTATGAAAGAAGTCTTTATCGCTCTAATTCCGGTGATTCTTATTTTAATTGAGCCTAATAACGGAACGGCTGCGGTTCTTCTTCTTTCATTAATTGTCTTATTCTACCTTATGAAAATTAAAGCCAAGTACTGGGCTTTACCGCTTTTATTAACAGTCGGATGCGGGGCCCTCTTTGCTTCTCAATTGCCCTATGTTTCAAGAAGGCTTGAAGCCTACTTGCATCCCGAAAAGGATTTGCAAGGAAAAGGCCACCAGCCCTATCAGGCTAAGATTGCTGCAGGTTCAGGAAAACTCTTTGGAAAAGGTCCGGGAAAGAGTTTGCAAAAGTTAAGTTACTTACCGGAAGCTCAAAATGATTATATTGCTGCAATATTTGCTGAAGAATATGGTTTTACGGGGATTACACTCATCATTTTTCTATACGGCTTAATTGCTTATTTTGGCTTTGAGATTTGCTTTCAAACAGAAACTTTGGAAGGCTATTATTTATCTGCACTCATTTCCTTTTTAATAAGTTTTCAAGCTTTTTTAAATTTAGGAGTGGTGTCAGGCATTTTACCAAGCACAGGTTTAAACCTTCCTTTTTTTAGCCAAGGCGGCACATCTTTAATGGCTAATGCTCTTTGTGTTTCGCTTCTTGTCAGCATTAGCACGAGAAAAAAAGAGCCTTTGCTATCGAACTAATTGATTCAAAAAAAAGAAATAGAACTTAAAAAAGTGTTTTCTATTTTTTGTGAAAGGTTTAGTTTCGAAAAATGCTAAAAACCTTTATATTTTTCAATAATAGACTTTTTTCGAAATTCCCTTTGATGGGGAAAATAGAGCCATTTTAACAATAAAATGGAATTTCGAAAGAGGTCTGATAAATAACATTAATAATTTATTTGTTGGCTTCTCATATAATTCAAAGAAGCTTTTTACCTTGTAGGCGGTTATCTTGTGGATAAGAGTGAAATAGAATTACAGAAAAAACTTCTTTTTTGGGGTCTTATCGGTCCTTTTCTTATCCTCTTATCGATTTCATTAAGCTCTTTAAAGCCGTCATCTTTGCAAGAAATTTTATCGTTTTCAGCTATTTTCGGCCTCTTGTTGTCAGTAGCCTTTGATTGGAAAGGGGCGATTACCGCATCAGCCCTTTTTTGTCTGATTGTCTTCACACAAATAGGAGACATGAATTTTAATGAGATGATTTGGACTTTTGGTTTAACTTTTTCCTATATCCTTTCCTTTTTTATTTCATCTTTTTCTTCAAAGGAAGCGATTCAACTTATCTATGCCATGCAAATTGAATCTAAGAGCCGTTTGGAAAATATCTGGCGATTAGATGAAAAACTAAAAGATATGTTGAAAAGTCAAGAAGATGAGCGTCGGCAGCTTGGAACTCGTTTAGAAGAATCTAGAAAAGACCTTTTTACAATTAAGAAGCAAGAAGAGATCAATTATTCAATCATTCAGGATCATAAAAAAGAAATCGCTTCTTTAAAAGAACTCATGGAGAAGCAAGAGTTCCAACTTCGGCAAGAAAGAGAAAAAAATGGAGCTTTGGCCTCCGAGGTAAAGGATTTAGAATCTCTCATTGAATCGATGGAAGGGGGAGGGCCTGAAACAAGCTCTCTTTTAACTGAATTTGAAAAGACGCTGGCTGAGAATAATCGTTTAAAAGAAGAATTAAAGCTTTTGCATGATCATTTTAATGAGGAAATGTCTCTTCATAACAATGTGATTGCAGGACTTAGAAGCGAGCTTGATAGCTTCATCAAAGAATCTGCTAAAAAGGAAGAAGAAGAGTTGAGACATCAACGCATGATTCATGAACTCGGGGAACATGCCGAGCTCTTAATCAATGAAAAAACACTTCTAGAAACAGCCCTTAATAAGCTTGAAGAAGATTTAATTAGAGAAAAAGCTTCTAAGAATGATTTTGCAAACGAGCAAGAGCAACTTTCAAATGCCCTAAAAAAGAAGGAGGAAGAGATTTCAGAACTCCACTTTAAAAATGATGAGTTGGCAGCCCAATTTGAGAATAAAGAAGCTATTTTAAGACAACTTGTACAAGAAGGTCAAGCTCGCGTACAAAAACTTGAAAAAGAAATTAAAGACTCCAAGCAAAGAGCAAAAGATCCTGAAATTGAAAAACAGGAGTTTGAGGCTTTAGCAAAAAACTGCGAAAAACTTCAGAATGAGAATCTCTCTCTTTCGACAGCTTTAAAAGAAAGCGAAACTGAAAAAATGGAGGCGCTAGAAGAAAAGATGTGAGAAGGAAAACCTCGCTTCTAAACTTTCCGAAATGGAAATTCTAAAACAGCAACTTGAAAAAGAAATTGAAGAGTTTACAAAGTTTCGTGAAGAAAGTGTGCAAACCAAAACAGAGTTTCAACTTCTCAAGTCTGAGTTTGATTCCTTAAGCTCCCTTTATGAAGAGCTTTCAAAAACACAAGAGAGCGTAATTGTTGAGAAGGAAAGCCTCGCCTCTAAACTTTCCGAAATGGAAATTCTAAAACAGCAACTTGAAAAAGAAATTGAAGAGTTTACAAAGTTTCGTGAAGAAAGTGCGCAAACCAAAACAGAGTTTGAACTTCTCAAGGCTGAGTTTGATTCTTTGAACTCCCTTTATGAAGAGCTTTCAAAGACACAAAATGCTGAAGATGGAAAAGTAAAAGAGGTTCTGCCGACTAAAAAAGCACAACAACTTATGAAAGAAAAAGAAAAGCTTCAACTTGCCGTTCAAGACTTAAAAAAGAAGAGAAAGCAAGATCTTCTGCAAAATAAGAAAACAGAAGGAATGCTTAAACAAATGAAGCAGCAGTTTGAAGAAAAAGCCGCGACTTTAGATGAAACAAGACGCGCTTTATTTCACATGCAAGAAAAAGTTTTAGCTTTTCAGCGCGAAAAAGAGTTGCAAAAAGAAGATAGATCAGAAGTTGAAAACTTGCTTGAACAGCAGATCGCGCAACTTGAAAAAGAAAGAAAAACGCTTATTCAAGAGCATCAGGAAGAAGTTGAAGCGCTTCATGATATCATAGAGACACTAACTTCCAAAGAGAGCGCTGAAGCGCTCGCTTAAAGATTAATCTCTTATTTCTTCCAAGGAGTTAGAATTTCATACCCGATCGGGGTTATAAGAATCGTGTGCTCCCATTGGGCTGAAGGTTTGCCGTCTTGAGTTCTTGCCGTCCACTGATCATAGGGATCAATCACAGCTTTTCTGCTTCCCGCATTGATCATGGGTTCAATTGTGAAAATCATACCCGGAGCTAAAGGAATTGTGCTTTTGTTTCTATGATGGCAAACTTGAGGGCCCTCATGAAATTCAATTCCAACGCCATGACCGACAAATTGGTTGACAACAGAACATCCATGAACCTCTGCATAAGATTCAATGACCTCACCTATTTTATTGAGTAAAACACCCGGCTTTAAAATAGCAATGGCGCGTAAAAGACATTCATAGGCGACATCGGCAACGAGCTTTTTTTCATGAGAAACTTCACCAATTTCAATCATCTTGCTGCAATCACCATAGTAGCCATCTAAAATGCAAGTAACGTCGATATTTAAGATGTCTCCTTTTTTTAAAGGGGTATCGTTTGGGATTCCATGGCAGATCACTTCATTTAAAGAGGTGCAAATACTTTTTGGAAAAGGGGGCATTCCATAATGCAAAGGGGCTGGAATGGCGCCGGATTCTTTATGCAGCTTGTCGGCAAAATCATTGAGTTCTTGTGTTGTTACCCCATCTTTTGCTAAAGCTGCTGTTTCATCAAGAATTTTTGCAGCAAGATGACAGGATCGTCTAATGCCTTCAATTTGCTTTTCATTCTTAAGGATGATATTGTTTTTGCGGTAAAGCTCACGATTGATTTGAAAGGAGGAGGAATCAGTCGGAGGCTCTACGGGAAAATGACATTTTTTCCATTTCTTTAGGCTTCCACACCAGCAAAAATCATTTCTTCCAATCATTAGGGTCTTTCCTTATTTTTCGAAAAAAAACTTCTTCTTCGAAAATTTAGCTTTTCATTAAAAATTTGGTTTTTTGTCAGATAAAGAAGTTTATTATAACTGATTCTACTAAAATAGCTGAAGAAAAACTATGAGATAAATTAAATTGATTTTTGAAAAAAATTAACTTTAAAGTTAAAATAATTTTTATTTTAGGTGCAAATCGTAAAAAAGTTGATAGAAGGAATGTGAAATGGATTTTGAAAAGCTTTCTGCCTATAAAAAATTACAAGAACTTGCTAAAAATCCACCTGATCTTACTAAAAATTCCGTCTTTAATATTGATCGTATCAAAAATTTTGTTGCTAAATCTAAAGACTACACTCTCTTTTATGCAGGTGAAAGGGTCAATGAAGACATCATAAAAACACTTTTTGAACTTGCAAAAGAAGCCTCTGCTTTAGAAAAAATGCAGAATATGCAAAATGGTGAAATTGTCAATTTTATCCGCGGCTTCCCAAGTGAAAATCGCGCTGCTTTACACACAGCAACGAGGGATTTTTTTTCAGGGGATAAGAAAAGTAAAACCGCAAATGAAGCTAAAGCTTTAGCTTATGCCGAATATGAAAAATTAAAGCGGTTTTTGGCAGAGATCGAGACCTTTGATCGCTTTCAAGATCTTATCATGATAGGAATTGGAGGATCGGATCTTGGCCCTTATGCTAATTTTTTAGCTCTGGCTCATTTAATAAAAAAAGGTCGTAGAGCTTTTTTCATCAACAACATCGATCCGGATAACCTTCATCGTGTTATAGAATCTGCAAACCTTGACAAAACCCTTGTGGCGGTAGTTTCAAAATCAGGCAATACGCTTGAAACTATGACAAATGAAGCTTTTTTAAGAGACTGTTTTGTTAAAGCCGGGCTTGATCCAAGAAAGCATTTTGTCGCTGTAACCGGAGAGGGAAGCCCTATGGATGATAAATCCCTTTACCTCGACACTTTTTATATCTGGGATTGGATCGGCGGGCGCTTTTCTTCAACTTCTATGGTAGGGGGGGTATTACTTGGCTTTGCTTTTGGAATGGAGATTTTTACTGAATTTCTTAAAGGGGCAAGCGAGATGGATCACGCGGCTTTAAATCCGAATTTAAGTGAAAATATCCCTCTTCTTGGAGCCCTATTATCTATTTGGAATCGAAATTTTTTGCATTATGAAACCCTCGCTGTCATTCCCTACTCGCAAGCCCTAAGCCGATTCCCTGCGCACTTTCAGCAGCTTTCTATGGAATCTAACGGGAAGCATATCGATAAGGAAGGAAAAAGGACTCCTTTTCAAACCGGCATGATAATTTGGGGGGAGCCGGGGACAAATGCGCAACACTCATTTTTCCAGCTTCTTCATCAAGGGGTCGACCCTATTCCAATAGAATTTATAGGGTTTATTGAGTCCCAGAGCCGGTTCGATTTTATTTTTAACGGTACGACAAGCCAAGAAAAGCTTCTTTCAAATCTTCTTGCGCAAAGCATAAGCCTTGCAACAGGAAAAAAAAGTGATAATCCCAATAAAGAATTCGATGGAAATAGACCTTCGCATATTTTAATGGCTGAGCAGCTGACTCCAAAAACTTTGGGGGAGCTGCTTGCTTACTTTGAGCATAAAACAGCTTTTGAAGGGTTTATTTGGAATATCAACTCCTTTGATCAAGAAGGAGTCCAGCTAGGTAAGGTTGTGGCGGAGAAAATTATAGATCAGTTCGCCTCGGAAAGAAAAAAAGAGTTTAATGAAGGATACGGGGTAGCCAAAGCTTATCTCGAACTATTTAAGAAAGTATAGAAAGCTATTATCTTAAAGCTATCGACTCTTCGGTTGTATTATCTTGCTCTCTCTTGTATAATCCAATTCAAGAAAATGACTTTGTATAGGTAAATTCTTATGGCAAAACGGATCCTGATATCAGCAGGAGGTACAGGAGGACATGTCTATCCGGCTCAAGCTTTAGCTAAAAAACTTAAAGCGGAAAATCCTGAGCTTTATATTTTCTTTGCAGCAGCAGGCCTTGAGGGCAATCAGTTTTTTGATCGCGAATCCTTCCCTTATCAAGAAGTTTCAGCCGGTTATTTTCCACTAAAAAGACCTTTAAAATGCATGGCAAGTTTTGGAAAATTAATAGCAGGCCTTTGGCAAAGCGATCGACTATTAAAAAAAATTGCCCCTGATCTAATTATCGGTTTTGGAAGCTACCACACGCTTCCGCTTCTTCTAGCAGCAAGATTAAGAAAGATCCCTTACATATTGCATGAAGCTAATAGCATTCCGGGAAAAGTAAACAAGCTTATGTCAAAAGGAGCTCTTGCTACAGGGATTTTGTTTCCCGATGCTAGAAATTATCTAAAAGGTAATGTTGTAGAAGTAGATTTACCTTTAAGAGATACTCTTAATAATAGTTTTATGACTCGTGAAAAAGCCATCGAACACTATAGTCTCGACCCTGATAAAACAACCCTTCTTTTTTTTGGAGGATCACAAGGAGCTGCATCACTTAACCATTTAGCAATAGAAACCGTTTCAAACCTCAAAGATTGGAAAAAAACCATTCAAATCCTTCATTTTACAGGAAGGGAAAAGGAAACTTCAAAAATTGCACATCTTTATAATGATTTAAAATTGACAGCTTATGTTAAAGATTATGAAGAGAACATGGAGTTTGCTTGGATGGCCGGAGACCTTTTAATTTCAAGATCAGGCGCCGGTACTATTGCTGAAGAAATCGCTTACGAAAAACCGGGTCTACTGATTCCTTATCCAATGGCTGCTGATAATCATCAAGAGAGGAATGCCTTTTTTATGAGCGATAAGGTGAAAGGGGCCCTTACTTTAATTGAAAAAAATTTGACCGGAAAGAAATTAGCCTCTGTCATAATAAGCTTATTAGAAGACAATAATAAAGCTCTTCTGCAATTAAGAGACCATATTATCCAATTTAAGATGAATACTGTTCGAAAAGATTTTTGTGAATTTATAAAAGCCACTTATAATGGATCTAAGGAGAGAAGCTGATGGATGAGAAATATCATTTCATAGGGGTTGGCGGCATCGGAATGAGTAGTCTTGCTTGTATTTTGATGCAGCGAAAAGCTAAAGTCAGCGGCTCTGATTTAACAAGTTCTTATATCACTGAAGGACTCAAAAATATGGGAGCCGATATTTTTATCGGACACGATGCGAGCCATGTAAAAGAAGATAAAACAGTGGTGTACACAACCGGAGTTGGCCAAGAAAATTGTGAATTCATAGAAGCTTGCCGCATAAGAACTAAAATGCTTCATAGATCTGATTTATTACATTCTCTTATGCAAGGGTACAAGATGCTGGCTATTGCCGGATCGCATGGCAAAACAACAACAAGCGCCTTATTGACAGAAGTTCTGATTGAAGCGAATTTAGACCCTTCCTTTTCAATCGGCGGGATTTTAAAAAGCATGAACGCTAACGGAAAGCATGGTGAGGGGGAGTATTTTGTTGCCGAGTCCGATGAAAGCGATGGCACTTTCTTAAAATATAAGCCATTTGGAGCCATTTTGACTAACATCAGCACAGATCATATGGACTATTTTCTTACCAAAGACCGTTTGAAAGATGCTTTTAGAAAATTTTTGATTAAGGTTCAGTCTCAAAAACATTTATTTTGGTGCAAAGAGAGCAAGTACCTTAGAGAAATTCACCCAAGCGGCTATGGTTACGGTTTTTCAGAAGACTGCGAGCTTAGAGCTAAAAATTTTAAACAAGACGGCTGGAGATTTAGAATGGATATCTCCTTTAAAGGCCAATTGTATTTGGATGTCGAGTGCGCTTTAATTGGCCATCATAATGCCTTAAATGCACTTGCAGTATTTGGAATGGGGATATCGCTTGGAATAAAAGAAGAAGCCATCAGAAAAGCTCTTTTTAACTTTCAAGGTGTAAAAAGGCGGGCAGATATCCTTGGGGAGAAAAACTCAAGGCCCCTTTTTATCGATGATTATGCTCATCATCCGAACGAAGTTGCCAATACTTTAGCGGGCTTAAGACTTGCACTGAATGATAGAAGACTTATTACAGTTTTCGAACCTCATCGATATTCAAGAGTAAAAGATTGCCAAGGGCTTTTTGCCGGCATGTTAGATGCCTCGGATCTTGGGATTGTGACAGATATCTATCCTGCAGGTGAGAAGGCTATTGAATCGGTTTCTTCCAAGCTTATTATAGAAGAGCTTGAAAATTGTGAGACTCCGGTACGCTATTCTCCTATTAACGAACTTGAAAAAACACTATTGGATCTTATAGAACCAAATGATGCGATAGTTTTTATGGGAGCTGGAAGCTTGTCGACTTTTGCGAGAGATTTTGCAAAAAAATGGCAAACGTTGGAAGCTTCAAAAAAAGAAGTCCTTCTTTAAGGCCTTAATTTACAGATTTCTAAATAAATCAAGAAAGAAGGAAAAAGAAGTCTTCTATCTTTTTTATGGCGCCCTATAAGTATTCTTACACAAAAGCCTTGTTATGGATCTTGCTCTCCAATTTTTTGGTTGCGGCGCTTTTTTTTCTAAGTTTTAGCAATGCTTCTTATGAACGTCTGAAAAATGCGGCAGATCCTAGATTCAATATTCACTATTTAATGCAAACAGGCCCTGAAAAAGAGCAGTTAAAAACAGAGTATCTAGCAGAACTCTTAAGTTTATCGCAAGATGAGCCTGTAAATGTCTACCAATACCCGATTTTAGAAGCTCAAAATAAAATCTTAAAAAACCCGTTATTCAAAACAGTTTCGATAAAAAGGGTAACTCCGGATGCCCTTCTTATTGATTATACTATCCGTAAGCCTATTGCTTTTCTTTATAATAGATCCAATACAGCTCTAGATTCCGAAGGGAAGCTCTTTCCTTTTTCACCTTTTTACACGCCTAAAAAGTTGCCTTGGATTTACCTGAATGAGGCTCTTTTTTTAAAAAATGAAGCCATCTGGGGTAAAAATTTGACCTTCGGGGAAGATAAGCTCAAACCGATTTCCTTGTTTAACGAGATAAAAAAATACTCTTTGCAATTTGATTTGAACCTTTCTAGTGTCGATTTTTCCAAAATTGAGGAATCCATTTTTGCAAAAAGGGAAATTGTTTTAATGGCCACAACGAATATCAGCTATAAAAATGATCCCCAAAAACTCTTTTTTATACGATTGCCAGTGTATGACTTAAAGGAGGCTTTTGAAAAACTTGGCAGTTTAAAAAAATATCTTCAGATGCGGGAGAGAGATAAAAAATCGATTTACATTTTGGATTTAAGACAAAAAGAACTCGTTCTTTTTAAAAAAGTAGGAGGCGGTAATTTACCGTCCGGCCTTTAACCCGTGGCTTGCTTAAGCCAAATCCCGCTTGCAGGCTAATTAAACCCCGACGCCAAACTGTCCCGGCAGCCTTGCTCTCATTTTCATAATTTTAATAAGTGCGATTTCGCTACCGCAATCTCCCCGTTTTAACCCCTGATTGCTCCTAATCTCGCTTGAGGATCCTTTTAAAGTTAAGATGCTTAATTTTCATGACTTAAGCCAAACCCGAGAGTTTGGGAAGTCAGGAAAATAGCGAGTTGCAATTTTAAAATGAATTCTCAGGCGACTAATCGTTAGTCCGGACATCTGCTTTTCATGTTTCGTTTTCTTTTCGGCTCAAATGAAAGTCCTATCATTGCTATCAAATCGTCTTCTAATGAATAGTCTTTATATGCCCTATCTCCTATTAACGAAAGCCCTTCCGGCAAATCGAGAACTCTATAATTTCAATCCTTCTATATCAGCCTAACTCCCGAGGGTAATACAAAACCCCAATCTAATTGAAGAATTTGAATGTTAAGGAGATTAGACGGGGTTTTTTTATAATCACGCTCGAAATGAGGTGCAGAAATTAATGCAAACGTCATCAGTTCGCTTAGTTGTCATTTTTCATTTTCGAATCATCTTTTAGACCAAAATATTTACAACTTCATCACAAATACAAAAAATTGCAATAATCTGTTGATGCCTAACATCCTTCCTTGTTTGGAAGGATATTACGCTCACAGGCAATCATCCGACAATTAGTCTATCTATTTTCATCTTTGTCTTTCGGCAAAGGCCCGGCATTGCCTTCAAGTAAATCTAAAAAATCTATTGACACCTTGCGGCGCTTAGCCTAACGGATTAGGCGCAAATCAAGGGTTTAAGTTTTTCCTTTATTCAGAATCCAAACTATGCTATGAAACTTATACCTAAATAGCTAAATAAGGCACTTTTTTGAATAAATGCTTTTTTTTTGCTGTTTGTGTGTTTGAATTCCGGATTTTCTAAAATTTTTAAGGTATCAAGCTTTAAATTAAGAAATTCTGAGAGTTCTATCGTTTATTACAAAAGTTAATTATAACTTTTACGACTTCTTGTTTTTTTATAGCTACGGATTCAAGCTATTCAATTAAGAAGGTTTGTTTTTATTATTTATTTTTAGCAAGGAAGCAACCATTTTTATCTTTTAACAAATGTTTTTCCAACCTATCGGTGTCTTTGGATCTATATGTCTGATTTAATTGAAATTTGCTGGACAAGCGGCAGCCTTGATGAAGCTCGGCGCATCTCACGTTTTCTTGTGCAAGAAAGGCTTGTTGCCTGTGCTCAAATTGTTCCTTGGATAGAATCTGTATTTTTATGGAATAATAGATTGGAAACTGTTCAGGAAAGCAAGATCGTCTTCAAAACAACAAAAGAACATTTTGAAACGATCAAAAAAACGATTTTAGATAACACAAGCTATCAAGTTCCTGAGATTATCTATTACGAAATCAGCGGAGGTCATCAAGAATACCTGGATTGGGCCTTTGAAAGCGTAAAAAAGAAAGAAAAAAATGAAATTGCTCCTAACAATACCAAATAATCATGCATGGAATAAGCTATGAAAGAATTTATTGAATATATCGTTAAAAATTTGGTCGACAGTCCGGACAATGTCAATGTAAATTGTTATGAAGGCGATAGGGGAATGGTCGTAGAAATTAAGGTTGGATCACAAGACATCGGCAAGGTGGTTGGTAAAAAAGGTTCAACTATTAATGCCCTTAGAACCATTGCGATGACCGTTTGTGCGCGTCTTGGAAGAAAAGTTCGTGTTGAGCTTGTCGAGTAGTTTTAAATAAGTGTTTTAACTTAACTTTTTTACATCTCTTTTTTAAACAAACTACCGGTAGGATGCGAGCCGGATATCGGCTCGCATCCTCATAAAGTTAAGGACTGTTTTTTAGGTGATTGATCAAGACGCTGTTCCATGCGGGAAAGAAAGCTACATCCCTCTTTCAGGCAAAATTTTCGGCGAGGGCAAAGATAAAGTTATTCTTTTACTTCATGGTTGGGGATTGTCTGCTAAAGAACTCTACCCCTTGGCCGAACTTTTGCAAAGCCATCGAGAAGTTCATTGTCTTGATTTGCCGGGTTTTGGAAAGACTCCTTTTCCAAAAATTGCCTGGAGCTCTTTGGATTATGCCAAGTGTCTTAACTATTATATTCAAGAAATGAGAATCAAAAAAGTTGAAATCTTAGGGCATTCCTTCGGTGGAAAAGTAGCTGCTCAATTTGCAACGCTTTATCCCGAGAAGGCTGAAAAATTAATCTTCGTTTCTTCATCAGGACTCAATCGAAAAAGAACGATTCCGGAAGCTTTGAAATTTCTAAGCATTCGCTCGCTTGGAAAAATACTAAAAACTTTGGATAAAACTATTTCGACAAAAGTGTATGAAACTTGGTTTATTCCAAAATTTGCATCAAGCGATTATAAAAATGCTAAGGAAATGAGGCCCACTCTTCTAAAAACGCTTAAAGAAGACCTGACAGGGGTATTTTCAAACATTCAAGCCAAATCCCTGATTTTATGGGGGGAAGAAGATAGAGAAACCCCTCTTCAGATGGGAATTAGGATTCACCATTTGATCAAAGATTCTGTGCTTATTGTGTTGGAAAGAAAAGGGCACAATCCCTTTGAAGGCGTTGGCTCCCATCTTATTGCAAAGTATATCCTGAATTTTTTAAATGGGCGCTAGCTTGGGAGTAAGGATGCTGCTTGTTTCGCAAATTTTATTTTCTTGTTCTTTCTTACTTTTTCTTTCCAGAAGAATATTGAATTATCTTCGGTTCTTTCAGCAAGAAGATTATAGGCCAAAGCGATTTTTAAAATGGTTTTTGTGGGCTAAAGCGTTTGATACGAAAGGGACCCTGATTTTAGCCCTGGCTTTTCTCGGAAGATTTTTTTTTGAACCGACCTTTCTTTATTTCCTTCTCTCTTTTGGGTTCCTCTACTCTTTTTTTAAAGAAGAGGATCCAAGGGTGTTTGGTAAAATACCCTTAAAAATGACAAATAGGGCAAAACGTTTATTTTTAGTAAGCTTAAGCTTATCTTTTATCTTATCGCTTTCAGCCTATGCTTTAGGGGATTTTTTTAAAGAGCTTGTGTTCTTTGCTTTCTTTTTGCAAATGCAGCCCCTTATTTTACTTCTCTCTTGGCTCCTTCTTCATCCGGATGAAAAAAGAAGACAAAATAAGTTTTTAAGACAAGCAAGCCTAAAGCTTGAAAAGGTAGACCCATTTGTGATTGGGATCACAGGAAGCTATGGCAAAACTTCAACAAAACATGCGCTCGCACATCTTTTAAATACTTGCGTGGGTCCTACTTTTTTTCCAAAAGGAAGTGTGAATACTCCTATGGGGATTACAGTTGAAGTGAATGAGAAGCTAAAGCCTTACCATCAATTTGCTGTGATCGAAATGGCAGCTTATGGAATCGGTTCAATAAGAAATCTTTCTTGTTTCACAAAGCCTAAAGCTGCGATTTTAACTAACATTGGTTTGGCGCATTTGGAGAGGTTTAAACTTACGCAAACCATCCAAAAAGCAAAAGCTGAACTTGCTGAAGCCCTTCCAAAGGGGGGGCTTTTGGTTTGCAATGGGGATTCACCCTTGATTCGTGAGATTGCCAAAAATCATAGGGATAAAAATATTATATTTTATGGCTATTCGGATCATTTGGGACCTATTGATTTACTAATAGAATTCAAAGAAAATACTTTAAAAGGAACTTCTTTTACCTTTACTTGGAAAGGGAAGTGTTATTCAGGCACAACCCCCCTTTTTGGCAAAGCCAATCTTTCCAATATCGCAGCCTCTTTTGCCATGAGTTCAGAACTTGGGGGAAACCCTGATTTTTTAATGGCAGCTATTGGTTGCATGGAACCTGTGAATAACCGGCTGGAAATCAAACAAGACAAAGGGGTTACCTATATCAAAGATGCTTATAACTCTAATCCCTTGGGATTTAAAGATGCCTTAGAGGTGATGGAAGCACTTCCCGGACAGCGTAAATTTTTAATGACGCCCGGAATGATTGAGCTTGGGCCTCTTCAAGCTCATGAGAACGAAGAAGCCGGCAAAAGGGCCAGTCGTTTTTTAGATACCGCTTTGATTGTCGGAAAGGTGAATCGTGAGGCCTTAAACCGCGGCTTATCCTCGCAAATGACCCCTTCACAGGTTCTTTTTTTCGATTTTAGGGAAGAGGCTTTAGCTTTTTTAAAAAAAGAAGCTCGCGAGGGAGATGTGATTCTCCTTGAAAATGATTTAACAGACATCTATGAAAGCAAGAGCTCATTTTAGAAAATGACTAACAAAAAAAGAAAAAAAATTGCCCTTCTATTCGGGGGTAATTCTGCTGAACATGAAATTTCAATTGTCACGGCATTGCAAGCCTATCAAGCTGTAGATCATCTAGAATTTGAAACCATTCCTGTCTATATTACTCAGCAAGGCAAATGGTATACAGGTGATGCTTTGTTTAAAAAGGCAAGTTACAAAGCCTTTGATCCTGACACCTTAAACTTGAGACGGGTAACTTTGCTCCCTGAACCTGAGATTCAAGGCTTACTCATTTATGGTAAAAATAACAAAATCGATTTAAATCAAAAAATTGAAATAGACGCATGTCTTCTTTGCTTTCATGGCCAGCAAGGTGAAGATGGAGCGATGCAAGGTTTGCTTGAGCTTGCCGATTTACCTTATACCGGTTCTCCCATAGCCGCAAGCGCACTTGCTATGAATAAATCTCATTGCAAGGCTCTCCTTTCACATTTTGGCATTCCCACTCTACCTTGGACTGTAGTTAGGAAAAAAGAGGCCCTTGTAAATTTTCAAAATGTCATTGAAACTATTCTTAATAATAAAGAAATGTCTTTTCCCCTTTTTATAAAACCTACACAATTAGGTTCAAGTATTGGCATTTCAAAAGTTCTAAATGAAAATGAGTTAAGGAAATCCCTTGCCCAAGTTTTTGTTTATGATAATGAAGCTATTATAGAGCCTTGTCTGACTTCCGTCCTGGAAATAAACGTTTCTGTCTTAGAAGGGCACCCCCCCCTTGCATCGGTAGTTGAAACACCCATTTCATCGGATGGGGCTTTAAGTTATGAGGATAAGTACCTTAGGGGAGGAAAAAATTCCGACGTTCAAGGGATGGCTAGTTTGCAAAGAATCATTGATCCGAAAGATCTTGATGAATCTATAAAAAAATCTGTGCAAAATTATGCGATTAAAGGGTTCTCAATATTAGGATGTTTAGGTCTTGTGCGATTTGATTTCATGTTAGACTTAAATGAAAATCGACTTTATTTTAATGAATTGAATCCCATACCGGGATCTCTTTCTTTCTATCTTTGGGAAAAAAGCCATCCTCAAAAAATTTATACAGATCTTTTAAGCGATTTGATTTTCATGGCTATAATGAGAAAAAAAGAAAATCTATCGTTAAAGAAAAATTTGGATAATCTGCAAAAAGTCATAACTGCATAACCTAAGCGGATTGAAAACTAGACTAACTTTTTTCAATGAAACCATTTTTAAATGCTTTCTAAAGCTATTTGGAATAGCATTTTCTAAACCTTTCTTTTGATTCAAGCAAAAGGTAAATAAAATATTTTAAAATATTTTCTTTATTTTCTTGTAAAATAATTTTTTTTATTTATTCTGACGAAATAGAGTATCTATGAACAATATCTTATAGTTGAGGGGATGGCTAAAAACGCTATCCCGGCACCTTAAGCTTATCGAAAGGATGAGGTAAGTGCTATGATGGCACTCAATAAAGTTTTTATTGCCGGAAGGCTTACAAGAAAGCCGGAGCTTAGAAAAACTCCAAATGGCATGGCCGTTACAGATTTATTTGTTGCTCTTAACCGAGAATTTGTGACTCAAGGTGGAGAAAAGCAGCAAGAAGTTTGTTTTGTCGATGTCGTTGTTTGGGGAAAACAAGCGGAAGCTTGCGTTCAATATTTAGATTGTTCTTCGACAGTTTTTGTTGAAGGCCGATTGCAGCTTGATGTTTGGTATGGTAAAGATGCCAATGACAAGCGATGCAAACTGAGAGTGGCAGCAGACAGAGTTCAATTTTTAGATCGTCTGCAAGCTACACAAACTCAAGAAAAATTTGCAAGCCAGGCTAATTAATCAATCACTCTTTAATTTAGTAAAGTGTGATTGATTAATTAAAAGAGCAATCTGTATTTCTCTTTTACAAAAGGCTCAGCAATCTTTGAAAATAATTAGAAGAATAGAACATAAATTGTTTAAAATTAATGATTAATCAATTTATGGGGTTCAACTTTTTTTTGTTTTTATGGAAAAAAGGCTTTCAAAATAGAAATGTTAGTAAGTTATTCCTTTAATTTCCCTTTTTATTATAATGGAAACATATGGCGAAAAGGAAATTTTTTCCTTCTTAACTAACGCACTTTTCTTTTAACAGGGGTTTATCAAATGGAAAATGTAGTCGATTTAAAAGAAGAGCAAGAAGGCGATCTCACAATTTTAAAAATTAAGGGACGTTTAGATGCCATTTCCGCGCCGAACGCTGAAAAGAAAGTTTTCGAATGCATTAATAATGGTCAGCATAACCTATTAATGGACTTTTCCGAGGTCGACTATCTATCTAGCGCAGGTATGAGAATGCTTCTTTCAACTACTAAAAAGCTTAAGACTCTATCGGGTAGGCTTGTCCTTTGTTCTGTCAATGTGAATGTCTTGGATGTTCTTAAAATGTCCGGTTTTGACCATGTGCTTGATATTGCTCAAACTAAAGATGAAGCGAAGAGCAAATTCCATCATTAATTGACCTTTTCTTGATCTTAAACAAGATTTCCATCACAATTTCTATATACACAAAGTGTTTCAAAAGTTGGTTTTTATCTTCGCCGCCCTTTAAATCCGGATGCACCCGCACCTTCTCTTAGGTGCTTCTTCAATAAAGGGCAATCTTGATTTAAATTCCCAAGCACCGGCTTTGCTAAAACTCTAACTTTACACGTTGTGAATAGATTTGTGATAATTTTTTATTTCGATCAAAATAGCTCTCTTTCTTTTTTAATACTTAAAGGTATGATAAGCTTCTTAACTTTTATAAGAAGATCTAAGAGAGTTGGTAAAGGCAACTATGAGCGGGTGTGAGACAGGCAGCGGTGTTTCTTGCGAGCAAGAAGAAATGGAACGCATTTTATTCGGGTTTAAACTAGAAGCCCAAAAACAGCTCGTCTCACTTCAAAAACCAAGAAAAAAAGTGCTTGTTATTGCGGGGCCGACAGCGGTTGGTAAATCCCGCTTTGCTTTGGATCTTGCCAAAACTATAAATGGCGAAATTATTTCAGCTGATTCCATGCAAGTCTATAAAGGGATGGATATCGGAACTGCCAAATTGCCCTTAAATGAAAGAGAAGGCATCCCCCACCATCTTATAGACATTAGAGCTATTCGAGACGTTTTCAATGTGGTTGATTTTTACTATGAAGCAAGACACCTTTGCCAGCAAATTATTGCAAGAGATGCAGTTCCAATAGTTGTTGGCGGGTCCGGTTTTTACATTCACTCTTTAATCTATGGTCCCCCAAGCGGACCTCCCTCTGTTGCAGAACTTAGAAAAGCCCTCGAAGAAGAAGTGGAAAAATTCGGGATTGAGGCGATGTTTAAGAAACTAAAAGAGCTAGATCCGCAATATGCATCGACAATCACCGCCGGAGATAAACAAAAAATTGTTCGAGCGATTGAAATTATTCGTCTGACAGGCAAAAAAGTTAGTAAGCTATCCTGGAAGGGAAGGCGTCGCCCCCAAAATTATGACTTCAGATGCTGGTTCCTTTTCAAACCAAGAGAGCATCTTTATCGTGTGATCGATAAACGATGTGAGAGAATGATAGAGGATGGCTTTATAGATGAGGTAAAGGCCTTGCTTGATGAAGGCCTTAAAGAAAACTCATCAGCTCTGCAATCTATTGGGTATCGGCAAGTCCTTGATTTTTTTGAAACTTCGCAGACAAAAGAAGATTATCAAAAATTTATTGAGAAATTCAAACAGGCAACAAGAAGTTATGCAAAAAGACAGCTCACCTGGTTCAGAAAAGAACCGGATTTTCGCTGGCTTGATTTAGATCTTCATGATTATGAAGTGGCTCAAGAGCTTGTTATTAATGATTTTTTAAATTCTTAAACCCCTATTTAAATGAAAATTATCGGTATTTCAGGAAGCCTTCGATCAAATTCTTTGAGCCAGGCTTTTTTAGAGTTTTTACTAAGAGGCATGGAAGAAAGAGGTTTCCTAACTTCCAAAGCGGATTTAAAAATATTGAATCTGCCTTTTTATAACCCCAAAGAGGGAGAAGAGGAGCTTACTTTAGCGGCCTACAAAAAAATGATGGAAGAGGCGGACGGCCTTCTTATTATCAACCCGGAATATCATGGAAGCATTAGCGGCGCTTTAAAAAATGCCTTGGATTATCTGGAATCTAGCAAAATGGTTGGAAAAGTCGCAGCTTTAGTTTCGATGCTTGGAGGGGAGGCCGGCGGTTTTTCTTTAGAGCATCTTACAACTGTCGCAAGGAAACTACACCTATGGGTGTCGCCCGCGACTTTAATCATCCCAAAATGCGAAACTAATATTGGAAAAATGGGCGAGCCTTTAACAAAAGAGCTTAAAGATAGAGTCGAAATTTTTTTAGACAAATTTGAATTCGGCTTAAAAAAACTTAAGGGTTAATCCTCGTATTATCGGCCTTGATTTTTCCTGTTCGATCCTCTGAAAAACGAATGTCATTTTTTACACTTTGCTCTTCCTTGAATCCCGTCCCGAAATTGAAAAATCTACCTCTTCTTAGAGCGCTAAGACACTGACCGATGATAGTCACAAGCTAAGGTTTTTATCTTTTCCCTCGTTTTCAAAAGGAGAGGCCATAACTCCAAAAGAGACGACAAATTTTAAAGCCTCTTCGACGGACATGTCTAAATATATCAATTGATCTTTTCTATATAAAATCATAAATCCCATGGTGGGGTTCGGTGTAGCCGGAACAAAAACAGAAATTTCCCCATAAAGGTTATCGCTTTTTTCTTCAGCTCCTTCTCTTGTAATCAATCCGATGGACAAATTTCTATCTGTTGGAAAGGGGATGAGAACAACTTTTGAAAAGCTCTTGCTATCATTTTGAAAAAGAGTGTGAATCACATCTTGAACAGCTTTATAGATTTTATTTATGAAGGGAATCTTATGAATCAACTGGTTCCCGATTTTTAAAAAGAAATTAAAGAAAACAATTCTTCCTAAGAAGCCAAAAAGGAAGGTCAATAAGATTAAGAAGACAACGACTATCAAACGGCTTAAAAGAGGGACTATTTGATAGACGTGAAAAAAACCGATTGTGGTGTCGCTTAAACCGAATGAATCAAATAAGTTTTCAACAATCCCGACAAAGGGCTTGGTCAACAAATTGACAAGAAAAATAAAAAGGAGCGCGGTAATCACAAAAGGAAGAAGAATCGCAAGTCCGGTAATGAAATTTTTTTTCATATTACTTAAGAGGGTTATTTGTTTCGTCCATGTTTGGTTTTTTTTCTTCTAAAGCTTTTAAAGGTTCGTTCATGATTACCCCGCAGGAAATAATGTACTTTAAAGCTTCCTCGACTTTCATATCGATGTAGATTAAATCTTCCGGCTTATAAAGCACTAAATACCCTGAAGTCGGGTTTGGAGTTGTCGGCACAAAGACCCCAACGAAAGTATCCCCGTTTTTAGTGGAAATGCCTTTGATGTCTTCTCTTGTCACAAGTCCTATGGAGTGGCTGTCTTTAAAAGGAAAAGGAACTAATACGACTTGTTTAAAAGATTTTGTTTCGCTTGTCAGCATTGTATTGATGACATCTTGGCAGGTTTTGTAAACCGAGCTGATAAAGGGAATGCGGTGAATCAAGCTATCCCAAAATTTAATAAGGGCATGCAAAAAGAACCAGCGCGCTAAAAAACCAAGAAGTACTGTAAATAAAAACAAAAATAAAAGGATAGAGACTTGACTGATGATAATTTGGGTTTGCTTAGCCCCTAAAAATGAAAACCCTTTTTCAAAGACATGGTAGTGGTCAAAAAGAGACTGGACAATCCCGATAAAAGGACCGGTCAAAAGGTTTAGAAAAAAAAGGACAATGGCTAAAGTCACGGCAAGCGGCAGAAGGATAACAAGCCCGGTGATAAAATATTTTTTCATTTCGAATTCTTTGTTTAAATAGGTACGATAACTAAATTATAAAGGGCTTACTCTTTAACCCGTTTCTCTTTTCTTATGTAGGGAGAATTTTTTAAAGTAAATCTCCAAAGCATTTCTTTATACTCTTCGGCATAATCGATGCCGATCCGTTTGCTTTTGTCAATCGCATCAGATGGAATTATTTTCTTTTCTTTTTCTATCCAGATCTCTGGCCCGAACAAAGGTACTTTGTCTTGTTTTAAAGTAATACCTAAAGCTTGAGTTAAAGCTCCCGGGCCCATGGTTAGAGAGGGGGTAAGATTCATTTTTTTTCGCCGCTCCAGCATGACTTCAATTCCAAGGGTCGGCTCAATTGCTCTTATCAATATAGCATGAGGCATCTCTTCTTTATTTGTGACAATATTAAACATCGTATGAATGCCATAGCATAGATAAACGTAGGCAGTGCCCCCTTTTCTATACATGCTTTCATTTCGTTTTGTTCGAATTAAATTATATGCATGAGACGCTTTATCTTCAGGTGCTTTATAGGCTTCTGTTTCAACAATGATGCCTGCGGTAAGTTTTCCCCCAATGTTTGTGAAAAGAGTTTTCCCAATCAGCTTTTCCGCTAAAAAAAGAACATCGTCATGAAGATAAAAATCTTCGTTTAACATCATCTTTTTTTTCTATTTCTTTTTGATTTTTTTACATTTTTAAAATCTTTACGACTTTTTTTAGGTTTAAGGGCAGCTAGATTTTTTTCGCCTTCTTTTGGGAGAATCTCCCATCTGCTCTCTTGCATAATCAAATCAATGCTTTTCAAAACAGCAGTAACTGTATCGCCCATATTATAGGTGACTTTGCTTCTTTTTCCTCGGAGCTGCATTTTTTGCTCGTCGTAGTCGAAAAAGTCATTCCCGATCTCAGAAATGTGGATGAAGCCGTCTAAAAGATGGGGCAGCACTTCAATTGTTATTCCAAAAGGCTTGATGCTTGTGACGACAGCGTTGTATTCTTGATAAGGATCTTTAATAAATTCTTTTTGAATCAACCTTAATTTCTTTAGAAGAATAACGCTCATCTCAGCTTTTGCAGAAACTCTTTCTTGCTCAGAACAGTGAAGTGTGGCTTCTTCCAAATATTCAAGATTATCCTCGTCGCCAAATAAAATACGGTGGACAATCAAGTCCGCATAACGCCTTATAGGGCTTGTGAAGTGGCAATAATGGGTTAAACCAAGCCCGTAGTGGCCGATGTTTTCAGGCGAGTAATAGGCCATTTTCATGCGGCGAATGTAGCTTGTAGCCAAGTACTGCCCGTAAGGGCTTTTTACAGCCTCGTTAAAAAGTTTCTGGATGGCATAGGAGGTTGGCTTATCCGGCATCTCAAAGCCAAAGGACCTTGTTAATTTAACGAAATCTTGAATATTTTCAGAAGCCGGTTCGTCATGAACTCTAAAAGCCAGATTTTTGCCCAGGTTGTCAAGATGAGTTGCCACCATTTCATTGGCTTTAAGCATAAATTCTTCGACAAGCTGGTGTGTGATGTCATATTCGACTGTGTCAATGCCGGTTGGGTTCCCTTGAGGATCCACAAGCACTACAAGATCCGGAAGAGCAAGGTCTACGCTTCCTCGATCGATTCTTTTTCTTTTTAGAAGCCGGCATAGCTCTACCATCAACTCTAGATTTTCCTTAAGCGGACTTTTCTTTTTTCCCTGAAGGATGGCAAAAGCTTCTCTATAGGTTAATCTTTTGACGCTTTTAATTACGGATCTATCAATACTATAGGAAACAAGCTCACCTGCAGGGTCAAACTCCATAAAGACAGAAGCTGTAAGCCTTGCCACATTAGCTTTCAGGCTGCATAAGTTTTCAGAGAGTTCCTTAGGCAGCATGGGGACGCAAACTCCGGGAAAATAAGTCGAATTAGCGCGATTTTTCGCTTCTTCATCTAAATAGGAGCCGGCTCTTACATAGTGAGACACATCGGCTATATGGACGCCCAAGAAATAATGCCCTTTTTTATCTTTAGTAAGCGTTAAGGCATCGTCAAAATCTTTCGCAGTGTCAGGGTCGATTGTAAAAGTCACCTCATTTCGAAGATCGCGTCTGCCTTTAAGATCGCTTGGCTTAATTCTTTTTCCAAATTTTTCAGCTTCTTTTAAAACTAGAGGAGAAAAAGAATTTTTAAGATCATACTCTTCAATGGCAGCCGGTATGTCGCACTTTGGATCCGAAATGTGACCTATTTTATGTAAAAGCCTCGCTATGGTTACCGATTGTTTTGTTCCCCACTCCAAAACTTCAATGACGATTCGATCACCGACTGTCAATAACTTTTGACCTTCCTGCTTTAGAATAACTCTTTGGTTAGCCCCAAGCATAGGCACATAAACGATCGGTTCCTCATTTTCTCCAAATTCTCTAATGATTCCGGCAAGATGCCTTCTTGATCGTTCCAAAATATTCAGGACTTTGCCTTCAGGACCTTTATCATGCTGCGGAAGAGAGGAGACTAACACTTCCACTTTATCTCCATCGACTGCATTCATGGTAAAGTGTCTTGGAATAAAAATGTCTTCAGGAAATGCGGATCGGTCCTCAGGGATGACAAAGCCAAAACCCCTAGGGTGCATTTTTATAGTCCCCTTAAGGAGATCTTCGTTCCCGATAGAGGACTCATAGGAATAGCGGCCGGATGAAAAAGAAACTTCACCCTCGTTTAAAAGAGATTGAAGGAGCTCATTTATTAAAGGAGCATGCTCCGGCAAAATCTTTAATTTTTGGATTAACTCTTCAAATGAAAGGGGCCTTGCTTTTTTTGAACTTAAAAATTCTCTAATAGTTTTCAAAAGATTTTCTTTCAGCCGATCTTCTTTTGACTTTTTGGTTTTTTTTGCCATATAATTTCCAATTTGGAAAGGAGTTAAACTCTCGCCAACCTCTCCCTTTTCTCTTTAAGCTTGTTATTCTATCATAAATTGATTGGCCGGAGAACCATTTTTCGATTCCTTCAAACCTAAAGCTCCACGTCCTTCAAAATAAAGCAAGTTCGCAAGGGTTTTTTTGAACTATAAAATAATTTTGAAAGCCTATATAAATATAAGCTCCTTAATACTTATGCATTAAATTTGAGAATTTTCATGAAATACAACCATAAAGCCATTGAATCCAAGTGGCAGAAAAACTGGGAAGAAAATAAAGCTTTTAAAGTCGAGGCTGACCGTTCCAAGCCAAAATATTACGTATTGGATATGTTCCCATACCCTTCGGGCTCCGGCCTTCACGTGGGGCATGTCGAAGGGTATACCGCGACAGATATCATCGCTCGTTTCAAAAGACAAAAAGGATTCAATGTTCTCCATCCCATGGGCTGGGATAGTTTCGGGTTGCCGGCTGAACAATACGCCGTTCGAACAGGGACACACCCGCAAGAGACGACTAAAAAAAACATTGATACTTTTAGAAAACAGTTAAAATCTCTTGGATTTAGCTACGATTGGGATAGGGAGCTTGCCACAAGCGACCCTAAGTATTATAAGTGGACGCAGTGGATTTTTACTAAGCTTTATGAGAAGGGCTTAGCTTATGAAGCGGAGATGCTAGTTAACTATTGCCCGGCTCTTGGCACCGTTTTAGCGAATGAAGAAGTAGAAGACGGGAAGGCAAAAGAAGGAGGCCATCCGGTAGAGCGAAAGCCTTTAAAGCAATGGGTATTGAAAATCACAGAGTATGCGGAAAAGCTGCTTGATGATTTAAGTCTTTTGGATTGGCCTGAAGGTTTAAAAAAGCTTCAAGTGAATTGGATCGGCAAGAGCCTCGGGGCAAAAGTTTTATTCCCGATCGAAAATAGAAACGAAACCATAGAAGTTTTTACGACAAGAGCGGACACTCTTTTTGGAGCGACCTTTCTTGTTCTTTCTCCTGAACATCCGTTCTTAGAAACACTGACTCACGAGCAATCAAAAGCCGAAGTTCAAGAGTATCAAAAGCAAGCCAGTAAAAAAAGTGATTTGGCTAGGACTGATCTTGCAAAAGATAAAAGCGGTGTATTTATTGGCACCTACGCCATCAATCCCTTAAACGGCCGAAAGATCCCTATTTGGGTAAGTGATTATGTGTTGATGGGCTATGGAACAGGCGCCATTATGGCAGTTCCAGGCCATGATGAGCGTGATTTTGAATTTGCTCGAAAATTTAACTTACCGATTTTACCTATTATAGAGCCTGATTTTGAAACCTATTCTCAGTTGATTCCGATTGGAATGGAAAAAGAGGAGGTCTTAGAGGAGGTTTTAAAAGGAAAGAGATGCTGGACAGGGGAAGGGCGCTATATTTATTCAAAGAATGAAGACTTGGACCTTTCAAACTTATCTATGGAAGAGGCCAAAAGCGCCGTCGCCAAATATCTTGAGAAAAAAAACGCGGGTAAAGAAACCACTTGCTATAAGCTAAGAGATTGGCTTTTTTCAAGGCAGCGCTATTGGGGCGAACCTTTTCCGATCCTTCATTTTGAAGACGGAACAAAGCGTGTTCTTGATTTGGATGAGCTTCCTTTATTGCCTCCTGATATCCAGGATTTTAGACCTGCAGGTGATGGAAGAAGCCCGCTTGCAAAGGTGACTGATTGGGTAGACATTCAAGATAAAAAAGAAGGAAAGGCAGCCAAACGGGAAACAAATACCATGCCTCAATGGGCCGGTTCTTGCTGGTATTACTTAAGATTTTTAGATCCGCAAAATGAAAAAAGAGCTTGGGATGCCGATAAAGAGAATTATTGGATGCCGGTTGACCTTTATGTGGGTGGAGTTGAGCATGCGGTGCTTCATCTTCTCTACGCTAGGTTTTGGCATAAAGTCCTCTATGACCTAGGGCTTGTTTCAACAAAAGAGCCTTTTCAGCAGCTTCGAAATCAGGGATTGATTGTTGCAAGATCCTACCAGAATAAAGACAATCTTTATGTCGACCCTGAAGAAGTGATGGAAAAAAATGGCCAATATATCGAACGAAAAAGCGGCGAGGTTTTAAAAAGCCAAATCGAAAAAATGTCTAAGTCGAAACTTAATGGCATTACCCCTGATGATATTATAGAAGAGTTCGGAGCGGATTCACTCAGGCTTTATGAAATGTTTATGGGGCCCTTGGATCGCGAAAAAGTTTGGAATACCGATGCGGTCAGCGGCTGCCGCCGTTTCTTGCAAAGATTTTATGATATGGCAACCTCGGATAAAGTTACAGAGGATGTCAATGAAGAGGCTTTAAGACTTGGACATAGACTTGTCCATCAAGTGACAAATGATATTGAAGCCTTACAGTTTAACACTGCGATTGCTAAAATGATGGAGTTTATAAATGAGTTTACGAAGCTTGAAAGCTATCCAAAGTCTATTATAAAAATGGCGACCCAATGCTTGATGCCTTTTGCGCCCCACCTTGCGGAAGAGATCTGGGAAACCCTTGGCTTTAAAGAAAACCTAAACGCGCATCCTTTTCCTGATGTCAACCCGGTCTACTTGACGGATGCTTTAGCCACCTACATTGTTCAAGTGAACGGAAAAGTAAGAGGCAAGTTCGATCTTCCCAAAAATCGAAGCGAAGAAGAAATTCTTAAGATTGCCAAAGAAAATGAACTTATCTCAAAACATCTTGGCGGTAAAGAGATTAAAAAAGTCATTTTTGTTCCGAATAAGCTTTTGAATATGGTCGTTGACTAGATATGTAAAAAAAGAACTCGCGGAATAGCCCGCGAGTTCTTTTTTTATTAATTTCCAGTATTTGCAGAGGTTGCTGGCACGCTTTCAGCCGGAAGAACAATTGCGCTCACAGAACCTTGTAAAGTCGCTGCAGTTCTTTCATTCTTAATCTGTAAAGTCGAATTTTTTAAGGCTTCTGAAAAAACGTCGGTAATTTGAGCAAAAAGATTCAGATTAAAATGCTCATGCTGGAAAAGCTGGTTGTAGACCTTTTTAATTAAATTTTCGATATCCCCGCTATTGCCAAGAACAAACGGCATGGCGCAAGTTTGTAAAAAGCCTGTCCATCCGCCTGTATTAGCATAAGATCTAAATATGTCATGAACAAGACCTGAAATACGATGGATCTCTTTATCAAGAGATCTGCCAAAGGATTTTGGAGATAAGGGGGGCTCTTCTCTTCTCTCTAATAAAGTTTTAATAGCTTTTTTATCCGGAAAAGCTTTTTGAAGTTTAGAGACAAAAAGGTCGATAAGGGCGTAATCCTCTCTTAAAGGTTGTAAGGAAGCAGAAATGGATTGATTGATAGGCTTTTTAGCAAGAGCTAGCGCTTTTTCAACCCAGCTTCCATATTCGCCAATTTTAAAACAAAGTTTATCTATCATCGCATAGTAATAATCTTTTTCCTGAGCTCCCGGGACAGTCTCGGTAAGGTATAGGATGACGGCCTCACTTTCTGTCATATCATTAAAGGATTCATGTATTAAAACTTTTTCCAGCTCATGAATAAAGGGAAGAGCAATTCTTTGAATAAAAGCTTCCTCTTTTAAATCGCCGCTATTTTTTTTGTATTCGCTTATTTTTGATTCCATGAGGTGAAAGATTTCAGAGGCGATTTCCTGTCTTTTCAACTGAAATAAATTTCCAAGAGTCCGTAATTGTTTTAGGGGCTCAACCGACTGCTTAAGGAAAGGTGAAAAGGCTTGGGAAATTGATTTGGGACCAAAATTTTGAAGGATTTGATTTTCCCTAAGATGGCTTAAGATGGTTTTCAGTAAATTAGCGGTTGGTGGAGTATTTTTTACAGTAGTTGTAATGATGTTAAAAAACGTCTCTAAAAGGGCTGTTTTTTCCTCTTTTGTGAGAGGGAGAACGGCTAAAGAATCGCTTAAAAAATAACTTTTAAAAGAATCAAAAAAAGCCACCTCGATTTTTTGGCATTCCGTTAATTTAAGTTTTAATTCGTTTAGATTGCTCGCCATTGTTGAAGTTGGCTTGTTTAAGCTTTTGCAATAAACATTCCTCATTAAGATATCTTGACACTGCTCTTCTAAAACAGGAAGCAGGCTATCCGCCATAAATTGACTGAAGGCTTGAGGGGTAATAAAAGTCTCAAACATCATAAAGAGCAAGTGGGAAGAGAAAAGCTGGATATGAGTTTCGATAATCGTCGGAATGATCTGTTCTGCAGATCTTGAAATAAGCTCTTTAACATCTTCAGCAAACGTAAATTCTTCAGGCAGGAAATGCTTGACGAATTGCTCGATCTCTTTTCCTAAATTTTTAAGTTCTTCCGGAAGTTCAAGCCGTCTCCAGAGATTTTGAAGGCCTGTAATGGTTCGGCTTCTGCCATCAATTTCTTCTACGCGGGAGGGAAGAAGAGAGCTTACAAGCCTTTTGACAAGGTCATTTAGCAAATTAAGTTCATGGGATTTTTTCCATTCGCTAAATTCTTTAGATCCATTCCACGTCCTTGTCGATCTTCCCTTAGGTATTGTCAGGATTTGTCTTAACACAGGGTGCGCCGTTTCATAGGTTCCAAATTGATAGGCAATAGCATTTAGTTCTTCGGCTTCGAGCTCTTTATCACTCGAACTATGTTTTATCTCTTCTCTAACATCATTTTTAGCTTGAATAAAGGTTGTGATGTGCTGATCGATTGCAAGAGTAAGCTTGTCTATCATTTCTGATAAATCCATATGAACGAATAAATCTGCAATCCGACCCGATAGCTCTTCAGTTAATATTGCGGTATTTCTTTTTAAAGTGACTTCAATAATAGAGGGGAGTTTATCGACAATCTTAAGTTTTAAATCAGAGAGCAAAAGGTCGATTTTAGCGTCTACAAGAAGAGAAATGCATTCCTCATAGTAAGCATCAATCATTTCCCCGATAAAGCCTTCCCGGTCAATTTCTTTTGGCCTTCCGGTATCAAATATCCAGTTGACTACAAGGTATAAATGTTTTTCTTTTAAGTCTGTAATCTCTTTATCTATCTTTCCCTTTACAAATTCTAACGATTCTCTCTCTTTTGCAAGGTTTTCTTGGCTATTGCTTGATTTTCTTTTTCTTTTAGGCATAGAAGGGAGAAGAGGCTTTTTATCCAGGGAAGCGTTTTTCTCATCTATTTCAGCCAGTTTTTTGATAATCCTTTGTCTTTCCTCTTCAAAAGGCGAATTTAAAGTTAATTTTCCCTCTTCAATTTTTTTATCGACGTTCTTTTTTAAATCACTCACAATATTTAGCTTTAAATTAGTGCTGCTTGAGTCTTCTTTAATAAGCCAATTAAGGACTTTCTTTAGAGATTTAAGAAAGATGGCTTCTGTATGAATTCGAATTCCATGTTTTGTCATGGTTTCAAAAACGGGATTTTTAATATGACCTCCCACTTGAATGATAAAAGAGGAGAGTAGTTTTAAGGACTCCTTAACTTGTTCGAAATAGACATCTTTCATCTCAAGAGGCGGTAAAATTTTATCAATTGCGCAAGATGTGCAGCCTGAAATAAATTCCGACATAAATCGTCTCATTTTTTGAAGGGGCTCCGGAAAAACCACCTCTTCATAATCACTTTTAATTATATTTTCAGGAATGGTGGCTGCAGGCAGGCTCTGAGATGACTCTAATTTTAAATAGCTCAGAAGATGGCTGTAGCGAAAGGTTGTGGATCCTCTAGAATAGTTTGTACTGTTTCTTGAAATACTAAAGGGTTCGTAAGGGGTTTCCGAATAAGCTTTTTTTTGAATTTCTTTTAAAGCTTCAATGTGTTCTCTTTTTGTTAGAGTTGGTCTCGAAGGCCACCAAAAAAAGAGGATCGAAAAGATCTTTTTTACAATTTGAACGATGACAACGCAGACACGGATTAATATCCCGGGCGTTGGTTCAACATAAGGTAGAAGAGTGGGTCTAGCTTTAACAACTGGAGGATTTTCGATCATACTATACCATTATTATTTTTACGTTGCGGCGTATTATAAAAATTATTAATTAAATAAGAAAAATCGTTTCAATATTGAGAAATACTAAGATAACTTAACGCAATGTTACTAAACAACAATTAAAAATTTATAAGAGAGCCATGTTTACAACCCTGCCTTACCCTAAGGTTCCAGCTGATTTACGAGCTTTAAAAGAAAAAAGAGAGCCTTCCAATTGGAACGACCCATTGCAAGAAAGTCAAATTTTATCAGGAGAAGAGGTGCGGATTATAGACGCTTCCGGCCCTTGGTTTTTAGTGGACTTATTGAATCAGCCCGTCTTTAAAAATAATCAATGGGTTCCCTATCAAGGTTGGGTTTTAAAAGAAACTTTTTCAATCATTGATAAAAAACCGAATTGGTGTGTGATAAAAGTAGAGACAGAAATTAAAGCTGATAAAAACAAGACAAGTCTAACAATTGGCAAGTTACCTCTTGGATCTAGGCTTTTTGGTGAACTTGATGGCGAGTGGCTTAAGCTTAACTTAGGTTCGGAAACTGGCTATATTTCAAGAAATTCTGTTGATTCTTTAGTTAAGCCTTTGCATCCCAAAGAGCTGTTATCCCGAGCTATCGATTTGATCGACATCCCTTACTTTTGGGGAGGCTTAAACCCAAGTCAAGAGCAAGGAGTAGATTGCTCGGGTCTGACTCATCTTTTATTTAGAAGTTTTGGAAAAACGATTCCGAGAAATGCCCATGATCAGTTTCTTAAGTGTGAACGAAAACGATTTTCAGACTTGAAAACAGGGGATCTTTTGTTTTCATCTGAAAAAGGGGTTGGGGGAAGAATTACCCACGTCATGCTTTTTGTTCAGGGCAATAGAATTATAGAAGCGGTTAAATCCGAAAGAAAGGTGCGAATTATATCTTTAAAGAAAAAGTTCAATGAAGAACTTAACCCCTTTTTAGAGGAGCAAGAGCTTTCAGATGGAACGGCTGTTTTCTATGGGTCGTTATTACCTATAAGCGGCGGGGAAAAGACGGGTTTAATTTGACAACAACCCTCTATAAATTTTATTATAACTGCAATTATTGAATAATTTCCCGAAAGCTTTCGAAAGTCACAAGGCCCCATGTTAAGAAGTATGACGGCATTTAGCCGAGTAAATCACGTTGATTCTATAGGAAGATGCTTAATTGAGATTTCCTCAATAAATAGAAGACATCTTGAGGTGCAAACTTTTTTGCCGAAGGAAATCTCAATTTTTGATCCGGAAATAAGAAAAAGGGTGCAAAAGAAAACGGCAAGAGGCTTAGTGATTGTTAAAGTTTCACTTCGGCTCAATAAGGATACCCCCTTTGTCGCTTCTGCAAACAATGGTTTTTTAGAACAGTTAAAACCTGTTTATAAGGAAATGGCTAAAGAATTCGGATTGGCGGAAAAAGAGATAGCCTTGGCGTTGCTGCCAAAAGAATCCAATCTTATCCTTTTTGATGAAGACCCTGCCTTTCAAGAAAAAATGGAGCCTTTTTTCTTTGCAGCTCTTGATGAGGCCTTGGAAGCTTTTCAAATATCCAAAGAAAAAGAGGGTAGGGTTTTAGAAGAAGACCTCTTTGCCAGGATGGAAAAATTAAAACATTTTCTTTCATTGATTGAAAATAATTCAGAAAATGTGAGAGAGCTTCTTTATGAGAGGTTAAAGGCAAGGATAAAGGAAATGCTCCCGGAGGGGGTTAGCTCAGATGAGAGGGTTTTAAGAGAGGCCTGCCTTCTAGCCGATAAAGCTGACATCACCGAGGAAATTGTAAGGCTAAAGTCCCATATCGATCTTTTTTTGAAGACTATGGAGCATGAATCGCAGCAGGGAAAGAAATTAGAATTTATTTGCCAGGAAATCCATCGCGAGATCACGACGATCTCATCGAAAACAAATGAAACTAAAGTATCCATTTTAACAGTAGATTTTAAGTCAGAGCTCGAAAAGATAAAAGAGCAATTGCAGAATATCGAATAAAATGAAAGAAAAGCTATTTGGAAATTCAAAAGAGGGAACTCTATTTATTATAAGCGCGCCAGCTGGAACTGGAAAGACTACTCTTGTAAAAAAACTGGCAGGTGAATTTCCTTATGTGACCCAAAGTATTTCTTTTACAACAAGAGCTCCAAGACCAAAAGAAAGGCATGGCGTAGACTATTTTTTTGTTTCAAGAGAAGAATTTGAAAAGCAAATCGAAGACAAAGCTTTTTTAGAGCATGTTGAACTTTACGGGGATTATTACGGGACCTCAATAAAATGGGTTGAAGAAGAACTCTCTTCCGGTAAACATGTTATATTAGTGATTGATACACAAGGCGCCCTTCAATTAAAAGAAAAACTTGAGGCTGTTTTTATTTTCTTAATCCCGCCTTCTATTGAAGAGCTCAAAAGAAGGCTTATTGAGAGAAATACTGAAAATGAAACCATTATAAAAGAGCGTCTCAAGTGGGCGGAAAGAGAAATTGCTTGCGCAAGATTCTATGACTATAAAATTATCAATGCCGATTTAGACACAGCCTATCGTGTTCTGCAAAGTATTTTGATAGCGGAAGCTCATAGGGCTGATATTCTCCCTTCTTAAGCTGTTTTCTTAAAAGTATTTTGTCTGGAAGTGACATCTTTTTGTAAAAGAGATATAATTTAGAGAATAAAGAATAAACTCTATGATTTTCACTTTCATTTTCTTTTAAAACTTGCTAGTATTTTATAGATATTCTTAAACATTTATTTTAATAGGCGGAAAATGAGTCGATTTGAAGATAACCTAACCAATGAAATCTTGATCAATACTAAATCAAGAAGTCTTTTTGAGCTTGTTAGAGATGCCATTAAACTTGCAAGACATTTTGTAATAAGCGGCCGTGAAGCCGGATTCGCCCAAGAATCACAGAATGTCGCCTCAGAAGTTTTGGCGCAAATTGCCTATGGCGAAGATGAGTATGACGACATTATTGAAGTCGTAGAAGAAGAAATCATCATCGACAGAAAAAACCCTTCTAAATCCTCCTCCCGCGAATTTGTCAGCATGTCTGATTTTGATAAGGGTGGAAAAAGTCACAAATCAGAAAGAAAACTCTAAGACCCGAGAAAAAAATCATTTTCCTTAGAATTTTAAGCGGTGCTTCCGCTTGGATTTTTCAAAAGAGGGTTAGTGTTAAGGAATGAGAATGAACCTGTCTTTTCTTGCAGTTAGCGAATTAGATGTGGTTCTCTTTTCCTTATTTATTCTCCTATGTTTTGTCTTCCTTTTTGCTTATGCCATTTATTTTTATTGGGTTAGAAGAGAGGACCGGTGTCTTAGCCCTTACACGCAAAAGCCAATGCGTTTCGGACGCGATTTACCTATTTCCAGCATCGAAAAAGTGATGCGGTTTTTGCATTATGAAATAGGAGGTTATGATAACCGCATCTTTTTAATGAAAAGATCGATGATATGCAGAGAAACAGGCCGGATTTTCCAAAATGCTGTGACCCTCACAGGAAGACCAATTGTTGACTGGAACTTTATTACAAAAAGGTGCCCTGGAAATTATATCTCATGGGGAAGCTTATCCAAAGAGTTGCAAGAAGATATACGAGCCTCGCATAAATCTTTAGAAGGCTTTCAAACAGAGCTATCCAGCCCGAATCCAAACCCTAAAAATGTGACTTCAGAGTTTGTTTATGTAAAGCCTGGACCTCTTTATGTGGATATAAAGACAAAAACCTTAGTAGGGTGGAAAATTGTGCCGGGAACTTCTTTTGAGGTCTTGGTGGTGCAGAAACCCTTATATAGCTACTCGAAAAAAGACTTTATCCAGAAATCGAGATTTAAATCAAAAACCTAAGTTAATGTTAAAAATGAAAGAAAAAATTCTCATTACCTCCGCGCTTCCTTATGCTAATGCCCCGCTGCATTTTGGCCATATTGCAGGCGCTTATTTGCCCGGGGACTGCTATGCCAGATTCGAGAGATTAAAAAAAAATGACGTCTTATATATTTGCGGTTCGGATGAATATGGGGTTGCGATCACTTTAAGTGCGGATCTTGCTAATCGAACCCCTAAAGAACATGTAGACATTTTTCATGAAATCAATAAAAATTTATTTAAAAAATTAAATTTTTCCTTTGATCATTTTTCAAGAACAACCACATCTTATCATCAAAAGCCTGTTCAGGTGTTTTTTCTAAATCTACTAAAAAACGGTTATATTGAAGAAAAGACGACTAAACAACTCTTTTCAGAGAAGGACAATCGCTTTTTAGCAGATCGCTATGTGGTCGGGACATGCCCTAAATGCGGCTATGAAAATGCAAGGGGCGATGAGTGTCAAAGATGCGGCTCATCCTATGAATCTACCGATTTAATTAACCCGAAATCAAAACTCACAGGCCAAAGCCTAACTCTAAAAGATACCAAGCACTGGTTTTTGCTTCTCGATAAATTTAGAGATCGGCTTTTAGCTTGGCTTGAGACTAAATCCTGGAAACCTAACGTGGTAAATTTTATAAAGGGGTATATCCAGGATTTAAAACCTCGGGCGATCACAAGGGATTTAAGCTGGGGGATTCCGATCCCTTTGCCAAATACGGAAGGAAAAGTTCTTTATGTTTGGTTTGACGCCCCGATCGGCTATATCTCGGCAACGATGGAATGGGCAGCGTTAAATGGCGAGCCTGAAGCCTGGAAGGATTTTTGGTTTGATCAAAAGACAAAGCTTGTTCATTTTCTTGGTAAGGATAATATCCCCTTCCATGCCGCCATTTTCCCTGCCATGGTTATGGGTCAAGACGCTCCTTACGTGCTTGTAAGCGAACTTCCGGCAAATGAATTCTATAATCTAGAAGGCAAAAAATTTAGTAAGTCGGAAGGGTGGGCCATCGATTTGGATGACTTTTTTACTAAGTATACCGCAGATCAAATTCGCTATGTCATCGCCTCTAATGCTCCTGAAACACAGGATTCCGAGTTTACTTGGAAAGATTTTCAGTTAAAATGCAATTCCGATTTACTTGGAAAATGGGGGAATTTGGTCAATCGCGTCCTCGTTTTTGCAAAACAAAATTGCGATAGAAAAGTTCCAAAGTCTCCTATTCTAGAGGATGAAGACAAAGCCTTTCTCAAGGAAATTAAGGAGTTAAGCGATAAAATTGAAGAAGCGTACGCTAATTTTAAATTAAGAAGAGCTTCTCAATTAATCATGGAGCTTGCCCAGAAAGGGAATGTTTACTTCGATCAAAAAAAACCGTGGCTTGCCCTTAAGAACCCTGAATTAATTCCTAAAATGAGAGCCACGATTTATTGCTCCTTGCAAGCCATAAAGTTTCTTGCTCTTACATCTTACCCAATCATTCCGGAAGCTTCTCAAAAAGTATGGAAACTTATTGGTTTTACAACAGATCTTAAAGAAGCTGACTGGGATATCGAAGTTAAAACAGAGCTTCCTTTTGAAAAAGAATTACGAGAGCCTGAAATCCTCTTTAAGAAAGTGGAAGAGGAAGAAGTCGCTAAAGAACTTGAGAATTTGAAGAAATTACACGAAAAAGCAAAAAAAAATTTTAAAAATGAGAATTTAGGAATTATGCCCTTTAAAGATAAAATTTCTTTTGACGATTTTCAAAAACTCGACCTTCGGTCCGCACTCATCTTAAAAGCTGAGAAAATTCCTAAATCTAAAAAACTCTTAAAGTTAACCGTAAATTTAGGACTTGAAGAGAGAACAATCGTTAGCGGGATTGCCGAGTCATATACTCCGGAAGAAATAATTGGAAAAAGCGTTGTGGTTGTCGCAAATTTAGAGCCGACAACCATAATGGGGGTAGTCAGTGAAGGGATGCTTTTGGCCGGGAGTTTGGAGAGCGGGATTGAAATCCTGACTAGTCAAAAAATTCAACCCGGAACCTTAATTAAATAGAAAAAGAAAATAGATTTTACCTTGAGCCATAAATTAAAGATCTGCTATGATTTCTCCTTTGATTGCCTGGGCCTTTACGTTTATCTGATTTAACTTTAACAGCGTAAAGTCATTCAAATCTCTTGATTGAAAAAAGAGTTTGAAAAAGCTAAGAGAAAGTCTCTTAAGGATCAAAGAATAATCTAGGTTCGGGTTGTTACGTTTGGAGAAAAATCATGTCTAGAAAATGTTGCGTTACAGGAAAAAAACCTGCGACCGGTTATAAATATGCCATACGCGGTATTGCTAAGAAGCAAAAAGGGATCGGTCTAAAAGTTACAGGCAAAACAAGAAGAAGGCACAGCCCTAACCTAATCAAAAAACGTTTATGGCTTGCTGAAGAAAATCGTTTTGTAACCTTGAAAGTAAGCATGCAAGCGCTTCGAATTATTGATAAGCAAGGCGTTGCTGCAGTTGTTCGTGAATTAAGAGAAAACGGCGAAAAAATATAACCCTGTTTTAATTTTACGAGGGCTTTTTTTTGACCGTAATCATCAGTATTCTCCGAGATTTTAAAGCCAAATGCTTTTTAAAGTATTTGGCTTCTTTTTTTGGAATTTGTCTTTTATTTTCTTGCGGTAGCAAAGGAGAGGAGGAAATTTCCAAAGAGGGTGAGTACCTGCTTTTTGAAATTTTACAGGATTTGAAAGGCTGTCACAACTCTGAGGATCTTAAGATAAAATCCGGACTTCTAGAAAAAAAATTCTACCGCCTGGCAGAAATCTTAATCACTCTCGACAGAAAGTGCTTAAAAGAGATGGACTCTATTGAACGAACAGGAGATCTATCCCTAAGCGATGAGCTTCGAACGGAGTTAAAACGCCTTTACCGGTTAAAAGGCGGTCAAGAAACCTTAGAGAAGTTACAGCAGAAAGGTTTGGATCTTTTAGATCGTCATGAAAAGAAGCGAGTTCATTAAAAGTTAAGGCACTCGAAGTGTTTTTCAAATAAATCTTTATGCGTTCTTAAATGATTGTTTTCAGTCAAATCCCCGACATTGACGGGAACTGCCGCTACATACCCTTTATTTAACCAGCTTACGTCTGATTCTTCGTTTTCTTCAAACTGCACCTTTCTTGCCCCTATCCAGTAATAGGTATGGCCTTCTGTCGGGTGGTTTCTCGCATCCAAAGACTCTCCCCAGTATTCCTTGCCTTGGCGGGCAAATTTAAAGCCTTTCGGAGCTCCTTCAATAACAGAGGGGAAATTAACATTCAGGAAAGTTTGAGGAGGCAGCGGCTTATTAAAAACAAATTCAAGAAAAGGGGGTATAAAGCGCTCTATCGACTCAAACTTTGGGTCCTGATAGTCCGATAGAGAAAAAGCGATCCCTGGAATATCTCTCATCGTTCCCTCAATAACCCCTCCGCATGTGCCGCTATAGAGAACATTTCGACCCGAGTTGGTGCCTCGGTTGATTCCTGAAACTATTAGATGAGGGCGCTCATCTAATATCACATTCAATGCCAATTTTACGCAGTCTGCCGGCGTTCCTGTGACTGAATAGGCCTGGATTCCATTCCAATGCAAGCGGTTCAATTGGAGAGGGTGTCTAATCGTAACAGAAACTCCGACACCGGATTGTTCTTGATGAGGGGCTACAACTGTAACCTCATAATCGTTCTTTAAGGAATTCCATAGGTGTTTGATACCGGGGGCATGGATTCCATCATCGTTTGTTATTAAGATTCTTTTTTTTGTCATAATTTCAAAAATTTGGTTAAAAAGAGGAAATTTTTTCCTTCTTAAATTAGTCTTCTTTTCAAATGAAAAATTCAATTGGAAATTCGCAAGAATAAATAATATAATATACTTATGCAAATATCAAAATAATTTTATTTCGGAGAGTAGTCTATGGGCGATTCAGCCTTCTTTAAAGATGAAGACCCCTCCGAAATTAAAAATGAAAATCCCGCCGAATCTGAAGAAAACAATCTTTTCGGATTAGATCCTGTAGCAACACCTCCTAAATTGCCCCTTCCTTTTGTAGCCTATAGAGGGGTCTCAGTTACCTTTCTTGAACGATTTAAAGAGCGGATGCTTGCTGTTTTTACTTACTTTGTTCAAGATACTGCTCCATTAAAAGGGAGGGTTGAGGAAATCCTTCCAAAAGTGCATGAAACTGTAGGAGCTTTACATAAAGTCAATGAACACATCATCAAAACATGTGAAAAGAACCCTGAAATCAAGCCTTTTCAAACTATCATTATTCAGCCTTTAATTGATCGGGCTAAAAAAATAAACCAAAGATGGCAGAATAATGCCATGCACTTAAGAGTAAAAGCTTTTGATGAGACTAAACAATGGTCTGAAGAAAGCCAGTATTGGATTGATTTTTATTGGAATAAATCAATCGATGACCTTCTTTCAAGCCTTAAAGAGAATTTGCAAAAAGATGCTTTAAAACGAGTGGATCGGGACATCAAAATTATTCAGGACTATGAACAGCAAACATTTGAAAAATTAAATGTCAGCGCGTCCGATAAACAGCATTTAAAAGATCTTTTAGAGGAGCTTTTATTAAAACCAATAGCCAGTCTTGGCGCTCTTAAGCATTTAAAAGAGGAATTAAGCCTCGAAGAAATTGATCTTTGGAATAAGGAGCTTGATGAAAAAAGACAAAGGCTTTTTAACGAAACACTCGCAATCATTGATGCTGTTGTCCACGACTATAAGCCGGAGTTTGCGATAGAAGAGGATCACCACCACTTAATTGATGTCATTGAAAGAATCAATATTTTAGAAAATAGGCTTAGACTATTGCAAGAAGCAATGAGTAAAAATAATGATTCTAATGCTCAGGAATCCCTTAAAGAGTTTGTCCTTATTATTCAAAACGAAATCCATTCTTTAAGTTTAGACTTAAGGCTGCCTCAATCTCTTTTTGAAAGGTTGGAAAAAGCCGAAGCTACCCTTAAAGAAATTCTTAAGAAGCATTTATAGTTTCTTTCATTCTAAAGATAATTGACAATAAATCTTTTTTAAATACAGTCTCAATTTCATTAAAATAGGAGGCTGTATGCTAAAAAAAACATTTCTTCCGTTTTTTCTTTTTCAGAGTGTAGCTCTTTTTTCTGCACAGAAAGAAACATTACCTAATATCAATTACGGCACCCTTCCTTCTGTTGACAATGGTTTTTATAGTTCATTTAACCTCGATGTGTGGCTCCTTGGAGGGTATGCTTTTAATTTTGCACCGGAACTTACTACTTACTTTGCTCTTTTAAAAAGAAATTATAAGATCGACACAGTCATTGAAACTGGAACTTTTAAAGGGGGCACAACGGTTCTATTTTCCTGTCTTTTCAATCAAGTCCATACCATCGAAATTGAGCCGAATACTTACAATAACGCAAAAAAGCTTTTATCACCTTACTCCAATGTGCATTGTCATTTCGGAAGTTCAGAGGTTGTCCTCGATAATTTGCTTCCTGGTCTTAAACATAAACCTATCCTTTTATATCTAGATGCTCATTGGAATGAACATTGGCCTTTGTTGAATGAATTGGAAGCTATTTCAAAAACTCATAAAGACAATTGCATTATTGTCATCGATGATTTCAAAGTGCCGGGTCGACCGGATATTCCTTATGACCACTATGGCATTCATGAATGTTCTTATGAATATATTAAAGAAGCTTTAGATAAAGTCTATTCATCTTATAGGCTTCAATATGTGATTCCAAGAAACATTAATAGCCGAGCAAAACTTGCTATTTTTCCATCTTCTTGGCCCATAAAAAGAAACCAAGAAGAGTTTATAATAGAAGGTGAGAGTTTTTATGGAGAAAGGTAGCTTTCCGCGAAATCACAGGTTCTTAATAAATAAATTCATCGGCGATTCGTCTTTTATCATGACCATCTAAAACATGAAATACACGAATTTTATTAAGAAGATTTCTTGAAACCTGACCTATCGGCAAAAAGACTACTTTCTTTCCAAACCTGGCGGCGTAGGACTTTAAAAGGGAGCGAGGCGCTTTTTTAGCCACATAAGTAATTGTCGGCTTTAATGAGTAGTCAATGGCTGCCATGAGGAGCACTTCCGACTTATGAAGGAGGTCTAAATAATCAGGATCATGCCAGACATCCCAAAGCCTTCTTGGAGGATAAGACATCATAAAACCGCCATATTCGCAGCGGCTGATTCCGGGACCCACAACTTTTTTGGTTAAATCAGTGGCATAAAAAGCCATGTCGGATTCTTGAGAATGTTCACCTATCCATGTGGTTTTCCAAGGGTACTTTTCATCCTTTTCATCATCTTCATCAAAGATGATGACAACAGACCCGACATCTCCCGCCGGCTTCCCAAGCTTTTTTACATAAAGCTTTTTTTCAAAGAGGTGTCTAATCGTTTCTTTAGTATCGATGCCATCTTCCAAGCTTGTCGAGAAAGGAACCACTTTTAGATTTTCTTCTGTCAGGATTTGAACGCCTTTCTTTTTAAGAAAGCGCCCGAAGTTTTCTATGATCGTATCTTCAGGCGGATAAGAGCAAATGCTGAAGGGGCTAGGAGGGGTAAACCGAAAAGAAGCTGCGTCTTTTTTTCTTTTTATAAACTGAGTGGCTTTCGGGTTTTTAAGCTTACGGTGAAATTGAATTTTTTTGCTGCCGCCGAATAGGTCTTCTACACGGAGCTTAATTTCAGGAAGGCCATCCACATTCTTTAAAAAAGGATAAGTCGTGGCAAGAAGCCAAGTTTCATAAGCGTAGTTATGATCAACGCAACCCTTAGCAGAAGCTAATAATTCAAATAAATCAGGAAGAAGCTTGTCCTTAAGATGCGCATAATTACGCATAAATTTTAAAGTGTTTCGAAGACAGTAATGAGGCAATTCATTGCCCGTACTCTCTTTATATCTTAAGCCTGCTTGTTTTAAAAGTGAGAGATAGATTTTCTGCCTATCGGGAATAGTGGTTTTTATCGACTCTTTTGATAAATACTCGTCCCTCCAAAATTCATAATTTAAAGAAAGATAGCCAAATTCACTCATCAACTCCCTTTGAGATTCTTCTGTAAGAGAAAAGACTTCAATCGTCTCTCTCTCTACCGGCTCTTGTTTCTTAAAGGCCTTTTGATCCGTTAACTCAAGCACTTTTTTTACATGGGTAAGACCGCCGACAAACAAGATACGGTCATATGAAAAGGAGAGTTCCTTTAACCTTCTTGCCATGTAATACTCTCTTTCCCTATCGATTGGAAAAGTCTTTCTTAATGAAGGCGGCAGATTGCCATAACAGGCTTCCATATAATGTTTAAAGCCAATTTTGGAAATGGCATAAGGGTCCGGAAGGGGGTCTTTAAAAAAAGGGTAATTATCGACATCCAGATCGATGCAGAAGACGGCAATATTATGCTCAAGGCCATATCTTAAGGCTTCAAATAAGCCATCGCAGGGCTCGGAAAGATAAAAGAGAGGTTTTCCATTTTTTTGACTTGCTTTAACCACACTTAGATCCGGCAAGCGGCTAGCTGCTTTAATAAGTTCATTCTGCATATTTTCAGGAAGCTCAACCACGATGCAATCAGGTTTGATTTCTTTGGCTGCTTTAACAACTTCCGAAGCGCATTCCATATTATAATGAAGAATAGGCAGAGCATGAAAAGGTTTTTTAATTATGGTAAAAGACATGTCAAAAATTGGCTTGATGAAAAAAAATATTCTGCCTTATTACAAAATTAAACTTAAACCAAAAAAAATAGGAGACAACAAAATGAAAATAGAACCTAAGACTTACGTTTTTGTTAAAACTGATGTTGAAGACAGTAAAACTAAAGAAATTTTTCAGGAAGGTAGAAGCACCCATGATGTGGCTACGGATCATTTCAAAAAGATGGTCAATAATGAGTCTAATGTAAGAAATGGAATGAGAGCCGTTATGATTTGGTTTTAAATTACATGATGGGGATAAGCATGATTTAAGCTCATGCCTATCCCTTGCATAAATCAAGCGGATGTTATTATGATTGACCTTCACAATCCTGCAAAACTTTTTTCTGCCAAGAGGTAAAGATTTTATGGATGATTTTATTATCCTTCTTTCTCTGCGTGTTTTTTGGCCAATAAGTCTTCATATCAAAGAAGCTTTCTGAAAAATCAAGATAGACACCGACAATTAAATCAGAATCTAGTCTTGATACAGACCCTACGGGTAGATAAGCCCTATGGGTGCCGTCAAGATGAATCAAAACACCTGAGAGGTCATTTTTTCTAAAATAGTAAGTAAATCGAATTTTAGAACTGTTTTCAGCAAGGTTTAATAAATCATCTTGCCTGTCTTTCTTTCTTAAAAACTCATTTTCAATCACGTATTGTTTTAAAGCACTAAGGGCTACTGCATAATAATCCTTTTCGGGTCGGGTTGGGCTGCATAACACATAAGGTGAATGCCAAGTGTGGACGATTTGAGGAACATAAAGCTCTGGACATTTCATTTTTTTTTCCTTTTTTTAAAATTTCAAAAGGATCTTGTGTCTGAAGCTAAGTCTTTAGATTTTTTTAAGAAAAAGTATTAAATATGTGTTATGTTTCTAAATTAATAATAGATGTTAATGGAAATGTTTGAAAATTAAGTAAAAAAATAAATATATAAATTATTTTTAAACCTACATTTTTAATTTAAAATATTTTATTTGTAAATATAAATAAATAATATGAAACTATGTAAAGTTATTTAGTAGCTGATGAAAACTTTTTTTTAAAAAAAATTTCGCTGGAATCTTTATAATTTTTTAATAAAATTTATTAAAGTGTTAGTTTTGGTTTAAAAAAGAGGTTAAAATGGATTGCCGGCTGCCGGAGCTTTCCTTACCTGCTCGGTTTATTGAACATAAATCTCCGGATGTCTTTTCCTCAAAGTCTATCCATCCCTCTGACAATAACTTAAAATTCACCTTAATTAAAACCGCTTCTTTTGCTTTGCAAATATTCCTTTTCTTAGGCTCGCTTTTTCTTCTAATTCCCATCCTTAGGCAACTGATCCTGCTTGTCCTCCCGAAAGAATTTTCTCAAGAAAGGCAGATCTTTGTTCAAAAAATAGAGGAGAGAAAAATAGAGGTTTTAAGCCGAACTTTCGATGAATTCAAAGCCTTGTCTTGTCAAGATTTAGAAGGTTTAGAAGAAGATTCAAAATTTGAAACTGAGTTAAAGCGGCTCTTCAAATGCCTTGAAAAAAAGGAGAACTCTTTAAAAATCCAGCATTCCCTAAAAAAAATCTATGAGACGAAAAGCTACCGGGAGATGATGGAATCCTCGGTTAAGCACCCCCTTCTTACCTTATTTCATAGGTTGGGGACTGCTTTAAGAACCGATGTCATTGGCATGGATATTTTGCGAGAATATGGAAAAACCATTCTTGAAAAAGGCAATCTGCCCGATTTCAAAGACCGCGAAATTACCTGGCATGAGATGGGAAATTTCATGGTGGAGACTTTCAACAATAGGAGTTCGCCTTCTTTCGATACTCCTCTCGAAATGGGCTTTTTTCTTTTGCAGGACTTAAGCTTGCTTTTTAGCGCCCCAAAGATTGTCGGTCTTTTTGGAAGCTCGGTAGAGGATTTTAATCCCTATGAAAGAGGTAATTTTAACTTGGCGACGCTCGATTATATTTTTGGTGATCAAACCGAGAGAAAGGTCCGTTTTTTCCACGGCCCCGGTCCCGGTATTACAAGCGATCGGATGCTTAGCTTGCAACTTGACTCGTTAAAAGCTAATGAAAATGGCCTTCATCTTCAGCATAGCATGGAAAATTATAATAAACCCGGGGAGCGGCAACGCTTGCATCAACTGAAAACTTTCGAAGAGAATTCAAAGGATAAGATGCGTCTATTTCTGACACCGGTTGATGGAGACATTTGGCATATGAAGTCTGATTATGCCAACTGGAGTTCTGCAAGCCAGTTCCTAGCGAAATATAAACAAGCCGCTATCCGTGGAGAAAGTGACCAAAAAGGGTATAGGACTTTATTTGATCCAAGCAATTTGCCAAAGGAAAGCTTTTATATCGGAAAGGATGTCATGAGTGATGAGCAATTTGAATCCGGCTTCGACCTTGCGGCGGATATCTTTGATGAGGCGTCGCTCTTACAAAATCCTTATTGGAATGAGATGATCTCAAAGGGAAATGAGGGGAAAAGAATATTAGCTAAGGGCTTGCAGGTGTTTGTTCAGGCCTTAACTTCTATTGGGGCTATGGCTAAGCTTGCTAAGGATGGAGAAGGGCAGGAGGGCCCTCTAACTTTTGGGCAGGCTTGTATGGAAGATATCGATAGAGGAGCTGCTGTCAATGTGGCTACAAGGCTTTTGATGATGAGGCTAAGCGGTCAAAAGATAAAGGCCTCCGAACTTTCCGAGATCATAGGAACAATAATCGGCCGGGCCGAACTTTCAAGCGGAAGACGCATTATGAAGGATCGATTTGAAGGCCTTGCAAGCTTTATCTTTTTGGTTGGAAGCCACCCTGAAGAGAAAGTGGACGAGTCTTTAAAAGCGCATTTTAAAAAAATGTTCTTTGACAACGAAGAGTTCTCAGCGTCTATCGCTTCTTTGAATTAAGTGACATAAGAAATCCCTTCAATATCCCGTTAACTTTTATTTGACTTCTTTCAAATCTCGCTTTGATTGGAAGAATTGGTTGGTTTTGTGCAAATTTTTTGATAAATTTTTAAAGCATAGGATAACCCATGCGTGAAAACAATTGAATGGAGTTTCGAACGAAGTCTAGAAGTCTACTGTCTTGCTTTTATTAAACCATATCCGATAGACTTGGGCGTCAGTTTATTTCTATTGGATTTAGCTAATGAAACTTCTTCTCTCTAAACCCCGCGGCTTTTGCGCCGGCGTTGAGCGTGCTATCGAAACCGTTGAAAGGGCGTTAAAGCTCTTTGGTTCTCCCATCTATGTTAAACATGAAATTGTTCATAACCGCTATGTTGTAGATGGTTTAAGAAAAAAAGGGGCGGTTTTTATTGAGGATATCGAGTCTGTTCCGGAAGGTGCAAGGCTTATTTACTCAGCTCACGGTGTATCGCCGGCTGTTCGAGAAGCTTCTAAAAAAAGAAATTTGATAGAAATTGATGCCACCTGCGGGCTTGTTACCCGTGTCCACTCAGCTGTAAAGCGTTTTGCTAGCAACGGCTATCAAATCGTTTTAATCGGGCATAAAAATCACGTTGAAGTCATTGGTACTAAAGGAGAAGCACCAGATGTTACTCATGTAGTTGAAAATGTCAAAGATGTCGAAGCCCTTACCTTTTCTGAGGACGAAAAACTTTTTTTCATCACCCAAACCACACTAAGTTTAGATGATGTTAAACAAGTCACTGAAGCTTTAAGAAATAAATATCCTAACATAGAGACTCTGCCTTCTTCTTCTATCTGCTATGCTACAACAAACCGACAGATGGCCTTAAAAGAAATTACGGATGAAACGGACCTTGTTTTGGTCGTCGGAGACCCTCAAAGCTCCAATTCCAACCGTTTAAGAGAAGTTGCTTCGAATCGAGGAGTTCCGTCCTATTTAATTAATGATGAAACGGAAATTTTACCTGAGTGGCTTGTGGGAGTGTCAGTTATTGGTTTAACAGCCGGCGCATCGACCCCTGAAACCATCGTAGAAAAATGCATAGAAAAACTCATCAAACTAGGGGTTACTGAAGTTGAGGATGTGGTATTCACAAAAGAAGATGTTTTCTTTCAGCTTCCTAAAGCGGTTCTCCAGGTAACCAACTCTGCGGTATAGAAAATCTTTACTTTTTGAATTGAAATATTGAAGAAAGTTAATTTAACTATAATTAGTAAGGGTAGTTCTAAATTCTTAATAAAATCTTAATTTGTAATTTACAATCATTTAAAATTTAAGTATTATAGTTCTTTTTACGAGGATTTATGGAACCCTTAGAGAGAATGCAGATTATTAACGTTTCACTTGAAGAGCTGGATAAATTAAAAGATCAGCTTTCTGTGACGGAATACCGATACGCTAAAGAAACGATTGTGGCTCTTAAAATTTTACTGGAAATAGAGTCTGAGTTAGTCTCAATTTCAAATGAGGATCTACGAAACAACCTCATTACCTTTAAGACTCATCTAATTGCAGAACCGGGTTTAATTCCGGGATCCAGTAGACAAAAAATCATCTCTTCGCTTGATACACGTATTAAAGATTTTGTTTTTATCTATTCCAATGAGAAAGAAAAAGATCGTCTTCCCCTTTTCTTTAAGTATGCTTTTATGGGTCCCCCTTGTTTTAATGGCAGGATTAATACCATGAGTGAATACCTTCGACAAGCGACAGGGGTTTATAGCGATCTTTATTTTAACTACACTACGTCTTTTGACAGAGAAGCGAACCTTATTGAAAATGTCATCTACGAGTGGATGGAACAAAATAAAACTACAAAGCTTCCTTCTCTCGAAGATCTAAAAATTTATCTAACAACCGTTGAAGATGAGTCTCTTTTTAAGATGTTATCAGAGCCAAACGGCTCGATCATTTTGAAAAGAGCTTGTGAATTTGTGGTATCATGAGTCTAGAAGTAACTTTAAAAAACATGGTTTTATCTCTTAATAAAGATGAAAGTGGTTTATACAACCATGTCTTGCAAGAAAATATAGAAACCGTTAAAAAAATCGGAGAGGAAAATCCCGGTTTGAAACCTTTGGTTGAAAAAGTTTTACGTTCACTTTTTCATCGGTTGGAAACGAATAATGCCTATATCGAAAAAAGAAAGTCCGACCCTAGTTTTAACTTTAAAGCATGCATACTGATGGATGATTATACGGGCTTAAAGTTCCTTCTAAGGGCTGAAGAAAACCCTAATGTTTTCGTACAAGGGAAAACCCCTTTGCACTGGGCAGCGCTTCATTCAAAGAAAACCGCTTTAAAAATTATCTTAATGCATCCTAATGCGGACCTCGAATGTTTAACTTTGAGCGGAAAAAAAGCAATTCAACTAGCTTCCGATGCAGAAATTCAACAAATGCTTCAATAACATCCGGATAAGCCTAATTTATTGCCTTGGCAGGTCCATTTCCTGCAATTCTAAAAGAGATTTAATAGCTTGCTTCTTAGCGCTTTCTACCCAAACCCTAAACTCTTTTAAATCAATCATTTTTTGAAGAGCCGCTGCCCAATCGATTTTTTGCGGATCATCCTCTTTGATAATATTTTGCTCAACTAAGAATAGTCTAAAAGATTTTGAAAGTTCGCCTTTGCAGTATATTTGAAATTGGGAAGCCATTTCCTCAAGTGTTGTCTCATCGTTTAGATCCTCAATTTTAAAAGAATTGATTTGGTCAGCTATGGGTTCAGCGTCGTCGTTATCGGTATCCGTTCTTTGCTCGAAAAATTGTTGGAGGGCATAAACGGGAGGCTGAGCAACTTTTTCCCGCTCGATCGCTTCTTTAACTTCTCCAAAACCTGATAACTCAGCTTTATAAGCCGCCACTCTTCCCATGCGGCCTGTAAGACAACCATCTCCTTGAGAAACTACTTTAAAAAAGCGATTCATCGAATTGGTTTTTTTCGCTTGTTGATAAGTGCTTAATAGAGTGCTTACTCGAGCTATGACAGACCCTTCTATCTGAGATGGGGTAGTTCCATTGATAAAACCGTCTTCTATGCCTTTTGCTTTGCTTTCTTGATTGAGCTCTTTCAATCGATCTTCTTCGCGAGATATTGAAGAAAGCCCTTTTCTTTTATGATAAATGTTTCTCATCTCGGTGAAAAGAGTCAGGTTTTGCTCATATTCATAACTGTTTAATTCATGCTTTTTACCTTCTATAAAAGTGATCGCTTCATCAAAAATATGATCTACAAGCGCCTCTCTTTTATTGTGGGCATCTAAAGTTGCTTTATCTGTGTTTAAGAGGGAATATTTAGGATCACTTCCTAGATTTTGCCCGTAAAAAGTCAAAAGTCTATCAATATCGGCAATTTTACTTTGCAGTTCATAATCGTCATTGTCGAGGAGTTGGTTGGCTTGAAGAAATTGAATAGCTCTATGGCAAGTGGCGAGAATTCTTTCAAGATTTGATCCGGTGGGTGTGTTTTCACTTGCAAAGTGAGGGTTTGGGGTTTCGTCAAGCAAGCTTTTGAAGGATTCTTGCGAGTCTACCCGTCCATTGGAATCCACCCAACTTCCCCTAGTAGATAAAAGATCATCGATAGGTTGATAGGCAGCTTTTTGCAAAATGTCAGGGTTTTGAAAAGCCTTTAAAAGTAAGGAATTCATTTTCGCAAGAGAGGAAAATTCCCCCAAAATATCATGATCATTTGTCATGGAGTCTAAGCCGAAACTCTTTACGTTGCCTTCCTTATCTTTTTCAAAATGAAGAACATACCAATGTCCTAATTGTTGGTTTCCCAAAACGCACGACAAATGGCTTGGACCTTCTTTAGAAGCAAAATCGATTAATTTTTGATATTCGGCGGTATCGTTGACATCAATTGGTAAAAATAAGGGGTCGCCTGTTTCCTCTCCATTTGAAGTAGAGATAAGTAAAAGGGCGGGGGGGTCTTGGCTTTTAAGAGCTTCGATTAAGGTTTTTAAAGAAAAGGGAGGATTTTTATCTTGGACGGCTAACTTTATAGCGTCTCGAAGTAAAGGAAGGGTAGCGTCTTTTTTTCCTTTAGGTAAATTTTCAAGCAAGGGAGCGCAATAGCTATCATAGAATGCCATAAAAACTTTAGGGTCCTCTAGCATTTGTTGAATTTCATCGCCAAGCTCTCCTTTAGCTTGCACAATGAGAGCATTTTTTAGCGAATGGAAGCCGCAATTTTCAAAGCCGGATTCGGTTGTGTCCTCATATTGATTCAAAACAGCGACTTGATTAAGACCATCAACTACATTCTCACCTTTGCAAAGTTCGCTTAAACTAGGCTCCTCCTTTATTGCGGCTTTTTGAAGCTCTTTTGAAAGAGCCTTCCATTTTTCAAGGCCTTCGATTGAAAGAGACGGGTTCTCATTTATTACTTCTTTAATGAAAACGGCAGAATTTGTGATTAAGGCCTGTATTTTTTGGATCCCCTTTTGAGATAGATCACCGCTTAAAGCTTTTTTTAATTTGCTTTCTAATTTATGCAGCTCCGCCTCATCTTGTTTGGAAAGACCGGCAAGGCTATCCTTTGCAAGGTTTTGGATAACATCAAGGGTCGCTTCAACCTCTTTTCGTAATTCAGTTTGATTTGAGCTGTTAGCATTGCCAATAACGAAAGATCTGGAAATTTCCATATAAAAAGATCCCTAATTATTTATATCTATCATTATATAATAAATTAAAAAATTTACATAATAACTTAATAGAAACTATTGTCTTAATGCATTATTAATATTGTTTGATTGGAAAGGTTTATTTTGTACAAATAAAAGTTGCTTTTAAATAGGGAATGAAATGGTTTTTTGCATTTTAAATGCCTCTCTCATAAGGATTAAATATTTAGATTAAAAATGTTAAAATTTTGATAAAAAATGAGGCATAAAATCGCTTGATTATGAGAGGGAAAACAGGTATAATCTTATCTTAAAAAACAATAAATCACCCGGACATTAAATGACCCGCCGAAACCCGAAAAATTATGACGGGACACGTCTTACAACGCATCAGATTAAAGATGTGTTGAAAGAACTTAAAGCGAAAGTGGATGAAGCAAGGCATAAACAACCCGACGAAATTTTGCGCACCTGGCCTGAAATCATAGGTGCCGGTCACGCGGGAAGAACACGTGCAGAATCGTTTAAAGCGGGCACTTTAACAGTCAGAGTAAAACACTCAACATTACTAAGTCTTCTCAACCAGTATGAGAAAGGCAAACTCTTAGCTAAACTACAGCAACAATTTCCAGCTTCCGGCATCCGAGAAATCGTTTTTCGAATCGGATAAAAGAAGTCAAGATATAATGAGAAAGGTCCCCTCATGACAAATGACGTTTTGGAGTCTGAAGAGCATAAAGCCAAGCAATCGCAAAAAGCCAAAGAATATGACGCCAGTTCCATCACTGTGCTTGAAGGTCTTCAGGCTGTGCGCGAAAGGCCGGGCATGTATATTGGCGATACATCTACAAGCGGTTTGCACCAGCTTGTTTATGAAGTTGTCGATAACTGCATTGATGAAGCCATGGCAGGTTATTGTACCGCTATATGGGTGACTCTTAATAAAGATGGATCTGCGACCATTGAAGATAATGGACGGGGAATTCCCATCCAAAAGCATGAAAAGGAATCAGCAAGGCAAGGAAGAGAGGTCACAGCTCTTGAAGTTGTAATGACCATCCTTCATGCGGGTGGAAAATTTGATAAAAACACCTATAAAGTTTCAGGCGGACTTCATGGCGTCGGGGTTTCTTGCGTCAACGCTCTTTCTAAAAAATTTGTAGCTCAAGTCTTTAAGAATGAGCAAATTTATGAGATGGAATTTTCGAAGGGAAAGCCGGTTAAAGCTTTGGAGGTTGTAGGTACGACTACAAAAAGAGGGACTAGGATCACTTTTTATCCCGACGAATCTGTCATGCAAGTCACTTTATTTGACTATGATATTCTTGCTAAGAGACTTCGCGAGCTTGCCTTTCTAAACCGCGGCATTTCCATTTATTTTGTGGATGAAAGAAACGATGAAAAAGAAGATGTCAATTTTTGCTATGAAGGCGGCCTTGTTTCTTTTGTGTCTTATTTAAATGAGAACAAAGTTCCTTTATTCCCAACACCTGCTTATATCGGGGGAGGAAGGCAAGGAGTAGATGGACCTGTCGAAGTTGAAGTGGCTTTCCAATGGAACGATACCTTTAACGAAACTTTATTTACCTACGTCAATAATATCTCCACAAGACATGGGGGAACCCACCTTAGCGGTTTTTCAGCGGCTCTAACACGAGTTTTAAATAGCTACATCAAGAACAATAACCTTTTAAAGAATGATAAGCTTGCCATTACAGGCGATGATATGCGGGAAGGTTTAACCGCTGTTATTTCAGTGAAAGTTCCCAATCCTCAATTTGAAGGCCAAACTAAACAGCGACTAGGGAATAGCGATGTAGGCTCTATCGTGCAGCAAATTGTCGGTGAAGAGTTAAGCATCTTCTTAAGTGAAAATCCTCAAATAGCAAGATCTATTGTTGAAAAGGCGCACCTTGCCGCGCAAGCTAGAGAAGCTGCAAGAAAAGCAAGGGATTTAACTCTTAGAAAATCCGCGCTTGATAGTGCAAGGCTTCCCGGAAAACTTACGGACTGCCAGGAAAAAGACCCTTCTCTTTGCGAAATCTATATTGTTGAGGGAGACTCAGCCGGCGGCTCTGCAAAATCTGGCCGGGATAGGCGTTTTCAAGCGATATTGCCGATTAAAGGTAAAATTTTGAATGTTGAAAAAGCAAGGCTTGATAAAGTTCTTGGCAACCAGGAAATCGGGACTATGGTAGCCGCCCTTGGATGCGGTATTGGCAGAGACGGTTTCAATCTTGAAAAATTGCGTTATCATAAAATCATTATTATGACAGACGCCGACGTTGATGGCTCGCACATTAGAACCCTTCTTTTGACCTTCCTTTATAGAAATATGCCCCAACTAGTCGAAAATCAGTTTATTTACATCGCTCAGCCGCCTCTTTACCGTGTCACACGTAAAAAGAAGAGCCAATATATTAATAGCGAAAGGGAAATGGATGACTACCTAGTCTCTCTTGGCTTAAGCGATATAAAAATTGAACTTGCCGGACAAGAAAAGACTTTTTCTGAAGAAGAGGCGAAAAAATTAATTGAAAGAATTTTAGAGACAGAGGCTTTTGTCAGTCGAGTTGAGAAAAAAGGGGTTAGCTTTAGAAGCTTTCTAAAAGCAAAGAATGCCGAAGGAAAACTGCCTCAATATCAGATCGATCTCTTTGATGGGCCAAGGTTTGTTTATTCGGCTTCAGAATTTGAAGAGTTAAAAACGCTCGATGAGAATTATCAGAGAAAAATTCATGAAGAGCAGTTAGCTTCCATCCCTCAAGAAGAACTTACCGAAGAAATGAAGCTTTTCAAACCGAAAAGATTAAATTTTGTTGAGCTTTATGAAGAAGAGTCTTTAAATCATTTGATTCAAGGTCTTTCCTCTTTTGGCTTTATTATGGAAGATTATCTCATTCCAAGACAGGCGCTTTTGCAAATAAAAGAAGAAGATGGCGGAGCCCATACCTACAACACGCTAAAGGAGCTCATGGACTTTGTTCGTGTCAATGGAAGAAAAGGTATTGACATTCAAAGATATAAGGGTCTTGGTGAAATGAACGCCGACCAGCTTTGGGAAACAACTATGGACCCAAAAGTTCGAACCCTAATTAGAGTGACCTTAGAAGATGTGGTTGCAGCTGACCAAATGTTTACTAAATTAATGGGTGAAGAAGTTGCCCCACGTAAAGCTTTTATAGAAAAATATGCCCTTTCTGTCGAAAACCTCGACATTTAATTTTAACCCTTTGGAGCCGCGCTAGTATCCATGTCTTATTTTGAAGAAGAACATATCATCCCGCGTAACATTGAAGATGAGATGAAAGACAGCTACCTCCGCTATTCGATGTCTGTCATCATCGCAAGAGCCTTACCCGATGCAAGAGATGGTCTAAAGCCCTCGCAGCGCAGGATTCTTTTTGCAATGCGCCAGCTTAATCTCGGGCCCTCGGCTAAGTATCGTAAGTGCGCTAAAATATCCGGCGACACTTCAGGGGATTATCACCCGCACGGCGAGCAAGTAATCTATCCGACGCTTGTTAGAATGGCGCAGCCCTGGGCGATGCGTTACACGTTAGTGGATGGACAAGGTAACTTTGGATCCATTGACGGCGACCCGCCGGCCGCTATGCGTTATACAGAGGCTCGCTTGACCCAGTCTGCCGTACATCTCATGGAAGACCTCGACAAGCAAACGGTCGACATGACCCCAAACTATGATGAGACTAAGCTTGAGCCTGTCGTTTTTCCGGCTAAATTCCCGAACCTTCTTTGCAATGGATCCTCAGGGATTGCGGTGGGCATGGCCACAAACATTCCGCCGCATAATCTTAGGGAAGTTGTGCAAGCCACTCTTCTTTTGCTCGAAAATCCGAATACCTCCAATGAAGAAATCCTTAGAGTTATGCCGGGGCCTGATTTTCCAACAGGGGGCATTATTTGCGGTGTAAGAGGCATCCACGAAGCTTATCAAACAGGCCGTGGAAAAATATGCTTGAGAGGCGCTCTGCACGTTGAACAAGATGATTCCAACCCTGATAGGGAAAAAATCATCATTGATGAAATCCCCTATAACGTCAACAAATCAAGGCTTATTGAGCAGATCGCTGAACTGATCAATAACAAACAAGTGACAGGTATTTCCGATCTACGAGATGAATCGGACAAAGATGGCCTCCGCATTTCAATTGATCTTAAAAAAGGCGAGCTTCCTGATATCATTATCAACCAGCTTTATAAATACAGTGATCTGCAAGTGACTTTCGGCTGCAACATGCTTGCCCTGGATAGAGGACTTCCAAGAACCATGGGAGTACGCCCTCTTATCTTGGCATGGGTGGATCATAGGATAGAAGTCATTCGAAGAAGAACCAGATTTGAACTTGAAAAAGCGGAAGCTAGAGCTCATATTTTAGAAGGTTATCTAAAAGCGATAGCCAACCTTGATGATGTCGTTAAACTTATCCGATCAAGCGCTTCAAGAGAAGAAGCTAAAATAGAGTTAATTAAACGCTATGGCTTTACAGATAAGCAAGCGCACGCTGTCTTAGACCTTCGCCTTTACCAGTTAACCGGTCTTGAGCACGATAAAATTAATAATGAATATCAAGAACTCCTCAAAAAAATCGCTCATTTGAAGTCTGTATTATCAAGCGAGGAAATGGTTAAAGATATCATTCGGGAAGAGCTTGATGAAATTCTAAAATCAGCTAAAAAAGAGCGCTGCACAAAAATCATTCCTTTTGAAAGCGATGTGGCGATGGAAGATTTAATCGCTGATGAATCTGTTTTAATAACGATTTCAGAAGACGATTACATTAAGCGCATGCCGATCGATACTTTCAAAGAACAAAAAAGAGGCGGTCTTGGTGTTGCCGGGGTTCAATTAAAACGAGAAGATGATGCTATTAAGGGGATCTATGTCGCTTCGATGCATAAAGACCTTCTTATCTTCACAACCCTCGGAAGATGTTATTGGCTTAAAGTCTGGCAAATTCCGGAAGCGTCTCGAAAAGCAAAAGGAAAACCGCTTATCAACTTGCTCGAAGACTTGAAAGAAGGGGAAAAGATTGCCACTGTTTTAAGCACCCAAGGCTTTGATGATGAAGCTTGCATTATTATGGCAACTGAGAAAGGGGTCGTCAAAAAAACAGGGCTTGATCAATTCAGCAACCCGAGAAGAAAAGGGATTTACGCTCTTTCTATCGATGAAGGGGATCGCTTGATTGCAGCCCGCCTTGTTAAGAAAGATCAACAAGTGATGCTGTTCACCCACCACGGGATGGCTGTTCGCTTTGATGAATCCAAAGTAAGACCTATGGGAAGAACAGCGAGAGGGGTTCGCGGCGCAACTTTAAAGAATGCCGAAGATAGAATCGTCGGGGTTGAAGTGGTCAATGGCAATGAAACCGTTCTTGTTGTTTCTGAAAATGGTTTTGGAAAGCGCTCCAACGTTGAGGACTTTAGACAAACCAATCGCGGCGGAAGCGGTGTTAGATCGATTATAACAAGCGAAAGAAACGGCAATGTGGTTGCAGCTCTTTGTGTGGAAGACACAGATGGCATCGTGATGATGTCCTCGCTTGGCCAGACGATAAGAATCAGCATGCAAAACGTTCGCGTCATGGGTCGAAATACTCAAGGGGTAAAGCTTGTCAACCTTAAAGACGACACGCTTGTAACCGTTCAAAAAGTAGCCGGAAGCGAAGAGCCTTTAGCTGAAGGCGAAGCTCCGAAAGACGATTCACAACTTCCTATAGAACCTCTTCCTGAGGAAGCGCTTGAAGAGGAAATTCTTGATGACGAAGAGTTAATCGAGGACGAAGAAGAGGAAGTTCCGTCTTCTGACGATGATGAAGAGGAAGAAACCTGATGAATTTTCCGGGTCGTTTCATTACGATTGAAGGCGGCGAGGGGTCCGGAAAATCGACGCTCATCGCTGAATTGAACCGGTTTTTAACCAATAGCGGTTATTCCGTCCTTGTTACAAGGGAACCCGGGGGAACAGTTTTCGGTGAAAAAGTAAGAGAATTGCTTTTAGAAGAAAAAAAGGACCTCCGGGTCGGGCTTTTAGCTGAGCTTTTTTTATTCTTGGCATCCAGATCCCAACACATCGAAGAAGTCATTAAACCTGCCCTAATTTCGGGCAGGGTAGTTCTTTGCGATCGGTTTAATGACTCGACAATTGCGTACCAGGGTATAGCAAGAGGGCTTGGCAGAGAATTGGTTGAAGATCAGTGCCATCTAGCCTGCCAGGGAGTATTTCCTGATCTGACTCTTTTTTTAGACCTTGACCCTGAGCTTGGTTTAAAAAGAAGGGAACTTGCCGAAGGAAAGCCTAGCGAAAAAGATCGTATTGAGAATGCCGGTTTATTTTTCCATGAGTCGGTTAGAAAAGCGCTTCTTTTTCTAGCAGAAGAAAACGCTGATCGCATCCATGTGATCGATGCTTCGTTTCCAAAAGAAGTAGTTCTTGAAAAAAGCCTTCGCATTCTTCAGCCATTTTTAAAAAGAACTTCTTAAATCAGTCAGCCGAATCAAATTTTTTGAAAGTTTTGGGTTTTATGGAAGAGTTATTTTCAGACATTATCGGGAATCCAAAGGCTAAAAAGTATTTATTAAATGCTTATAGGAAGAAGGCCCTTGGCCATTGCCTTTTGTTTTATGGAGCGTCCGGAATTGGTAAAAAACTATTCGCAGAAGCTCTTGCAGCTTTAGTTCTTTCGGACGGCGGAAAAAACAAAGGGGCTATTACGAAGGTAAAAGAGGGGAATCATCCCGATTACCGGCTCTTCCTTCCCGAGGGAAAATCGGGAATGCATAGCATCGAATCCATGCGGGCTTTAAAAGACGAGGTTAACTATGCGCCTTTTGAGTCAGAGTATAAAGTCTACGTTATTGAAGAGGCCCACCGAATGCTTGCAACAAGCGCGAATGCCCTTTTAAAAACCTTTGAAGAACCCGGAAAAAAGGTTCTTTTTATTCTTCTTACGGATCAGAAAGAGCATATATTAAGCACCATTCAGTCAAGGCTTCGAACTCTTTATTTTAATGCTCTAATTGAAGATGAAGTAGAGGAGTACTTAATAAAAAGAAAAGGGGTCGAAGAAAATCTTGCTAAAACACTATCTCTTGTATCAAGAGGCTCTATTGGACTTGCCTTAAAATTTCTTAAAGAAGAAAACCACAAGCCTTATTCCTCTCTATTTGAGCTTCTTTCCAAAAAGCCCTTTTCAACCTATGGAGAGCTATCTAAAAAATGCCAGGAGCTGGCTTCTTTTTTTGATAAAATGAAAGAGGAGATTGGGGAAGTGGTTCGAAAGGAAATTGAGCAAGGCTTTCAAATGGAAGAATTAAAAGCTAAAGATAAGCTCTCCCTTGAAAAGGAAATTGAAGGGGGCATAGCTTCCCAAATGGCATCTACCTATAAACATTTTTTAGAGGACATCGTTTATTTCTTTCGGGATCAGCACTTGCTCTATCAAGGTTTTTCCTCTAAGTATCTCTTGAACCGCCATTTAAAGGATCAGAAGAAAAATTCCCCGATGAAGGAGCCGCCTTCGATAGGTGTTCTCCAAAAAGCTGCTGAAGAAGCTTGGATTGGCATTTTAAGAGGGCTTAATCTTACTCAGGTATTTGAAAATCTTTTTATAAAATTGGGTTTTCTTGGATAATGATTTCTTCTCTCAAAATTAATTTAGTAAAAGGATTATTAAAAAATGACTAAGCACAAGGCTGAAACAGTAAATCTTGTCATCATCGGTTCAGGACCTGCCGGCTATACGGCTGCGATTTACGCCTCAAGAGCAAACCTTTTCCCTGTTCTTTATGAAGGCTTTTTTTCAGGACCGGCAGGCGGCCAGCTTATGACGACCACAGATGTCGAGAATTTCCCCGGATTTCCTGAAGGTATTATGGGCCCGAAGCTCATGGATCAATTTAGAAACCAAGCCGCTCGTTTTGGCACCAAAATTATCTCTGATGATGTCGTCTCGGTTGATTTTTCAGTATACCCCTATCATGTTGTTGGAAAAAATCATGAGCACTATGCAAAATCTGTCATTATTGCCACGGGCGCGAATGCAAAACGTCTAGAAATTCCGGGAGCGAATGAAGGCGAATTTTGGCAAAGAGGGGTGACGGCTTGCGCTGTATGCGATGGTGCTATGCCTATTTTCAGAGGAAAAGATTTATACGTCATCGGAGGCGGCGATTCAGCTGTTGAAGAAGCGACTTATCTTACCAAATTTGCGAGCAAAGTCTTTATTGTTCATAGAAGGGATGAACTTCGCGCATCAAAAATTATGGCTGAAAGAGCATTATCCCATCCAAAAGTTGAAATCCTTTGGGATAGCGTGGTCACAAAAGTTGATGGCGGTCATGTCGTGGAACATGTCGTCATTAAAAACCTTAAGACAGGCGTTGAAACTAAAAAGCCTGCCGGGGGATTATTCTTTGCGATTGGCCACACACCCAACACTGCTTTTTTAAAAGGGCAAGTCGATCTTCATGACAATGGTTATATCAAAGTGAGAGACGGAACAAGAACCAACCTAAAGCTTGTTTATGCTTGCGGGGATGCTATGGATCATGTGTATCGACAAGCGATCACAGCTGCAGGTACAGGCTGCATGGCGGCTTTAGATGCCGAACGGGATCTTGCCGCGGAAGGGTTAGACTAAAAAAATTATAGCAATACGTGAAATGGTCAGCAGTCGGTAACAATGCAAAAGATTCTGGTATTAATTTTATTCGCATTCCCAACGCTATTAAGCGCGCTTCAAGAAAGGCCTTGGTATGACCGGGACCTAGAGTTTCATACTTCTCTAGGCTATGCGCATCAACGTTTCACGCGCTTTAATTCCAATGGAGAAACCTTTAATAACGATGCCAAAGATGACTTTTATCAAGGCAATCTTTGGCTCTCTTATGCTGAATACTCAGCTGAACTTGAAATGACTTTTGCCAAATCAAAAGAGAGATCTTTTGGTTTGGATCATATTTCAGAGCTTTTACGCTACCAATTTTTTAATGAAAATTTAGGCGATTTGGTCACAGCCAATGCCGGCTTATTATTAAGCCAAGTGCCAACAATTGCCCTTCATGACTTTACAGTCCTTCACCAAGGCAATTTTGAAGCGGAGCTTTCACTCGTTTTTGGTAAAATGCTATGCGTCTCCGATTACTGGAATCAAAGGTTTTGGACGCTTGCGGCCATTGGAACGGGCGATCATGGCTCAGCTTATGCAAGAGCCTCATTTGCCGTTGAAAAGCAATGGTACCTTGATCATTACTTTGGCATTTTAGCCGAATGGCGAAGAGGTTTTGGCGGAAAAAACTTATTTCCCCATGACTTTGTCGGTTATGGACCTATTAGCTACCGCTTTGTAGATTTAAAGATGTATTATGTTTATGAGCTAAACTGCGATGTTTTTATCGAATTGGATTACATCCTTAGAGTTCATGCTCACAATTGTCCGGATAACCTTAACCGATTCCAAGTCTATCTACAGTATTCTTTCGGACTATAATTAGGTTTAAAATAATAATTTTTATTTCCATTTAGTTATTAAAAACTAGCATTAGTATAATGATGTTTTGTATTTGTTTTGATCTTTTATAGTTGATTTGATAGCTTTGATTGCATCAAAATTTACGGGAGATTTTCAAATGCAATCAGCTTCAAATAGACCTCTTGTGCCGGTTATTCTAAAAACAAACCTAACTCCTTTGTTTACTCCTAAACAAACGTCTTTGTCTCACAGACTACCGACATCGCTTGGCGGGCGCATTCATTCAAGCTTTTTTACAGAAAGCAATTTATCGACGACGCATACATTTACTCGAAAAAATTCTCAAGATTCTTCACTCAGAAAAATCATATTGGCTTTGAGCGTTGGAACTGTTGTTGGATCAAAGGCTCTCTCTCAAAGCCGCTTTTATAGCGAAAAATTGCATGCGGATAAAAAAAATATCTATGAACGCTTAAGCGAAACGCTAGGTGTCACCGCCCAAAAATTAGCAAAGTCTCCTGAAACTTACTTTTCTCTAATCTATAAGCAAATAGAGTTGGGAAATCTTGATGTTGTCAAAGATTGTTTAGAAATTGGGATGGATCCTTTTTATAATCCTTACGAATTCACCAAAAAATTGGATATTCTTCTTTATGCCATTTTTCTTGGCAAGCTAGAGATCGTCCAATACCTCCTAGAAGAGACACCCTATAATATTAATTGTTCGTATGTTTTCTACATGCCTTATGCAGAAGGTTATGGTGAGTTTAAAGATTCTGTTCCTATGACCATAGTTGGAACTCATCCCTTTCAAGCACGTTTTTTTGATTGTGTAACTCCGGTCTACATGGCAGTTTTGGCTAATAAACCTGAAATTTTAAAGTTGCTTACAGAAAATGGAGCTGATTGCAATTTAAAAAATATTTCAGGGAATCATCGTTCACTAAATCCCTTTATTTGCGCTATTGAAAAAGGACATAAAGAGTGTTTTGATATATTGTTAAAAAGGGGGAATATTGATGTTAATTGTAAATGCAGAGCTCGAACCCCTCTTGAACTTGCAATTAAAAAAAATAACCTTCCCATGATTGAAGATTTACTGAATGCCGGGGCTAAACTTCCTCCCGAAATCAAGGATGTAAAGGACGCCCGGGCCATTTTAGCTTTCTATACACGTAAGGAATCGATGATCATCTAAGCTGTAAAGCTTTTCAATCGATGATCGAGAAAATAGCTTCAACAAAATTGAAAAGCTTTGTCTCCAAGCTTTGATTTTACATCAAAACTTGGAGGCTCTCTCAATTAATTGATGGGGTACCAATTGTCGTTGCAGCCTTTTCTATGCATAAAGATGGTGCCGATACGCTGAACTTTTTTAGTGTAGGGGTTTAACCCTAAATTGCCCGTGCAAAGACAGCACCAGTTGGCAAAAAGCTCGAAAGGAAGGATGATAAAGACGGTGCCTTGAGTCTGGGACTGATTCTTGCTATCCCAGCTTGTTCTAACTTGGAAAGATAGGAAAGACTTCCAATGAAGCTCAAGTCTTGCTTGCATCCCGAAATAGCCGGTAGTCTCTGCGCCTGTAAAAAAGTAGGGGCCCGTTGCACCATAGAGCCAATAATTACATACCCGTCCAATAGGCGCGCCGATTTCCATGTCGAATCCGCCGCTTGTTGAGTATTCGTATCGATCGCATTCAACTTCAAAGCCGCTGACGCTATCGACCCATCTTTCTCTTGAATGTTCAATCTGTGTGCCGGTCGGGATATAGCCATTGATACGGAAATCCCAATTGCCAAGCCACTCTAAGCCAATGCCGACTCTTGTGAAATATTCTCCAAGAGTTCCTTGGCGGTAGTCCCAAAATATGTTGGCACCCCAGACGCTATCATCGATAATATCAAGACCGCAGCATCTAAAGCCAAGTCCAAGGCTTGCGCCGGATAAGTTGTCGTTGAATCGATAGCCTCTTGCGTCAATAAAAGAAAAGCATTTATCCAAAAAGGGAAGCGGAACAAATAAATCCGCTTCGCCATAAGCGTCTTTCAATCCGATAAAATCGCCATTTGAATACCCGATTTCAAGACGGCCATCGACACAATTGTTGCCGGGACCGGAACAATCCCCGTAGGTTAAACCTGGAAGAGTTATCGCCACACTAAAAATGCTTAAGATAGCTGAAAATCTAAGTTTACGAGTCCAAGCTTTCATTGTGTCAATCCTTGAGTGGTGTCAACTTACAGGCAATAGAGTTTTATGTTTTATCAATATTTACCTTAAAAGTTGGTTTTAACTCTATATTTTTCAAAATATAATTAGAGATTAAGGAAGAAACTCTAGAGCAATAGCTTATCTTCAACTTCTCCATGGATGAGTTTTCGAATTCCTGATTCCTTTAAAAAATCATGCGGAAAACCAAGAGAAATGTCGCTTACTTCATCAAGAAGTTTTAAGTCTTTTTCATTAAGTTTAAAATTTAGACACCCCAAATTTTCTTGAAGCTGCTTCTTATTTTTAGCGCCGACTATAGGAATCACCGGAAAAGGACGCTGTAAGAGCCAATTTAAAGCCACTTCTGCAGCGGTAACTTTTAATTTTTTTGCGATTTGCTGAACGGTTTTAGCAATCGCTAAATTTTTTTCAGATAAGAATCTCTTCCCGAATTCCGGGTTGATCGCAAATCGGCTTTCTTTAGGGCCTTTTTTACCTTCTGGAGAAGAATATTTTCCGGCTAAGACTCCCATTCCAAGAGGAGACCAGGCAGTGACTGCCATTTTAAAATCTTCTGCCATGGGGATAAGATCTCTTTCTGATGTTCTTTCAATGAGGCTATAGTTCACTTGAATGCCGCTAAAGGCTATTTTATTTCTAAACAAGGCTTCGGTATTGCCTTTAGCAATGACCCAAGCCGGGGCATCAGATATCCCGGCATAAAGAATTTTGCCCTGCCTTACCGCATCATCAAGGGCCCTTAAAGTTTCTTCTATAGGAGTAATTCCATCGAAGGCATGCACCCAATAGATATCAATGTAATCGGTTTTTAATCTTTTTAAGCTTTCTTCGAGCGAGCGAAATAGGTTTTTTCGATGGTTGCCGGAAGCGTTAGGGTCCTTTGGATCCTGAGAGAGTGTGTATTTGGTAGCAATCACAAGACTTTGTCTTATTTTAGATGCAAATTTACCAATTAAGGTTTCACTTGTTCCTTTTGTGTAATAATTGGCCGTATCAAGAAAATTGCCTCCTGCTTCTACATAAGTTTTAAAAACTTCAAGAGAGCTTTTTTCATCAGATCCCCACTTAAATTCTTCTCCGAAAGTCATGGTTCCAAGACAAATTTCAGAAACTTTTAGGCCTGTATTGCCAAATAATCGATAACGCATGTCGTCTCTCCTCTTAAGAATTTAAAAGAGGATACTACTAAATTGCCTCTTTTTTTGATTTAAAAAATCTTTATAAAGAGATTAATAAAAACTTGTAAAGGTAAATTTATAATAAAAATTAAAGAAAGTTGGTAAAATAGTAATATGAGAAATTCAAATCTATAAATTTATTAACTAAGGGTGGCTTCAATGAATACAAGTAGTGGTGCTGCTTCAGGTAATAATCCTAATTATGAAGTTACAAATCTAAACGTCCAGCAAACAAATAAAAGTTCCGACTTATCTAAGCCCGCAAAGTTTGAGGGGACCGCTAAGATCAATGGAAGAAATGTCACGGTGACTCTTAATTACGAACGGGGAATAGATCTTAAGACGGCGCAAAAAGATATGAATGTCACTATGCAAAAAGTGGCTTATCTTATGAAAGAAAAGAAACTTGGCGTTCAATACACGGAGGCTGCTTTTAAAGGTTCAGAAATAAGGCTTAAATCTTCTCAAGATTCTTTGGTTTTAAATGAGAAAGGTTTGACTAAGGAAGTTGAAAGAGGAGTTAAGAATGCTAAGAAAGAGATTAAGGACTTACAAAATCAAGAGCGGAAACTTGAGCGGCAGACGAGGAAATTCATAAGAAAAGCAAATCCTGACAAACTGAATGAAGCAAGAGAAAAACTCAGCAATACAAGAGCGCGTCTTTCTGAAATGAAAGAGAAACAAAATGAATTAAAAGGATATACTAGAGTTTTTAAAAATAAACTTCCCAAAAATACCACTACAGATATTTCCGCTCATTCCGTCCCTAAAAGACCGTTTCCTTATGAACCGAAAGAAACAGAGAGAGCTTTAAGAACCCCTCGTCCGGTTTCAACTAAACCTCTACCACCATTACCTGCAAAACTTTTAGCACCCACTCAATCTCCTTCTGCCCCCCTGAAAGAGAGGCCTCAAGCTCAATTAAGGACTCCTCCTCAATTTCCGAAGAGGCCCATGCCTCCAATCCCTCAAAAGACTGAAGGACAAGTGCCTACTAGGCCAATACCGGCAACTCCTCAAAAAACTGAGGGACAAGGGAGAATGACACCTCCAGTGCCTACTAGGGCCGTACCGGCAACGCCTCCAAAAGCTCAGGGACAAGGGAGAGCGGTACCTCAAGTGCCTAATAGGCCAATACCGGCAACGCCTCCAAAAACTGAAGGACAAGGAAGAGCGAAACCTCCAGTGCCAAACAGGCCCATACCGGCAACTCCACAAACAGCCACGGGACAAGCGAGAACGATGCATCAAGTTCCTAATAGACCGATACCGGCCACTCCTCAAACATCTCAGGGAGCTCAGTTTGGACCCCGTCAGTTGAGAAATGCCTTGAGAAATGAAGCACAATCCAATGCAGGGAAAACCCCAAAAACCCAAACTTCAGCTCCCTCTGTTGCTAAAGCGCCTCTTCAGAGCTTCCTTCCCTTTGATCGTACAAAAAAAATGTCTGAACAAACTTTACCGACCGTTTACACCAAAGACTTTGATGCTTCAATTTATGTAGCAGATGATGTAAGGGATGAAAAAAAAACCCAGTTTTTGATTGCAGCCAAAGAAATTCTTACAACCGAGCAAACATTTAAAACAAACATGGTAATTCTTCTCGAGGGATTAAACAACCTAGAATTGGAATTGAAAAAGCAGGGAAAAGAACTCCCTCGGAATCTTGCTGAGAATAGGAAAGAGCTTGTGTCAATCATTGAAGCTTCAGGTAAATTAATTGATAAATTAGAAACAATGCATCAAAAGGATGGAAAAATACACGCCTCAACGCTTGCCGAAATATTAGATTCACCTGAAATTAAGCAGTGCTTGACTCATTTAGCTAAGGCTTCATTGTCTAACTCAGCGGTAACCGAAGAAATTATTAAATTGAAATCCGGAAAGACCACCAAAAAAGCCTTGGAAGCTGTCCAACAAGAATTATCTAAAGCTACTCCATTAGATATAGATTCCCTTATTATACAGCCGATACAAAGGGGGCCAAGGTACGAACTGTTGGCCAAGGAAATTTTAAAAGCAGTTGATCCAAGACCTGAGAAACCGGAAACAGATGCCGGCAAAGCATTAGAAAAAGATATCGCCTCAATAAAAGACACTATTACAAATTATAATACACAGATAAGGGATAGGGAGCTCTCTTTAGAACTTAAACTGCTGCAAAGATCTAAATTGAAAGGAGGCTTGCCCATCTTGCAAGGAAAGGCTTTTTCAAGGGTAAGAACAAAAAATATTAAGCCTGATGATTTCATAACAACCTTGCAGCATCTAACGGATAAAAATGGAACCCGAAAGTATTTAGAGAATAGATCTTCTGAAGAATTGAAAGCCTTTAAAGACCTTCCGAAAGTTTTTAATGCCTTTAAATCTTTTGCTGAATCTAAATTTAAAAAAGAGTTAAGCGAGGAGCAAAAAAGCCGCATAGACAATCTTATAGGAGAATTAGAAGAAATATCTAAGTTAGCGGCTAGATAGACACTCTTTCAAATATAGCTTTGCATTCAAACTCAAGAAAGAAGAGCCTCATACGGCTTATCTATCCCAGGTCAATTAATTCACGACGGGCATATGAGTCCAAATTTCTCCGGCGGTAAATTTGGTCAGGTCCTTTGAAACTTCAGCTTCAACGCATTTTGTGACACTCGCGCTAAGTTCATTTCTAAGCACCCCAAGAAAGCTTGGTTCTGCCATAAGAAACATGCGTGTAAAACTGCCGGTTTTCTTTTCGGCATCTAGATACTTAGATATTTGACGGGCGAAAATAATCGCTTCTTTTACTTTATAGGTGGTGGCGGGCTCCATCATATGCTGACCCATGCGAAAAGCTTCTGTTGTGCAACCCATATTGTCTGAATAAAGCTCATCTGCTTTTAGCCCGCTTTGCGGATGGATAAGGGTATGTATTTCTTTAAGGCTTCCAAATTTCTCCACTTCAAAGATTCTAGCTTTTTCTTTATTAGCCACAACAATCCAAGTTTCTTTTTGCATGGTGCCCCCCAAAAAATTAGAAGAAGAAAAGCTTTCTTCCTAAAGTCTTATTTTAGGGTCTAAAGCTTGAGTTTACAACCAAAAAAAGATTTTACACTTAAGTCCTTTTAAAGGCGCATTTTAAATTTCGATGAGGCTTGTTCCGGTGGTTGCAAAAACTCGATCATTTGAGGTCCAGCTGATCGTGTGGCCTCCTGTGAATGAACCAAAGGCAGGCAAAATTACAACCTGATCCTTTACATGGAAACAAGGGAGTCTGACTCTATCAGGTCCTTGTTTTAGAACGACTTGAGGGTGAATATGCCCTGCCATAGTAAATCTATCCGGGGTCTCATCCGGTGGGTGATGGCAAAAAGCAAAAGGAGGGATGACAAGAGGGTCTCCTGAAGCTGCGATTCCCCATTCAGCGAGCTTTTCAGCTTTTAGGCTTTTATCATGATTGCCAAGTGTAAGATATAAAGGGCAATGCAATCTTTTTACCCATTTTGAAATTTGATCTAAAACGTAAGGTGTTAAGCCATCGCCTGAATGAACAAGGTCGCCTAAAATCAAACATCTTTTTGCGTTTCTCTTTTTTACGCATATTTCAAGAAGGTTTAGATCTTCTTCCATATTGCCTTCAGGGATACCGACGCCAAGTTTTCGAAAAGTTGCGGCTTTGCCAAGATGCAAATCAGCGACAATCAGCATTTCCATTGCGGGCCAAAAAATGGCCTTTTCAGGTAGCAGTTCGACACTTTCGCCGCCAAGATTAATGCTGACACTCATGCTGATTTTCTCCAGCCTTTCCGAATCGTTTCTATTCGTTTAAAAATATCTTCCGAACTTAATCTTCCCAAGTCTAATTCCGCATAAAGAGGAAGAGAGAATAAACTTAATTTCTTAAGTTCTATGTGTTTAATTGTAAGCTCGTTAATTGATTTTAGGTCTTCTAAAAAATCGTCTAATCCAAGTTTTTCAAGCTTTGCTTCAAAGTAGGCTTGTTTTAATAAAAACTGCTCCGGGTCATATTTTGTGAACACATCGAAAAGAAGCGATGAAGAGGCTTGTAGCTGTCTTAAACTTTTCGAAAATCCACCCGGGTATCCGGTAAACACAAGCCCGCTGATTCTAGCGATTTCTCTAAATTTAACTTTTGCAATCTCTGAGAGATGAACGCTTTTCTCTAAATCAAGGAGGGCTGAATCCAAAGAGCATAACTCTTTAATTTTCTTTTCGTCAATCTCGAGCTTTTTACTCGATAAGATTTCAAACCCAAAATCATTGGCCGCAAAAGAGAGCGTCGTTTCAAAAAGGTGAGTTAAGCGATAAGAAAAAAGAAGCGCTAAGGCTTCATGGGTTTTTCTTCCAAGCAAAGGATAAAAGAAAAGATGCCAGCCATCCCGGGTTTTAATCTCTTCTACCAGAAACTCTTCCTTTTTCGGGACGGTAGATATTTTTTCTTGCCACTCTAAAATTTTAGTTGTTATGGAGTCGTCCCTCGATTTTTTAGTCGCGAAATCATCTAAAACAAGCTTTAATTCAGAAGCTGCCGTTTTTGAAAAAGGCAAAAGCCCCCCGCCCCAAATAGGGGTGTGGATTAGTTTTGGATTTTTACTTAATCGAACGGTAGCTACAAGGTCTTTATAGCGTATAAGTTGATAGGCAACCCCGCCTAAAGAAAAATGCTCCCCGGGTGCTAATTGAGAAATAAAACTTTCCTCTAATGAACCCACATTTTTACCTTTTACCATTCTGACGGATGCTGAAGCTTCGCTTTGAATCGTGCCTATGCTTAGTCGATGCCTTGTAGCAATTTGCTTTTCTTTAACCTTTAAAAGCCCGTTCTCTAAATGAATTTTTTTGTAGTCCGGGTACGCCTTTAAACTTTTTCCGCCTCTTATAAGGAAATCCAAACACTCTTCAAATTCTTCTTTGGTTAAGTCTTTAAAGGCATGGGTAGAGAGGGCTTCTTCAAAGCCAAGATGCGGGTCAAGCCCGGAGCCTAAAGCCAAGGTTGTCAAATGCTGCACAAGAACATCAAAATTTTGAGTTAAGGGCTCTCTCTTTTCTATTTTATTTTTTGTAACTGCTTGAATAAGAGATTTAATTTCAATGACTTCAAGTGCATGAGTCGGCAGAAGAAGGATATGGCTTGGTTCATTCGGCCTATGTCTTGACCGTCCGGCCCTTTGTAAAAGGCGGCTGACACTTTTAGGAGATCCAATTTGTATGACTTTGTCAACACTTGGAAAATCTATTCCTAGATCAAGCGAGGAGGTGGCAATAATAAAGCTTAAGTCTCCTGATTTGGCTTTCGTCTCAACCTCTTCCCGGACCTCTCTATCGAGTGCGCTATGATGGAGAGCGGTTATTTTCTTCCATCCTTTTTCAAATTCAGAAATAGCCCTAAACCAGCTCTCTGCTTGAGCTCTTGTATTAACAAAAATGATAGTCGTGCTTTCAGGATCAAGGTAGGGAATGACATAGGGAAAAAGCCTTAGTCCATACCGTCCGGTTAAAGGCATCTCTTTTAATTCATCAGGAAGAATAATCTGGCATTCTAAGGCTCTAGCTACATTTTTTGAAATAAGACTATAGGGATTTTTCGCTCCGACAGCTATTTGCGCTGCTTCCTCTAAGTTTCCAATAGTTGCTGAAATGGCCCACGTGCTTACTTTTGGGGAAACTCTTCTTAGATGGGCTAGGGAAAGCTCTAGAAGCACACCTCTTTTAGTGCCTAGAAGTTCATGCCACTCATCGATGATGATGGTTTGCAATCCTTTGAAAGAATCAGAGTCGTGGGAAAGAAGAAGGGATAAGCTCTCAGGTGTAGTGATTAGAATATTTGGTAAAACTCTAAGCTGTTTCGATTTTATTTTGGAAGCTGTGTCGCTTGTCCTGCTTTCGATAGTAAGAGGAAGCGATAAAGTTTTTATGGGATCCATAAGCGCTTTTTCAACATCTCTTGTCAAGGATCTCAAGGGGGAGATATAGAGAATTTGCAGCCCTTCATAGGGTTCATGAATCGCTTTTTCTAACGCTCCAAAATAAACGGCATAGGTTTTTCCGGAGCCTGTAGCAATTGAGACAAGACCGCTTAACCCCTTTTCCATAGCATTCCAAGTTTCTTCCTGGAAAGGAAAAGGGCGGTAATTTTTTTTGCTAAAATAAGCAGTTGCAATTTTCATCGATTGTCGACATTCCTTAGTAAAATTCTTAAATTGTCGAGCGTATCTGCCTCACTTACCGGCTTATCCTTTCTCCAAAGCCCAAGTCTTGGAAAGCGGAGCGCTAATTTTGCTTTATGCCTGTTGGATTCCTGGATGCCCTCGAACCTGATTTCAAAGACGTGGAAAGGCTCTACCTGCCTAACAGGCCCAAATTTTTCAAGCGTGTGTCTTCTAATCCAACGATCCAACTCTTCAATCTCTTTTAGAGTAAGCCCGGAATAAGCTTTAGCCACCGGTACAAGCTCTCCTTTTTCCCAAACCCCGAAAGTATAATCGGTATATTGACCCGATCTCTTACCAGAACCAGGTTCAGCATACATTAAAACAGCGTCAATTGAAAAAGGGTCTACTTTATACTTCCACCAATACCCTTTTTCACGTTTATAGCCATAAATGGAATCCCTTTTTTTGATCATAAGGCCTTCTGTCCCCTGACTTATGGCATTTTCTCTAAGCTCTTTCACTTCCTCCCAGCTATTGGCTGTTAATGAAAGAGAGGGGATAAAGAAATTCGGGTCAAATTCCATTAGAATTTCAAGTAATTTTTCCCGCCTTGATTCTAAGGGAATTTGCCTTAGATCTTCAGTTCCAAGCTTTAAAAGATCATAAACTATAAAAGTAACCGGGTATTTTTTAAGCATGTCCTGAGACACCTTTTTCCGGCCGAGCCTTTTTTGCAAATGCCCGAAAGCTCTTGGTTTATTGTTTTCATAAACTAAAATTTCCCCATCTAAAATCCCTGAAAAAGAGAGTCTCGACAACTCTTCGGAAAGTTCAGGAAAGCTATGTGTGATCAGTTCGCCGCCTCGGGACCAAAGGGAAGTCCCGGCTTCATTTTTTACAGCTTGGCAGCGAATTCCATCCCACTTCCACTCGACAAGAAACTCATCCACTCGGCCTAAGTGTTCCAAAGATCGATCAAGGGGGGAGGCTAAGTAAAAAGGATACGGGACTAAACTTGTAGAGTCTGAAGATGTTTTTGAAACCAGATTATCAAAAAAAGCAGAAGTTGGTTCAAAAGGGACTTGCAACTTACTTAAAACCCTTTCCGGGGTGATATTATACGCTTCAGCTAAGGCTTTTGCAACAAGTTGCTCTGAGACACCTACTCGAAAAGCCCCGGTAAGAATTTTATTAAAAATAAATTTGCCTTGCGACGGCAATTTGTCCCAATAAAGAAATACTTTTTCTTTTTTTTCTTCTTCGGTTTGGGAAATAAGGGGTAAGATCCGCTCTTCCATCCAATAGGAAAGAGATAAGGCTTCAAATTCTTGAGTTTGTCCCGGCACGAGTAAAGCCGCAGTTTCGGCTGTGTCTCCGACCGACCCATACGATTCCATAAAAAGCCAATGGGGAAGATTTGATTTTTCCTGGGCCCAAACCCCTATTTGTCTACTTGTAATAAGGCTTTTAATGCGGCGTCCGCTTAAAAAAAAGAGAGCCCAAACCGCATCTTCTTTAGGAGCTGTTTTAAAATAATGAGTGAGCGCCCTTTTTTTTTCATTCGTGGAAGTGGTTTGATCAAGACTTTGGAAGAGTTCTAAAAACCGCTCCATTACTCCTCCTCATTCGGAATAAAGCCATAACCTGCAAGGGGTTTCGCGTCAATACCAAGCTCTTCTTTGAGATAGCGGCTTAAAAGTTGCTCATACCCATGGGTGACGAGCACTTTCTTAGCTTTTGTTTCCTTTATGGTTCGTAAAAGATCCTTCCAATCGGCATGATCGGAGAGGACTAACCCCTTGTCATAGCCGCTTCGACGTCTATTGCCTCTAACAAGAGACCAACCGGAAGCAAAAGCGGTTTTGCAAGGCAAGAAACGCTTCATCCATACGGATCTAAAGGTAGAAGGAGGGGCTAAGATTAAAGCGTTGCTATAATCAAAATTTTTAGGGTTATCAAGAGGAGAGGTAGCAAAAGAAAAATCAAAACCTTCTTCTTGATAGAGAGTATTGAAAGCTTGAATAGACCCATGAACATAGACTGGGCCTGTCTGATGATGATTTTTTATCATTTGTAATATCCGTTGGGCTTTTCCAAGGGCATAACAAAATAAAATTGAAGCAAAGCCGTCTTTGGCATTTTGCTGCCACCACTTTAAAATTTCATGGGTTGAGGTCTCAACTGTCGGCCAATTATAAATGGGGAGGCCGAAAGTGGCTTCTGTTACAAATAGATCGCAAGGTATGGTTTCGAAGGGATCGGCAGTTTGATCTTCCTGTCTTTTATAATCTCCTGAAATCAAGGTCACATAGGAATTACTTTCACATCTTATTTGGCTTGAGCCTAATATATGGCCTGCCGGATGAAAGGAGATTTGAGAGTTATTTAAGATAAAAGGTTCCCCATAAGGGTAAGAAGTTATTTTGGCATCGGACCCAACTCTTCTTCGTAAGAGAGCCGCATTTTTCTCTGAGGTGATGTATTCTCCGGAACCGCTTCTTGCATGGTCTCCATGAGCATGAGTAATCAAAGCCACAGGAACAGGTCTAAGAGGGTCGATATAAAAATTCCCGGGCTTATAAAATAACCCTTGCTTTTGGACAACTAAGCTATCTTTCATGTTCTTAATCCATGATATTAATAAATTTTATGTCTTCTGAATCCCTTGGAAGTCCGGCTTTAAAAAGCTCTTTTCTTAGTTCTTGCGCCTCTTTACTAAAGCTTTCATCCGGAAAATGAATTTCATATAAATACTGAGTTTCTGTTTTCTCTTCAGCTATTGAAATTTTGGTTCGTACAACGAGATAGGGCCCGGAAGAGCCATCTTTTCTTGGAAAAGTGGTTTTTCTTTCTATCTCGGCAGTTTTTCTTATTTCATCAAGATTAATTGTAGTTTCTATTTCAGGTTTGCCTAATTCTTTGGCAAAGGGTAGTCCCTTTAGAGCCATAAATAGCGGCCCTGAAGCGCCGACTGTAAAACCTTGAGAAAGGGTGGCTAATAAAAGCTTGCCGAACCGGATTTCTTTTGGATCTTTAGAGTTTAAAAGCTCCTCCACATGACTTTGAAAAAAGTTCGAAAACTTGTTAGTTAATTCATTGAGATCTTTTCCCTCAAGTTTTGCAATGTCTTCTTCTAATTTTTTACTTTTTTTCCCTAAAGAAAATTGAGAAAGCAGAGAAAAATAGGCTATTATGCGCTCTTTAAAAGCGCTAACTTTGTTTTCTTTAAGAGCTAAACTGCCTTCTTTTGAAAAAACCGGGCGGTTATTTATTATAACTTCTGTTTTACCTTGTTCCAAATAGCGAGCGGCGTCTTGGCCTATTTGCTTTGTATTTTTAGGCTTTTCCGAGCTTAGGTTTTCTCTTGTTTCAACAAGGCCGTCTTTACCCAGAATGGCTTCTTTAATGACATGGGCTCGTTCTTGTTTTTCTCGATTTTCATTGAGGCGAATAAGAAAACCCTCTGTAATTGAGAGACCTATCATTTGAATTTCGTTTCTAAGGCGTCTTGGCTTATCTTTTTGGGCAAGCTTGATTTCATCTTGAACAAATTTGGCTATTTTTTGAGCTTCCTGGCTCGCATTTTTAGGTTTAATTTCGCCTTTAAGAATCGATAAAGCTTCTTCGAGGTGAGCCGCTGTCGTTTGATTTATTGAAATGGCTTCTTTGGGTGCCTTTACTTCCCTTCGAAAGAGGGCCATGGTTTTTTCTTCAGTAGAGGATAGGGTAACCGCTTGATTCGTTTCAAGAGCTTCAAAGGCTCTTGTCAAATTGGATAATAAAGGTTCAACTTTAACCATAAAACCCCTTTACAAACTTAATTGTTTCTTAATTTACATCTTTTTTAAAAAAATAAATTGCCCTAACTAATTATAAATAATAATAGTTTAATTTATAATATTATTAGTCAGTTTTTTTAAACTAATAATGAGGTCTTATGCAGGGAGCAAATCCACTACCCATACAAGGAACTAGGCCTTTAAATACTCATGATATTCAAAACCACCAAAAGGGTGAAAGAACTGCTGAAGAAATCAAGGTAATTGAAGCTGTGCAAACTCCTTTGGAGCAACTTTCAGAAACTAAATTCTACGATTTTACAGGTAACGCTTTTGTCTCCTTCTTTAGGAAAGTGGCTCGTTTCTTAGATTTTACGAAGTATCTAGGAGGAATGTTAAATTCAAATACCATAGTTCGAGGCGCTTTAAAGGACTGGGATCCGGAAAGGATCAAGAAGGGTAAGCACCCCCTACTAAAATTTTTTGGAGCAGAGCATCTTCAATTTAAAAGTACCACTCATGAAACTGTAGATGCTCATTACCTTAGTTCGGCTAACTTGATCAAAAGGTTGGAGGAAGTAGGCGGTCAAAGAAAGACTTTAAAATTAGAAATTCCGGAAAATAGCCCCTTTAATAAGATGAAGAGATGCTATCTTCATGTCGAGGGTAAGTTTGAGCAGAAGGAGAATGAACCGCCAGAAAATGAGCTTCCCATAGTTTTGCATGAGTTAAATTTCGATGAAGATCAAATGGCTAATCTAAAAGAATCCACTTTTGGTTTATTTGATAAAAAAATTATTAAAGATGCTTCCACCGGCAAGTTTTATTTAGTGGATCTTGTTTCTTATGATAGGCTCTTAAAGTCAACCTATAGCTACCATAAGGATGCTAACTATAAAACCCATCTTATATTTTCTTTTAATGACTTAAACATTAGTGAATCAGGGAAAATAGATGAAAATGTTTTAGAGATAGTGGATGAATTTCCAGCTATTGTATTTGATATCAAAGATTGGGATGCCCTTCCAGAAGAAAAGAGACATCTTTTGCAAACCACCAGTTGGAGCATCGTATATTCTAAAGATCAGGTTTTTCTTGTCAGAAAAAAGAATATTCCCGCATTGGAAATGTTTTTCGAAAATGAGATTAAAGATAGCGAAATGAAACTTAAAATCGGAATCCCTGAAAAAATTAGCGATACAAAGAAAACAATTTTGCTTACCCAAAACCAAACAGATGTTTACGAGGGTCACATACCTGAGATGTTATCTTACGCATTAGAGGGAATTAATGTCATGGTGTATAATAACCCTGGGAAGGGGCTAAGCACTGGACTTGCCGATAATAACAATATAAATGCCTCAATTGAATCGGCGTATAAATATCTTCGAGAAATCAAACATCTGAAAAATAATGAAATCTTAGCTAAAGGAGAATGCTTTGGGGCAGCCCCGACAGCGTGGCTTGGAAAAAAATATCCTAAAATTAATTTAATGATGGATCAAAATTTAGCTAATTTTCATGAAATTGTTATGCAAAGTATTAATGATTTTTGTGAAAAAGCCATACAAGATAAGATACCAAGTGAACAGGAGGCTGAAAAAAATACCCTGGAGTATGAACTGAGGAATTTTAAAAGCTGGGCACCTTACATTGTAAAACTTAATTTTATTGTTGAAGGCCTTGTAAAGGCTCTATTCAGCGGCTATAATACCGCAGAAGATCTTAGATATAATAGAGGGCACCAGTTAATAAATACCAATGTTCCATATAGAGGGGAGGGGGGTGATGATTTGGTACCCTCTCATCATCCGGAATTAATGATTGATGCTTTATTGACAAAGAGACGTAATCAGGTCATTAAGCTGTCAATGAACCCTGGTGGAACGCATGTAACTAATTGGTGGAAAGGTAGAGAGTCAAGAGAGGCTGTAATGGACTTCTTTAAGGCAATTGACTTTTTGCCTAAAACTAAAGAAGAAAGTATCCCCTACGAAGAAACCCTTTCAACAGTCCCCTATAAACCTCATCAGAAAGATAAAGTTCAGGAACAGGAAAAAGAGCCGAATTCATTCTGGGAAAGAATCCTCAAACAGAGAGATCCTATGGATTTCTTTGAATAAATTTCTTTTACTATTTTACGAGGATTAAACTTTTGAAGTTTTATGCAAGTGAGGCCTGTAAAAGAATGTGAGTCAATTACTTCTAAATATCCTATAGAGCCTCCTGCGGTTAAAACAGCTGAAGAAAGTGCGGTTGAAAAAGCGGTCGATAAACCCTTTGAAGAGCTTGGTAAA